>CAYQSE010000061.1:0-27157 GCA_964419905.1 uncultured Enterobacteriaceae bacterium
GCGCGGCTGCAGCCGCTCTCCGGACTGCCGCGCCGCCGCCACCCGCGCTGCCTGGAGCTGCGCGTCGGCGACGCCGCGCGCCCAGGCGGGCTCGTCGCCCAGCGGCGAGCGGCCCAGCAGCAGGAGCGCCGGGCGGTAGCGGCGCGCGAGCTCGAGGACGACGGCCGCGGTCACGCCGCGGGCGCCGCCGGAGACGACGACCAGCTCGCCGGCCGCGATCGGCGCCGAGGCCGCGCCCAGGGGCGTCGCTCGGGGCGCCACCGTGAGCGCGATCGGCGCGCCGCCGCGCAGGCCGATCTCGGTGGCGCCGCGATCCTGGAGGATCTCCCGGGCGATCGCGGCCGCGTCGATCTGGGCGGCGTCGAGGTCGAGCGCGAGCACGCGCGCGCCCTCCCACTCCTGCCCGAGCGTCTTCACCAGCCCGGCGAGGCCGGCCGTCTGCGGGTCGCCCACGAGCTCCGACAGACCGAAGTCGCCGCCTTGCGCGGTGACGGTCGCGAACAGCGTGCAGGGGCCGAGCGCGCGGGCGACCTGGAACGCCTCGATCAGCGCGGCGCGCGCAGCCTCGCCCTCGGCGCCGACCGCGCCGACGTAGATCACGCTGTCGGGCGCGCCGCCGTTCGACGGGCGCCAGCCGGACACCTCGGCGCGGGCATCGACGCCCGCCGCACGGAGCGCGTCGACGAGCGCGGCGCCGAGTCCGGCCCCATCCCCGAGGACGATCGTGCGACCAGGCGCGAACGCGGCCCCGGCCGGTGCGGGCACCGCGACGACGATTCGGCACGCGAGCGCCTCGTCGTCCGCCGCTTCGACCGGAGCCGCCGTCGGCACCGTCGCAACCGGGGCGCTCCCCCCAGACAGCCCGCCGAGGTGGTCGACGACGTCCGCGAGGGTGCGCAGCGCGGCGAGGGCCTCGTTGTCGAGCTCTGGGAGGCCGGGGACGGCGTCTTGCACGGCGGCGAGGATCTCGACGCGCTTGATGGAGTCGATGCCGAGGTCGCCCTCGAGGTCCATGCCGAGCTCGAGCATGTCGGCGGGGTAGCCGGTCTTGTCGGCGACGGCGGCGAAGGTGGCCTGGACGAGCGCCTCGCGGGAGGCGCCGGCCGCGGCGGGGACGGGCGAGGGGGCGGCGCCGCCGAGCGCGCCGAGGTGATCGACGACGTCGGCGAGGGTGCGCAGCGCGGCGAGGGCCTCGTTGTCGAGCTCTGGGAGGCCGGGGACGGCGTCTTGCACGGCGGCGAGGATCTCGACGCGCTTGATGGAGTCGATGCCGAGGTCGCCCTCGAGGTCCATGCCGAGCTCGAGCATGTCGGCGGGGTAGCCGGTCTTGTCGGCGACGGCGGCGAACGTGGCCTGGACGAGCGCCTCGCGCGAAGCACCCGTCCCGGCGGACGGCGGCGCCGCGGCGGGCGCGGCGGTCGGTGCGTTCATCGGGGTGAGGCCCCCACCCCCGGAGTCCGCGTGCATCATCGGGGGCAGGTCGTCTGCGGCGGCGACCTGCGGCCGGATGGACGTCAGGTTCTGCACGCGGTGGTGTGTGGGCTGCCGGGGAACACCGGTCGACGCGCGCGCGCCGAGGCTCGCGGTGTCCGCGCTCGGTGCCGCGAGGAAGCTGTCCATCACGCGCTGCACCGACGGCGACGCGGCGGACGCGATCGGCGGGGGCGCCACGCTCGAGCGCTCGATCGGCAGCGTGCCGGTGGTCGCCATCTCCACGAGCCGCGCGTGCGTCTCGAACAGGCGCTGGAAGCTGTGGTTCGCCTGAGCGTGCGCCTCGAGGAACTGCCCGTGGACGCGCGCGGTGCGCTCCTGGGCCTCCTGGAACGCTGCCAGGCTGTCGCGGGTAGTCTGGAGCAGCGCGGCGAGCGCGCCGGCATCGACCGAGGACGGGGACTGTGACTTCGCCACGGGCGGTGCTCCGGAAGGAAGTGAGGTCTGGGCCTGCGCGGCTGCGGGCGCCGGGGCGGGAGGCGGAGGCGCCGGCGCATGGGCCGCCGGTGCCGACGAGGCTGCGCGGATCGGACGCGCGGGCAGCTTCGGCGGCGGTGGAGCGAGCGTGCGCGCGGCGCGGTAGTTCGCGCCGCCGATCCACACCGTCGCCTTGCTGCCGGCCACGCGCGGCGCGCTCGGCAGCGGCTCGGCGAGCAGCGGCGCGAGCGCGATCGGCAGACCGCGGAGCGCGAGCGCGAGCAGCGCCTCCTTGAGCTGGACGTCTCCGTCGACCTTGCCGCCCTTGCCGTCCAGCGCGACGAGCGCCGCGCCGTCGCGCCCCTTCAGGGTGTTGCGGGTCAGGCCCGAGAGCACGCGACCGGGGCCACACTCGACGAACGTGCGGACGCCTCGCGCCCACAGGGCCTCGATCACCCCCACCCAGTCCACCGACGCGGTGATCTGGCGCGCGAGCAGCGCGCGTCCGGCGTCGGCGTCGCTCGGGTAGGGGGCTGCGGTCACGGTGCTGTACACCGGCCTCGTGGGAGCCTCGAACGCCAGCTCGGCGAGGGCCGCCGCGAACGGCGCGCTGGCGTCGGCGACCAGCGACGAGTGGAACGCCGCGGAGACCTGGATCGCCTTGGCCGCGAGCCCCGCCTCGGTGAGCGCCGCCATCGCCGCGCGCACCCCGTCGCGCGACCCCGAGATCACGCCCTGGGTGGGGTGGTTGCGGTTCGCGAGCACGACGCCGTCGCCGAGCCCGTCGAGCACCGCCTGGATCCGGTCGAGCGGGCCGGACACCGCGGCCATCGTGCCGCGGTCTTCGCCGCGATCGGCCATCGCCTCGCCGCGCACGCGGCTGGCCTCCCACAGGGACGTCTCGGGCAGCGCGCCCGCGGCGTGCAGCGCCACCAGCTCACCGTAGGAGTGGCCCGCGTAGGCCTCGCCGTCGACGCCGAACCGGCGCAGCAGGTCGAGCAGCCCCTTCGAGAGCGCGCCGATCGCCGGCTGCGCCCACTCGGTCGCGGTGAGGTCCGCCTGCTGTGCGGTGCGCGTGGCGTCGTCGAACGCGGGCGGCGGGAACACCCGCGCCGAGAGCGGGGCGCGGCCGGCGACGCGGAACGCCTCGTCGGCGCGGTCGAACGCGGCGCGCACCGCGGGGTGCCGCAGGGCCACGGTGCGGCCCATCTCGACGTACTGGCTGCCCTGCCCCGGGAAGATCAGCGCAGTGCGCGCAGACTCGGCGCTGGGCACCGCGTAGTGCACGCCGTCGCGATCGCCGGGACCGCTCGCCACGAGCGCGTCGGCTGCGTCGAGCTGGGCGGCGAGCCCGTCGAGCGAGGTCGCGAGAAAGCCGACGATGTGGGACGCGGGGCGCCAGCCCTCGAGCAGCGGGCGGATCGCGTGCTGAAGCGTCGGCGCGGACAGTCGGGCGCGCGCTTCGCGCAGTCGCTCGGCGAGCGCGGCGGCGCTCTCGGCGCCGATCAGCACCAGCTCGGCCTCGGCGGTGTACCGCGCCGCCACCACGTCGGGATCGCCGTGCTCCTCGAGGATCGCGTGGAAGTTCGAGCCGCCGAAGCCGAACGCGCTGACGCCGGCGCGGCGCGGGTGGTCGGCCGCGCGCACCCACGGCCGGGCGCGGGTGTTCAGGTAGAGCGGAGACTCCTCGAACGCCATCTTCGGGTTGGGCGCGTCGACGTTCGCGGTCGGGGGCAGGATGCGCTGGTGCAGCGCCAGCGCCGCCTTGACCAGCCCGGCCGCGCCCGCGGTGGACTTGGTGTGGCCGATCTGCGACTTCACCGACCCGAGGGCCACGAACCGCCCCTCGCGCGCGACCTTCGCATAGACCCGCTTGAGCCCGGTGACCTCGGCGAGATCGCCCGCCTTCGTGCCGGTGCCGTGCGCCTCGATCAGCTCGATCGTGTCGGCGGCCACGCCCGCCTGCGCGTGCGCACGCTCGACCGCCTTGACCTGGCCCTCGGGGTTCGGCGCGTAGATCGCGGTGCCCTTGCCGTCGCTCGACGCGCCGATCGACTTCAGCACCGCATACACGCGGTCGCCGTCGCGCTCGGCGTCCGACAGCCGCTTCAGCGCGAGCACCGAGAGCCCCTCGGAGATCTGGATGCCGTCGGCCGCCGCGTCGAAGGGGCGCGTCGCGTCGGACTTCGACAGCGCGGGCGTCTTGCTGAAGCACATGTACATGAAGATGTCGTTGAGCGTGTCGACGCCGCCGGAGAGCACCAGATCGGCGCGACCGGTCTGCAGGTCGGCCACCGCGAGCTGCACCGCGGCCAGGCTGCTCGCGCACGCCGCGTCGACTACGCAGTTCGTGCCGCCCAGATCGAGGCGGTTCGCGATGCGCCCGGCCACCACGTTGCCGAGCAGGCCCGGGAACGACTGCTCCTGCCACTCCGGGAAGTGGTCCGAGATGTCGCCGACGACGGCGTCGGCGAGCGCCGCGTCGACGCCGCAGCGGAGCATCGCCTTCTTCCATGTGGGGCCGTGCAGGCGGGCCCCGAGCGTGACGGCGAGCTCCTGGGTGCCGGTCACGCCGAGGATCACGCCGGTGCGCTGGCGATCCCAGCCCGCGCCGTCGGGATCGAGCCCGGCGTCGCGAAGCGCCTCGCGCGCGACGATCAGCGCGAGGAGCTGACTGGTGTCGGTCGCGTCGAGCGCAGACGGCGTCAGCCCGTGCTGCATCGGGTCGAACGGGACCTTGTCGAGGAAGCCGCCGCGGCGCGAGTAGGTCTTGTCGCGCGCCTTCGGGTCGGCGTCCCACTGCTCGTCGGGCCGCCACGAGTGATCGTCGGGCACCGCGGACGTGCAGTCCACCGCGTGCACGATGTTGTGCCAGTAGGACGCCAGATCCGGGGATCGCGGGAACAGGCACGCCATGCCGACGATGGCGACGGGCTCCGGGTGATGCTCGGACATGGGCTCCTTCGGGGGATCAGGCGACGGGTCGAGGCACCCAGGCTTCGGCCTCGGGTCCGGCGGAGACGCCCTGCTGGACGAGCCAGCGGGCACGGGTGATGGCGGCGGCGCCGGCCATCAGGTTCGCGGCGACCGTGACCACGTCACGGCGGGCGGGTTCCGCGAGGAAGGTGCCCCGCGTCCACGCGTTGAACGCGCCGATGCCCGGGCCGCACCACACCTGTGCGTCCATCCGGCGGTCGGTGTCCCCCGCGATGGCCCACCGCGACGAGAGCCCGAGGTACCAGCGGAACACGAGCGCCAGCTTGTGGCGGGGGTCGCGCGCGGCGCGCTCGAGCTGCTTCGGGTCGCGCGCGGCGAAGAACGCCTCGCAGTCGGCCCACACCGACGCGAACGGCCGCCGGAGGATCTGCTGCTCGACCCGCTCGCGATCGGCCTGCGGGATCGCCTCCCACGCGCCGTGGTCGCGGTAGAGCGCGTAGAGCTTCTCGCCGCGCTGGGCGAACAGCGTGCCGCGCTTGAGCACCTGGACCTTCACGCCGCCCTCGAACATGTCGGAGGCGGGCGCCATGCCGACGTCGGCGGCGCCAGCCTCGGCGAGCATCTCGCGGACCATCGGCGACGTGCCGGCCTCGACGCACGCCTGGTTGACCGTGCCGGTGAGCACGTAGGCGGCGCCCATCGCGAACGCGGCGGCCACCGATGACGGGGCGGCGAGGCCTCCCGCCGCGCCGACCCGCACCGGACGGTCGTAGCCGCGCTCGGCGACGACGCGGTCGCGCAGGCCGATCAGCAGCGGCAGGAGCACCGGCAGCGGGCGGTTGTCGGTGTGCCCGCCCGAGTCGGCCTCGGCGGTGAGGTCGTCGGCCATCGGCACCCGCTCGCCGAGGGCTGCCTCCTGGGCGGTCAGGCGGCCCTGCTCCACCAACGCGCGGAGCATCCGCTCGGGCGCCGGGTTCAGGAAGTGGGCGGCGACCTCCTCGCGGCTGACCTTCGCGAGCACGCGGTTGGGGACGACGACGCGGCCGTCGGGACCGACGTGGGCGCCCTTCAGCCGGTAGGTGACGACCTGCGGGGTGAGCCCGAGGTAGGCCGAGGCCGACACGGTGCGCACGCCCTTCTCGAGGTAGAGGTCGACCGTCTCCCACTCCTGCCGCGGCTCCTGGGGGGAGTGGATCAGGTTGCTGCCGAACGGCAGGTCGCCGATCTCGGCTTGGATGCGGTCGATCGCCTCGCGGATGCGCGGGGTGGTGAGCCCGGCCGCGCCGAAGAACCCGATCATGCCGGCCTTCGCCATCGCGCAGACGATCTCGGTGGACGCGATGCCGTTGGCCATCGCGCCGGCGACGTAGTTCACCCGGACGCCGTAGGTCTCCTGGAACGTCGGGTCGCCGAGGCGGTCCGGCGTGAGCGGCGGCACCCACGCGAGCAGCGGCAGCGCGTCGGCTGGCGCGGGCGAGGTGGCGAACACCGCCTGCCCGCCGGTGGCGACTGCGGGCCCCTCCTCGGTGCGCACCACGAACACGGGCTGGTCGAGACGCTGGAGTGCGTCGAGCAGCCCCTGTCGACTCGAATCGACGCGGGCGTGCTCCACCTTGTACCAGCCTTGGACGGTGGGTCGGGCCATCGGCGCTAAGGTGCTCCCCGAGCAGACCCGCCGCTATAACCCACCTTCGGTCACGCGCGCGTCATCACCCCGTCAGGGCGTGCTCGCGCGCCTCATGCGCCGTGCACCTGGAGCAGCTCCACCTCGAAGATCAGCACGGCGCCAGACGGAATCACGCCGGGGACGCCCCTGGCGCCATAGGCGAGGTGCGGCGGGATGGTCAGCTTGCGCTTGCCGCCGACCTTCATCCCCGCGACGCCGTGGTCCCAGCCGGGGATGACCCGTCGCTCGCCGAGCGCGAACGTCAGCGGCTTGCCACGGTCGACCGACGAGTCGAACTTCGTGCCGTCCTGCAGCCAGCCGGTGTAGTGCACGGTGACGTGGCGGTGCGCGACCGCCTCCTTGCCGTCCCCGACCACGAGGTCTTCGATCTGCAGCGTCATCGCGCCTCCCTGTGGGCGTGTTGTACGCGAGCGGCGCGGTGTCGTCCACGCTCGCGGTGCTTTGCGGGCCATCGTCCGATCGGTAAAGTGGGGTCCCAGGAGGCCGATGACCGACGCGCGTGGCGAGGAGAGCCTCGGGACCCTCGATGGCGGTCGGTGGGTGCTCACCCGCACGCTCGGCACCGGCGCGTCGGCGTCCGTCTACCAGGCGACCGACACGATGCTCGGGGTGGAACGCGCGATCAAGCTCCTGCATCCGCAGGGCGGTGGCGCCACCACCGGCAGGGCGCGGCTGATGGGCGAAGCGCGCGCGATGGCGCTGCTCAACCACCCGCACGTGCTCAAGATCTACGACGTGGGGCAGGACGGCGAGCGCGAGTACGTCGTGATGGACCTCGCCACCGGCGGAAATCTCGCGAACCTCATCGAGCAGGGCGGGCCCCTCGCCGAGACGGTCGCGCTCCGCTACGGGCTCCAGCTCCTCTCGGCGCTCGCCGCCGCGCACGCTCACGGCATCGTGCACCGCGACGTGAAGCCGCACAACGTGCTGCTCGATGAACAGGGCATCGCGCGGCTGGCCGACTTCGGCATCGCGCTGCACCTGAACGAGGACGGAATGCGCGCGACCCGCACCGGCACCGCGCTCGGCACGCTCGCGTTCATGGCGCCCGAGCAGCGGATCGACGCGCGAAGGGTCGGCGCGCAGGCCGATCTCTATGCGGTCGGGACGACGCTGTTCTACCTGATCACCGGTGACAACCCGGTCGACCTCTTCGCCGCGGTCGAGGACGCCGCGCGCTGGCGGGGCCTCTCGGAGCCAGTCCGCCAGATCCTGTCGCGCGCGACGCGGTATCGGCCCGAGGAGCGCTACGCGACCGCCGCCGAGATGGCACGGGACATCGTGCGCGCGCTCGAGTCCGACGACCGGGTGCAGAGCGATCCGCTCGATCCGCGAACCTTCCCCGAGCCGTCGACCCGGCTCACCCACGACCGCGACCGGGTGGTCGCCGCGCCGACGGTCGAGTGGGAGACGGCCACCGACGACGCGATCACCTTCCTGCTCGAGCGCGACCTGACCGCGGAGCCGCTGATCGTACCCGCGCTCTCGCCCCCGCCCAGGCGACGGAGGTGGCCGTTCGTTCTCGCGGCGACGCCGCTGTTCGTCGTGCTGGGGGTGTGGCTGGGCGTCACCCTTCGCGGCGAGGCGCCCGACGTCGAAGGCGAGCTCGTGGACGTGCTCCACGAGGATGTCGTCACGAGCGAGCAGCCGGTGGTGCCCTCCTCGCCGCGGAGCGAGCCCGATGACGTGGTTGTCGCCGCCACGCCCGCGCCGCGCCCGCGTCCGACCCCCGCGCCGCCGGTCGTGTCCGCGCCGGTGGGGCCGCGGCCGCTGGGTCGCTGGGTCGGCGCGTTCAACGGTCGCCCGACCGTCATCGACCTCGCGGGGACGCTGTCCGAGGTCCACGGCACCGTCACCGTCCGGTTTGGCGAGAGCGAGGTCACGACGCCGGTGAAGGGGGCGTTCGACGTCGAGCGCCGCACGCTCGTGCTGCAGGATCAGGTCGAGACGGTGGACGCGGGTCGCTACACCGCGGTGCTCACCGAGGACGAGTCCACCCTCGAGGGGCGGTTCGAGGGCGTCCACACCGGCCGCCTTGCAATGTTCTCCATGAAGGCGGCACCCTAGGTCGATGCTGGCAGCCCTCCTCTCCCTCGCGACCCTCGCAGCGGCCGCACCACCCCTCGGCGACGTGCACGTCTACGGCGCGGTGGGTGAGTCCGCCCCGGGGCTCGGCGCCGGGTTCGGCCTGGCCGTGCCGGTAGGCCCCGTGCGCATCGAGCCGGGCTTCGAGGGCGGCATCCTGATGGACCAGCAGATCGACGCCCACCTCCGCGCCATGGTCCGCCTCCCGCTGCTGGACCCCGCGCGGCCGATCGTGCCGAGCCTTCGGCTCGGGCCTGGGGTGCGGTGGACGCCGGGGCTGTGGAGCCCTGTCGTGATGGCTGGCGCGGCGGTGGACTTCCGGGGAGCGTTCGGACTTCGGCCGCGCGTCGGCGTCGACGCGCTGTGGCGGTGGGAAGGGCCGATCTCGGGGCGCCTCACCGTCGGTCTGGTCGTCGGCGCGGCGCGGCGCCAGGTCGCCGAGCCCGAGCCGGCGCCGCTCGAGCCGGTGTCGATCGACGATCCGACCGGGCGCGCGCTGGTCTGGGTCCCCCACCCGGTCTGCCAGTGGGTCCCCGCCGCCGAGGTCGACGCGTGGCGCACCGCGCTGCCGCCCGAGCAGCCGCTCCGGGTGAAGGCGCCGGGCTACCTCCCCGTGGAGGCCGTCCCCGAGGCGCTGGCCGAGGTGATGCTGCAGCCCGCGCCGGAGCACGGCAGCGTCGTCGTCGTCGGTTGGGTGGGTGATCGGGTGCGCTACGCCGAGCTCGAGCGTGAGGCGCCCGACGACGGCGTGGTCATCCTTCAGCTCCCCGTCGGCCTGACCCGCGTGAGCGTGGTCGGGTACGGGCGTGAGGCGTGGCTCGACGTCGCGGTGGCGGATGGGTACGCGTCTTGGCTGCGGGCCCCCGAGCCTGGGCCCATGCGGGTTCCGTTCGGCGCGGGCTCGGCGCTGCTCGAGCTCTCGGCGCGCGAGGGGGTCGCAGACATCGCGCGGCGCGCCGGGGGCGGCCGGTTCACGGTGCAGGGCTCGCACTCGTCGGAGGGGAGCGACGCGGTGAACGATCGGCTGTCGCGGGAGCGCGCCGCGGCGGTCGCCGCGATGCTGATCGCGCAGGGGGTCGCCCCCGAGGACGTCCTCGTGCTCGAGCCGGCCGAGCCCGATCCGTCGCTCACGCCGCGCGAGCAACGCGCGGTCGTGATCCGCCCGCTCTTCGATGCCTCGCCCACGGAAGGTTCGCCGTGATGCTCGTCTCCCTGCTCCTGGCCCTGGGGATGGCGCAGGCCGCGGACGCCCGACTGATGCGCTTCGGCGACACGGTGGAGACGGTCTCGCGGGAGAGCGGGGTGCCGGTGCGGACCCTGCGCGCGCTCAACGACCTCGGCCCGACGGAGCAGCCCCCTGTCGGCAGCCTGCTCTACCTGCCCACCCGCCCGGGCCGATCCGTGGTCCCCGCCGCGCTCTCGGCCATCGAGGGCGAGGGGACCGCTCAGCTCGGCACGGCGCCTGCGGTACCGCTCGAGGTCGGGATGGACCTCCCCGCGGGCACGCGGGTGTGTATCGACGCGCGCTCGTTCGCGACGATTCGCCTCGCCTTCGATCCGGACACCTACCTCCACGACGACATCCTGCTCCTCCCGTCCACCTGCCTGACGGTCACCGCGACCGCGGGCGGCGGCGGCGACCGGTCGTCCACCGTGCGGGTCCACCAGGGCTCGGTGACGATTCGCATGTCCGACACCGTGGGCTCGGTGCACGTCCTCACGCCGACGGGCGTGGCCACCGGCGATCGGGGCGGGTTCCGCGTCACGATCGAGGAGGAGGCTTCGCGCGCCGAGGCCCTCACGCAGGAGATGGTCGTGATCGGCGCGGGCCAGGAGCTGCTGCTCGGTGCGGGGTTCGGCACGCGCGTTCGAACCGGAGAGGCACCCGAGCCGGCGGTGGCGCTGCTCCAGTCCGGCACCCCGGTGCATCCGGACGCGGGCGCGTCGCTGCGGCGTCCGGAGTTCCGGTGGACCGAGGTGGACCGTGCGCTCGGCTATCGCGTCGAGTTCGCTACCGTCCCCGACTTCACCGAGCTGGTGCTCGTGGAGGAGGTGCCCACGACATCGTGGAGCCCCGACGTGCTGTTCCTGCCGTTTCGTGTCTCGGGCCTGTGGTGGCGCATCACCGCGTTCGATCGCACCGGCTTCGGCGGGCTGCCCTCCGAGGGGCGCTATCTCGCGCTGCCCGCGGAGATCGGACCATGAGCGCGCTCGCCGTGCGCGCGCGGGGAGCGACGACATGCACGGGCTGATCGCGACGACGGTGATGCTCGTCCACGGCGCGTGGATGTCTGCAGACGCGTGGGAGCCCTGGTGCGCGCGGCTGGAGGCGCGTGGCTATGCGTGCATGGCGCCGGCGTGGCCCCACCTGACCGGCGAGCCCGCCAAGGTGCGCGCCGCCCCGCCCGAGGCGCTGTCGATCCTCGGGTTGGACGAGATCGTCGCGCACTACGCGACGCTGATCCGACGGATGGGCGATCCACCGGTGCTGATCGGGCACTCGTTCGGCGGACTCGTCGTGCAGCGGCTGCTCGACGAGGGGCTCGGGCTGGCCGGCGTCGCCCTCGAGCCCGCGCCGATCCACGGCGTTTCGGCGCGCGGCTCCGCGATCAAGGCCTCGCTCCCGGTGGTCTCACGCACCCGCGCGGGGCAGCGCGTGCACGACATCCCCCTCGAGCGGTGGGTGTGGGCGTTCGGCGAGAGGATCTCCGAGGCAGAGCGCGAGCGGGCCTACGACCGCTACGTCGTGCCCGCGCCGGGCCGACCCTTCGTGCAGGTGCTGTGGGCCGGCTTCCATCGCAAGACCCGGGTCGACACGGCGAAGCCCGATCGCGCCCCGCTGATGCTCGTCGCCGGCACCGAGGACCGCGTGATCCCCGAGGGGATGGTGCGCGCCGCGTGGCGCCGCTACCAGCACAAGGACAGCCGCTCGCGGGTCGTGCTGCAGACCTTCGACCGCACGCACGGGATCGTGTTCGAGCCTGGGTGGGAGGAGGTGCTCGACCTCGCGATGTCGTGGGTCGAGATCGAGACCGGCGTTCGCCCTGCGCGGTGACGCCGGTCGACCTCAGCGCACGTCCGCGTACCAGCGCTTCAGCGTCGCCGCCGAGACCCCCCATCGAAACAGCGCCGGGTAGGTCCACATCACGGCGGTGTAGAACAGCGGGCGGTGCACGAACCGCCGCCCGCTGACCTGGACCCGTGCGCGCGCGAGCCCGATGCGTCCGCGCTGCGCGAGCGCGCGCGAGAACGCGTAGTCCTCCATCAGCGGCAGGTCCGGGAAGCCGCCGAGCGCATCGAACGCGTCCCGTCGGACGAAGATCGCCTGATCTCCATACGGGTGGCGCGTCAGGCGCGAGCGGACGTCCGCGAGGTGCAGCAGCGGCCCGATCCGCGACGGGCCGTCGGGGACGGTCCAGGTTCGAAACGCACCGGCGAGGTTTCGCGGGTCAGCGAGCACCATGGCGACGTGTCGTGCCGCGTTCGGCGGGAGCGTGACGTCGGCGTGAAGGAAGAGCAGCACCTCGCCGGTCGCCACGGACGCGCCCGCGTTGAGCTGGCGCGCGCGCCCGCGCGGCGCGTCGACGCAGTGGACCTCGGGGAACCGCGCGACGACCGTGGGCGTGTCGTCCGTGCTGCCGCCGTCGGCGACGATCACCTCGTCGACGCCTTCCTGGAGGCCCAGATCGCGGAGGGTGTCGGCGATCCGAGCGGACTCGTTCAGGGTGGGGACGATCACCGACAGGCGCGGGCGGAGGTCTGGCGCGATCGCCGCGAGCGCCGCGCGGGTGGCGGGCGCCGCGTCGGGCGCGCGGCGCAGCCACGTCGCGAGGCGGGGCAGATCCTCCGCGGTGTCGACGTCGAAGAACGGCGGCAGCTCCGCGACCGTCAGTCCGAGGGCCTCGAGCCTCGCGCGTGTCGCCGCGCGCGTGTCGGGCTGACTCCACGGCAGGCCCCGCAACGCGCCCGGCGGGCAGCGGCGCAGCCCGAGCAGGTAGTAGCCGCCGTCCGGCGTCGGTCCGAGCACCGCGTCGTGGTCGGTGAGCGCGGCGCGCGCCGCCTCGAGCAGCGCGTGTGGCATCCCCGGCGAGTCCGCGCCGAGGGCCATCGCCCACGGCGCTTCGGTCAGGGCTCGGCGCAGCACGCGCTCCATCCGCTCGCCCAGATCGCCGTCTCCCTGCGCCCACAGCGGGTCCTCGGCATCCAGCCCCAGCGCGTCGGGATCGTCCGACGTCGACGCGAGCACGGCGCGTGCCCAGGGCACCGCGCGCACGCTCGACCAGGTGTCGCGCAGGAAGGCGGTCGCCAGCCGCGTCGCTGCGTCGGGCCCCAGGGCCGAGGCGAGGCGCGTCTTCACCTCACCGGGGCGGGGGGGCTTCGCGAACACGCACAGCAGGCCGGATGGGGCGTTCATCGCCGCCAGCGGAGGATCGTGCGCAGCAGGCGCGCCACGAAGGGGGTGAGCCTGCGGCGCTGCCACTGCGCGGCGACGCGCTTGAGCACCTCGGTGCGCGTCGGGTAGGGGAGGATCGTGTCCGCGAGCGCGCCGAGTCCGAGGTCCTGCGTCATCGCCAGCGCGATCGGCGCGATCAGCTCTCCGGCGTGGCGACCGACGACGGTGGCGCCGAGGATCGTCCCGTTCGCGAGCACGTGCACCCGCGCATACCCGCGCGTCTCGCCCTCCAGCAGCGAGCGGTCGTTGCGCGCGATCTCCTCGACGAACGTGAGCACGTCGGGGCGGTCCGCGGCCTGCGCCGCGGTGATCCCGACGTGGGCGACCTCGGGGTCGGTGTAGGTCGCCCACGGGATCACGAGGTCGTCCACCTTGCGGCGACCGAAGAACAGCGCGTTCTGGATCACGATCCGCGACATCGCGTCGGCGGCGTGCGTGAACTTGAACCGTGAGCACACGTCGCCGGACGCGTAGATGCGCGGGTTGGACGTGCGGAGGTGCGCATCGACGGTGACGCCGTGGCGATCGAACGCGACGCCTGCGACGTCGAGGCCGAGGTCGTCGACGTTCGGCGCGCGGCCGACCGCGAGCAGGATCTCGTCGGCGACCAGCCGCTCCTGCGCGCCGTCGACCTCGATCACCGCGGCCCGCGCGTCGCCGTCGCGCTCGAAACGAAGCACCTTGGCCGACGTGCGCATCGCGACGCCCTCTTCGGCGAACGCCTCGGCGAGCAGCGCGCTCGCCTCGGGCTCCTCGACCGCGAGGATCCGGTCCATCAGGTCGACGATCGTCACCTGGACCCCGAGGCGGGCGAAGGCCTGCGCGAGCTCGCATCCGATGGGCCCCGCGCCGACCACGAGCAGGCGCTCGGGGCGCTCGGTGAGCTCGAAGAGGTCTTCGTTGGTGTGCACGCCGACGTCCCGCGCGCCGGGGATCGGCGGCACGAGCGCGCGGGCGCCGGTGGCGATCACCGCGCGCGCGAACCGCAGCGTCGCGCCGCCGACCTGCACCGTGTCGGGTCCGGAGAACCGCGCGGCGCCGAGGAACACGTCGACCCCCTCGCGCTTCAGGCGCTCCGCCGCGTCGTGGTGCGAGATCTCGGCACGCAGGCGCCGCATGCGCGCCATCGCCGCGCCGAAGTCCGGGTCGGTGCCTGGCGCGGCGTGCGCCGCGTGGCCCGCGGCGATCACCGCCTTGGACGGGACACAGCCGAAGTTCAGGCAGTCGCCTCCGAGCAGGTGCCGCTCGATCAGCGCGACCTTGCCGCCCAGCGCGGAAGCGCCCAGGGCCGCGATCAGGCCCGCGGTGCCGCCGCCGATCACGACGAGGTTGTAGACGCCGTCCGGCGTCGGCGCGATCCAGTCCGCCGGGTGCGTGTTCGCGACCAGCGCGCGGTTGTAGGGGTCGTCGGGCAGCACGCGGGGCGCGGACATCGGCTCACCTCGAGGTCTCGTCGTTCAGGTCGACGCTCTGGCGCAGCGCCCGGGTGGCGATCCGGGTCACCAGCACGGTCACCGCGAGCGTCGCCGCGAGCCCGCCCCAGTACAAATACTGCGCGCTCGGATCCTCCGTCGCGGCGCCCGACGCGAGCTCGGCGAGGTTCGTCACGGTGGACCCGAGGTAGGCGAACAGCAGCGTACCGGGGATCATCCCGATGAATGACGCGAGCACGTAGTGGCCGGCGCGTACCCGGGTGAGCCCGAGCGCGTAGTTGAGCAGCACGAACGGAAAGATCGGGCTGAGCCTCAGCAGGAGCACGATGAGCAGACCTTGCCGTGCCACCGCGGCGTCCACGGCCCGGAACCGCGGGTCGTCGCCGACCCAGGCCTCAACGCGACCTCGCAGCAGGGTGCGCCCGAGCAGGAACGCGATCGTGGCGCCGAGCACGGACGCGGGGGAGACGACGGCGAACCCGCCCAGCGGGCCCCACACGAACCCGGCGCCGAGCGTGAGCACGGAGCCGGGCAGGAAGGCCACCACCGCGACGACGTAGATCGCGAAGAACACGACGACGCCGAGTGCGCCGGCGCCGCGCACCCAGCCGACCATCGCGAGCAGCCAGTCGGCGACCGGCAGGAGCAGCAGCGCCGCACCCAGCGCGAGCACAGCGGCGATCGCCGCGACGAGCCGGGTGCGTGCAGTCAGTCGAGTGCTCCAGCGCGCGTCAGAGGAGGCTGATCACCAGGGTGACGCCAGTGGTCTGGTCGAGCTTGCGGTAGCCAGTGACCGGCACGTTGTCGAAGATGATGGTGTTCGACACCTTGAACTGCATGATCTTCGACAGGCGCGCGGTCAGCGACACCTCGTTCAGGAGGCGGAGGTCGGCCACGTCGAACAGGCTCTCGAACACGGTGATCTGGTTCTTGAAGCTGACGGCGGTGTTGAACTGGTGCAGGAAGGAGAGCATCACCTTCGCGGCGATGAACTGGTAGAACTGCGGGTCGACGCCCGCGACGTAGAACTCCTGCGCGTAGTCGATACCGAACTCACCCTTGAACTCGGTGCGCAGCTCGATCGCGTCGTCGCCCTCACCGATCGTGCGGACGCCGTCGACGAACACGCGCGAGTAGCCGACCTGCTCGTTGGAGCGCAGGTTGAAGCCGGCGAAGGTGTCGCGGTACGCGCCCGCGAGCACGTAGAGGCCGTCCTTGGACGTGAGGAAGCGGTCGTAGCGGATCTGCCCCGCGTAGCGTTCGGCGTTGGGGCGGAACCCGCGGGAGCGCTCGGCCTCGGACAGGATACCGTCGCCGTCGAGGTCGACCTTGGCCTGACCCAGCGTGGCCAGCGCGGTGAACGACAGCTTGTTCCGATCCCAGCGGTAGCCGCTGTCGATCTTGCCCTGGAGGCTGAAGAACTCGGAGTTGCCGCTGACGTAGGTGCCACCGAGCTCGATGTCGAGATCGGCCTGGGGCTCGTCGAACTTCTCGGCGCCGGGTGAGGACCACGGGACCTTGGACGCGTCCTGCGCGAGCGCGGGGGTGGACAGGGTGGTCAGCGCGAGGAGGATCGCAGCGAGCATGGATCACCTTCCATGTGGGGGGGGTGTAAGGGGTGTAAGGGTTGGCTCAGCAGCCTATCGCCGTGACGTTCGAACGGTAGCAAGGGGCGCGAGTTCGTTCGTGTGCCGCGGGCTTCGACGCGCTATCGAGGCAGGGTCAGCGAGGTGCCCATTGTCGGAGCGATACGAGTCGCCGCTGGTGCAGCGGTACGCGACCGAGGAGATGGCGCGGCTGTTCTCGGACGATCACAAGGTGCGCACCTGGCGCCGGCTGTGGCTGGCGCTCGCCGAGGCGCAGCAGGCGCTGGGCCTGGAGATCGGCGACGCACAGCTCGATGCGCTGCGGGCCCACCTCGACGACGTGGATCACGCGGCAGCGGCGCGGTACGAGCGCGCGTTGCGCCACGACGTGATGGCGCAGGTGCACGCGCTCGGCGATCAGGCGCCCGAGGCGCGCGGCATCCTCCATCTCGGCGCCACCTCGTGCTTCGTCGGCGACAACACCGACCTGATCACGCTGCGCGATGGCCTGGATCTCCTGCTGCCCAAGGTCGCCGGCGTGATCGCGAACCTCGCCGCGTTCGCGGAGCGGTGGGCGGATCGCCCCACGCTGGGGTTCACCCACTTCCAGCCCGCCCAGCTCACCACGGTGGGCAAGCGCGCGACGTTGTGGATCCAGGACCTGCTGCTCGACCTCGACAACCTGAGCCGCCAGCGTTCGCGCCTTCGGTTTCGCGGCGCGAAGGGCACGACCGGCACGCAGGCGAGCTTCCTGCTCTTGTTCGGCGGCGATCACGACAAGGTCGAGGCGCTCGACCGCCGGCTCGCCGCGGCGTTCGGGTTCGCGGAGAGCTGGCCGGTCACCGGACAGACCTACCCCCGCAAGGTCGATCACGAGGTCGTGGCGGCGCTGGGCTCCTTCGGCGTCACCGCGCATCGCATGGGCACGGACCTGCGCTTGCTCGCGCACCTGAAGGAGGTCGAGGAGCCGTTCGGCAGTCAGCAGATCGGCTCGTCGGCGATGGCCTACAAGCGCAACCCGATGCGCTCGGAGCGGGTGTGCGCGCTGTCGCGGCACTTGATCACGCTCGGGCAGAACACCGCTTGGACCGCGGCGACCCAGTGGATGGAGCGCACGCTGGACGACTCCGCGAACCGCCGCATCACGCTGGCCGAGGCGTTCCTCGCGGCCGACGGCGTCCTCGAGACGCTGCTCTCGGTGACCTCCGGGCTGGTGGTCCACCCGGCGGTGATCGCGCGGCGCATCGCGTCCGAGCTACCGTTCATGGCGACCGAGAACATCCTGATGGCGATGGTGCAGGCGGGCGCCGATCGCCAGACCGTGCACGAGGCGATCCGGGTGCACGCGATGGAGGCGGCGCGCGAGGTCAAGGAGCACGGTCGCGACAACGATCTGCTCGACCGGATTCGCGCCGATGCGACGTTCGCGCCGATCCTGCCGCGCCTCGACGCGCTGCTCGATCCCGCGACGTTCGTGGGGCGGGCGCCCGAGCAGACCCGCGCGTTCCTGGCGGGGGAGGTCGAAGCCGCGCTCGCGCCGTGGCGGGATCGGCTGTCGCGCGGCGAAGGGCTGCGGGTATGAGGGAGGGTGCGATGGATCGGGACACGTCTCCGTACGACACGCTGCACCGGTGGTGGGGCGAGGCCCAGGACACCGAGCCGCGGGTGCCCGATGCCGCTCAGCTCGCGACGGTTGGCCCCGACGGCCGGCCCAGCCTGCGGACGATCCTGCTCAAGGGCTTCGATGCCGACAATGGTTTCTTGTTGTTCACGAACCGCGAGAGTCGCAAGGGGCGCGAGCTGGACGCGACGGGCTTCGCGGCGCTGCTGATCCACTGGAAGTCGCTGGAGCGTCAGGTGATCCTCGAGGGCGCGGTGTCGCGCGCGACCGACGCCGAGTCCGACGCCTACCACGCGACGCGGCCCCGCGGCAGCCAGATCGGCGCGTGGGCGAGCGCGCAGAGCAGCCCCTTGACGTCTCGGGAGGCGCTGCGCGCGCAGGTCGCCGAGGTCGAGGCGCGGTACCACGGGCAGCCGGTGCCGCGTCCGCCGCACTGGGGCGGCTACCGCGTCCTCCCGCACCGCATCGAGCTGTGGCAGGGGCACGAGGATCGGCTGCACGAGCGCGTGGCGTGGGTCCGGGGCGCCGATGGGGGGTGGACGCGCGGGCTGCTCTACCCTTAGGAGCCCGTCGGGCGTAGCGCGCGGTGCTCCTCCCCTGCCCATGACGGTGCCCCTGCCCGTGCCCGTTCGGGGCGCTGGCAGGGCTGGGGCGATCGCCGCCAGCCGCTCCACTCGCCGGGCTGCGTCGCGCGCACTGCGAGCGGCGTGGCTGCGCATGCGCGGGATCCACCTCCCGGCGGGGATCTCCGCCTGGACGTGAACGGGCAGAGGCACGGGCAGGGGCAGCGGCACCACTCGCTCCGCGAGTTGGGAGGAGCCCGCGCGCGTGCGCGCTTCACGCGCTACGCCCGACGGGCTCCTGGGCGTCAGAACGCGTAGCCGAGCGCGACCTGGGGCGACGGCCCGATGATGCCCG
Organism: uncultured Enterobacteriaceae bacterium; assembly: GCA_964419905.1. Classification (GTDB taxonomy): domain Bacteria; phylum Myxococcota_A; class UBA796; order UBA796; genus JAFDJI01. The sequence goes on from CAYQSE010000061.1 coordinate 18,629, forward strand.
ACAGGTAGAGCCACGACGTGAGCTTGCCGCGTGCGTAGAAGCCACCGGTGGCGCCGGGGAACCACGACAGGCACCGCTCGACGTCGTCGGGCGTCGGGCACAGGTAGTTGGACGAGGCCGGGCGGACACCGAGCCGCACGCCGACGATGAACTGCTTCTCCTCGAAGAACTCGAACTCCGCGGCGGCCTCGATCCCGGGGATCAGGCCCCAGTAGCGATCCCCCTGCCCGAACTGCACAGGGAGGCGGAAGCGCGACCCGAGCACGAGGGTGCTCGCGATCAGGCCGATACGGACGATCTCGCCCTCGCGGGGCAGCGCGGCGAACACGCCGGCCTCGACGCTCAGGAACGGGAACGCGTCCGCGAACCCCCATGCGGGCGTCAGTCGGCCGTAGCCGGACCAGCCGCGCTCCTTGTCGGGTAGGATCGCGGCGTCGAGGCCGGTCCAGAACTGGTCGGTCGAGTAGTCCCGCCCGCCGGCCGCGCTGAGCACGATCTCTCGCGCGTCGGCTTGAAGCGTGAAGAACAGCAGGGCCAGCGCAGGCATCATCGGGCACCTCGGCGGAGGTTCCGCCGTACCCCGCGCGGGTCCGCAGCGCATCCGGGCGGTCCCTGCTACGCTCGTCGCGCGTGCCGGAGGGGCGATGAACGAGAAGCACATCCGCATCCGAATCGAGCAGTGCCTGGCGCTGGCGAAGGCCTCGAACTGCCCTCGGCGCAAGTTCGGCGCGCTGCTGGTGGATCCCGAGCGCAACGTGATCCTGATGGACGGCTACAACGGGGGGCCACGGGGCGGGGGGGCGCTGTGCGGGGGAGACGTCTGCCTGCGCGACACCCAGGGCGTCCCGTCCGGCACGCGGATGGAGGTCGGCTGCCACCACGCCGAGATGAACGTCGTCTGCAACGCGGCGGCCAACGGGGTGCCGACGAAGTCGGCGTGGTTGATCGTCACCGGGGAGCCATGCGTGCTCTGCGCCAAGCTGATCCATCACGCGGGCATCGCGCGCGTGCTCGTCGTGGACGGCGGATATGCGGGCGAGAACGGGGTGGACTACCTGCGAGCGCACGGCGTGGAGGTGGTCGGCGTGGAAGGGCCGCGTGATCCCCGCCTCGGCGAAGCGTGAGGCGCTCAAGCGCGCGGACTGCTTCCCCCCGTGGCCTTGGCGCATGTATAGTGTGGCACTCAATCCCCCCCGGCGAGGAGACCCCTTGTCTCGGAACCTGATGGTAGCTTGCCTGGCGATGACGTCTCTGTTGGGGTGCGACCTCACGCGGAGCGAGATGCTCGCGCTCGAGATCGGCGCCGAACAACTCCCTGTCCGCGTCGACGTCTCTGACGTCTGTGCGGTCGGGGCGTGCGACGACACCACTGTCGAAGCGGCCCTGATCTTCAACGAGATGGGCTTCATCTCCGACCTGGCCTGGGTCGAGATGCTCCAGTACCGCGTCGACTACACGCTCGATGGACTCGACGAGGCCGACCAGCCGCCGTACTTCGCGGGTGAGTTCCTCGGCGACGTGGGCGTCGTGGCGGGGCTGAACGAGGAGGTGCCGTTCACGGTGCCTGCCGCGGGCCAGCGGCAGCGCGACCACGTCGCTGACGGGCTCGGCGACACGGCGCGCTCGGGCACGGCGGTGCTCACGCTCGCCGGCTACGACGACCAGAACGGCATCGTCGAGGTCGCCTCCGGCGCGTTCGCGATCTCGTTCTTCGCCCCCATCGAAACGGAGGAAGCGCGATGAGCCGCAGCGTTCGTCTCACGAGGGCCGCCTCGATGATCCTGGCCCTCACCGCCACCTTCGGGCTGCTGACGGCGTGCCCGATCCCCGAGCGCGAGCCGCTGCCGGACTGGTCCGACGGGTTCGATGGCGTCGACACGAGCGACACGTCCGACACGTCCGACACCGCGGACACCTCGGACACGTCCGTGCCCGAGGATCCGATGGCGCTGTACGCGGTCGACGACTACGGCATCCTGTCGCGTCTGCACAAGACGGGCACCACCGAGCCGTGCGAGATCTTCATCGACGGCACGATGCAGGGCTACGAGCTCATCGACTGCACGCTCGACACGCCCGAGCTCGACCTGTACGGCTATGGGCTCGACTTCGACTTCGTGACCCCGTTCGGCGGGTGCGACTTCGTCGTCTACCACCACTACATGTACGAGGCGTGGGAGGTCGGCGTCGGCCCCACCGAGGTCTCCTACGAGATCGACATCGACGGCATCATCTCCAACGAGGTCAACAGCCTCAACGGTGAGCCGCTGTGCGCCTACGACTACAGCCGGTTCGACGAGGACGCGCCCAACTGCTGCCTCGGCAACTACACGCTGTCCATCTACACCCCGGCCTCCGAGCTGCCTCGCGTCACCGGCCCGACCACGTGGGGCGGCAATGCGGCCACCTGCTACAGCGGCGCTGCGTACATCGATCCCGAGGCGTCGTTCTCCGCGTCGGGCTGGCCCACCGGCAAGATCGTGTTCGTCGACCAGGGGCGGTTCGAGAAGCGGTTTCACTGGGACGAGCTGAGCACGGACTTCGTCTCCAATGTTCCGCTCGCGAACTACTACGATCCGGCGAACCACGGTGGTGGTATGCCCGCGGGTCTCGCCGCGCCGTTCGCGCGTCCGTACTACACCTTCGAGTGCTACGACCACGCCGAGGAGATCCTCGGGCGGATCCGGCTCACCGTGAAGGAGTGGAACACGCTCGCCGAGTACCTGATCAACGGCGACCCGCACGTCACCGGCACCGAGCCGGTCAGCGGCGAGCCGCTCGACGATCGGGCCGACTGGAGCGTGGCGACGCCGGGCACCGACGTGTGGATCCAGCACGCCGAGTGAGCGCAGGCGTCAGCCGGTGCGGCGCGTCGCCTCGGTGACCTCGGCGAGGAGTGTCCGGTAGCTGTCGAGCAGCGCGGGGTCGATGGCCGCATCGGCCGCGCAGCCGTCCTCGCCCGGGCGGTGCTGACAGTCTCGGTATTGGCAGCGCAGGTGGCGGATCTGCGGGAAGTGCAGGCGCACCTCGACCGGATCGTCCAGCGCGGGCGTCAGGTTGCGGATCCCCGGCGAGTCGACGATCTCGCCGCCGCTCGGCAGCGCGAAGATGCGCGAGTGGGTGGTGGTGTGCCGGCCGGTCCCCCAGTAGTCGGAGATCGCGCCGACCGCGCCGACGTCCTCGCCCGGGAGCAGCGCACCGATCAGCGACGTCTTGCCCACCCCGGAGCCGCCGACGAGCGCCCACGGGCCGCCTTCTGCGCGCGCGGCGAGGAAGGCGCGCAGCGCGTCGAGCCCGGTGCGCTCGGAGGCCGAGCAGCGCAGCACCTCGACCTCGTCGTCGATCAGCGCGAGGTGCGCCTCGACCTCGTCGGGCACGCCGAGGTCGCACTTCGTCAGCAGCACGACGCACGCGAGCCCATCGCGCTGGGCAGCGGCGAAGTAGCGGTGCACCAGCGCCGCGCGGAAGCCCGGCTCGCGAACCGAGGCGGCGACCAGCAGCCCCTGGAGGTTCGCGGCGAGCACCTGCTCGCGCCCGCGTGGGTCCATACGGCGCAGCGCGTTCGCGCGCGGCAGCACCGTGGTGATCTTGCCGCCGGTGCCCCGTGCCTCGACGAAGCGGACGCGATCGCCGACCACGACGCGGTGCCCCGCCAGGAAGCAGTCGCGCTCGCCGTCGTCGTCGCGGACGCGCACCTGTCGCCCGCGCGTCTCGGTGACACGGCCGTCGTGCTCGCGCGGACCAGCGGCTCGCGTCTTTCCCAAAGCGGCGTCCTCGGAGCCCGCCCTGGGTTAGCCTCGGGCAGACGGGTCGTCCAACGAAGGGGCCGCCGTGCGCCGTGACATCCTCGAGCTCGACGCCTCAGCGGCGGCCCTGTACCGCCGGATCCACCTGAGCCTCGAGGACGTCGATGCCCTTCGGCTCATCCTCGGCGGGTCATCGGTCATCGACTGGCAGCGCGCGACCTTCACCGATCGCGCGGCGGTCGATCACTATCTGAGCCTGTTGCTGATCGACACGAGCGACCCGCAGGACCGAGATCGGCTGCGGTTCGTGTTCAACGAGGCGATGGCCTACCTCGAGGAGCAGCTCGACCTCCGGTTCCCGCTCGCGCTTCGGGATCCGCGCGACGTGCGCGACGTGTTCGTGTGGGCGTCCGAGACGGGCGGCTTCCGTCGCCGGCAGATCTTGTCCTGCGTGATCCTGAAGCTGATGCACGTCATCCACCACATGGAGGCGGCCGATCTGCGTTTCCGCACCCCGATCTCCGAGGCAGAGCTCTGTGATCTCGCCGAGGGGAGCATCCTGCGCCAGGCGCGCAAGATGCGCGAGAGCGGGCTGCCGGTCGTGTCGTTCTATGGGTCGCGCAAGTCGCGGAGCAGCATCATCACCAAGCTGCTCGCCAAGAAGGAGACGATCGCGGCCACCATCTTCGACAAGCTGCGCTTTCGTGTGGTGGTGGAGGGGCCCGACGACATCGTGCCTGCGCTGCGGTGGCTCGCGCGCAGCGCGTTCGCGTTCAACTACGTGATCCCCGGTCAGAGCCACAACAACCTGCTCGATCCGGAGGGGCTCGATGTGCTGGTCGATCCGAACGACCGCGCCACCATCGCGAGCCTGCGTGATCAGCCGGTGCGCGACCGCACCGGCAAGAACGAGTTCAGCGGCTCGGGCTACCAGATGATCAACTTCATCGTGGACTATCCGGTGAGGCTGCCGGAGGGCCGCTTCGGACGGCTCGGCTTCGAGCTGGGTCGGGTGGTGTTCCTGATGGTCGAGTTCCAGATCGTCGACGAGGTCACGGCCCGCGCGAACGAGGAGGGCGACAACGCCCACCACCTGTACAAGGCCCGCCAGTACAAGGTCGTGGCGCAGCGGCTGAAGCGCGGCGCGCTCGCGAAGCGTCGACCGGGAGGCGAGACGTGAACACCGTCCTGTTCGTCTGCCTCGGCAACATCTGCCGCAGCCCGATGGCCGAAGGGGTGTTCCTGCACCGGCTGCGGCTGCGCGGCCTCGCGGGGGCGTTCCAGGTGGACTCCGCGGGCACGGGGGGCTGGCACGTCGGCGCCTCGCCCGATCCCCGCACGCTGAGCACGCTGGCCCGTCACGGCGTCGCGTTGGACTCGCGCGCGCGGAAGCTTCGCCCCGAGGACGGCGAGGCGTTCCGGTGGATCCTGACGATGGACGACGACAACCTGCGCGAGACCCACCGGATCCTCCCCGCTGCGGCGCACCCGCGCGTCCACCCGGTGCTCGCGACCACCGGCGGCGGCGAGGTGCCCGATCCGTACTACGGCGGCCCAGACGGCTTCGAGGCGGTGTATCGGATGCTCGTCCCCGCGCTCGACCTGTGGATCGATCGGATGACCGCCGCGCCCTGAGGTGCAGATGCTCGCGGACCTTCACCGCCACCTCGACGGCTCGCTTCGCGTGGACACCCTGCGCGCGCTCGCCGGCAGCGTGCCGGAGGACCTGCGGTTCTTCGCGGGCATGGGGCTGCAAGCGGCGCTCGCGCGCTTCGCGTTCACGGTCGGTGCGCTTCGCACGCCGCATGCGGTGCGCCGGGTGGCCGCCGAGATCTGTGAGGACGCCGCCGCCGAGGGGGTGTCCACCCTGGAGATCCGCTTCGCCCCGCAGCTCCACGGCGGATCGGCGGAGGCCATCGTCGACGCGGCGCTGGAGGGCGTCGATGGGCGCGTGGGGCTGATCCTGTGTGGCCTGTACGGCGAGGATCCGGCCGTGCTCGAGGGGCACGTCGCGATGGCGCGAACGCGACCCGGTGTGGTCGGCATCGACCTCGCGGGCGGTCCGCTGGCCACGCACCCCTGGCGCCTCACCGACTACGCGCCCGCCTACCGGCGCGCCGCCGACCTCGGACTGGGACGCACCGTCCACGCCGGCGAAGGCCGTCCGCCGAGCGAGATCCGCGAGGCCATCGAGCGGCTCGGCGCGCAACGGATCGGCCACGGCACCACGCTCCTCGACGATCTGTCGGTCGTCGACCTCGTCCTTCGCGAAGCGGTCACGATCGAGGCGTGTCCGACCTCGAACGTCCACACGGGTGTGATCGCGCAGCTCACCGACCACCCGCTCCCGCGGTGGCTCGCCGCGGGCGTGAGGGCGTGCGTGTGCACCGACAACACGCTGCTCTCCGACGTCACCAGTCCCGAGGAGCACCGCCGCGTCGCGAGCCTCCCGGGCATGAGCGAGGCGCTCCTGGCGCGGACGATCGCCCACGGACACGCCGCCGCCTTCCCCACCCGCTGACGCCCCGCGGCGACTATCACAGGATGCATCACCGGATGGTCCCGATCGCGGGAGCGTACTTGGTCTACGGCGTTTGAGCCAGGTTCGGCTTGACCTTCTCCGTGAAGGTGGGTGTACTCCCACTGTGGGGAGTGAAGGTCTGTGTCGCCGTAGGGTACGGCAAAGGGGGAAACATGGCTGTCGTTTGGAGCTTGGTCGGCATCGCCGCAGTGTCCTATGCTGGCGTGGTGGATGTGGCGCCTACCGATTGGTCGAAGAAGCGCGACCTGTCCTATGCTTGGTACGATCAGGATGACCTGGATGCCTGGGTGAATGGCGGGATCCCCCTCCCGCCCGCCACGCCGCGACCGGTCGCACACGCGGATGGGACCCCAAATCCGCCGCTCGCCCCGTCCAGTCTGCTCGAGACGTTCAGCCAGAGCTATTCAATCGGACCAACCAGCTATTTCTTCGTCAGCCAGCCCTTCGCTCGCGCGGATGTCTTCGATCTGACGGTGGAGGTGCCGCTGACGGGGGATGGCGCTATCGATTCGTCCGTGGCGGATCTCACCACCGTCCCCCTGACAATGCTGCCGAGCGACGAGTCGCCCACGCTCGAGGAGCAGATGGCGTACTTGGCCTACGCCACCGGGATGACCGAGGACGATCACGCGCTGATGGCGGCATTCCTACCCCGGTACGAGCGCCGTGAAGCGCTCATGCGCGAGTTGAAGTCGATCGTCCTCGCGCACTTCTCCGACGACAGTGTTGCGATTCAGGCAGCCATCGATCAGGTGGCGTCCGATCCATCCCTCGATACCGTCGAGCTCGCTCCGGGGACCTTCCACCTCGGGCGTCAGATCGTCCTGACGGACTTCCACGGCGCGATTCGAGGCGCCGCCATGCATCTCACGCAGCTCGTCACCGTGCCGGGTGGGATGCTGCGGGCGAGCGATCCGGAAGTCGGCGAACCATTTACGTCCTTGACGCCCAGCCCGGCGATCTTCGAGACCGTGGGTGGAGACACGACCTTCTCTGATTTCGCCATTCACCAGCACGGGATCGGCGAGTTCGCCTCACATGGCATCCTTACGGACACGTTCGGCTCGATCGCGTTCGGTGTGCACCCGACCGGGGTCCATGACCTAGCCGTCGGTGAGGTCCGGGGGACGGTGGAGCGGGTACGCTTCACGAGCGAGGTACCGCCGGACGGCGGGTTCAATGGCGGCAACAACATCCTCTACATCGCGATCGGCGGTGAGCAGCTCTATGAGATCGACCGCTACGGAGGACGTCACTACCGCTACACCAAGCCCGTCACCGGTCGGCTGGAGGTGGCCTCGTGTGAGTCGTACGGTGGCTTCAACGGGCTGGTCATCGCGATGTCCACGCTCGACGCGGAGCTCGTGATCGGCGGCGCGCCCGGGCGTGGGAATCGGATGTTCGATGCGCCCGCGGCGACCATTTTCATGGATGAGGTGAGTCGCTCCCGCGTGACGGTGTCGCACAACGAAGTGCACGGGTCCGGGTTCTTCAGCGCCTTCCAGGGGGCCATGCACTACTTCGGTAACGACTTCGGGCCCCAGCCTCACACGCCGCTCCCGGAGCCGTCTTCGTTCTGGCTCGCGCACAACCGCATTCGACAGCCAGCCTTCAACTTCTGGAGTGCGTTCGAGCTCGTCGACTACGGTTCACGACGCGCTGGGCTGCCGTCGGTGGAGGCCGTCGTCGCGCACAACACCTACCGCTCCGAGGGCTTCAATGACGTCTACGCCTTCGTGTTCGGCTTCGGTATCCAGGACTTGCTGGTCGCGAACAATACGCTGACCGGCGATGCACTGGTGGGCATTACCGGCGGTGCCTACGGGGACCCGACATCCGGCTGGATGATTCAGGGTAACAACGTGCGAGGGCTCGACGCGGAGCTCGCGCCCATCCTCCTCGGACCCGCTACCTCGGAGATCACGGTAGTCGGCGGTGGGCGTACGCTCGAGGATGCCGTCCTTGACCTTGGGGTGGACAACACCCTGGTCGGCGTTGGAGTGGTGGGCGGGCGAAACGCACCCGGCCCGGAGGTCAGCGAAATGCAGCAGAAGCGGCGGATGATGTCAGGCGGTCTCTGAGGCTGCTCGATTTCGGCCCGGCCGCATACGGGGCTCCGTGGGCCGGGCGTTGGGGCTTTCGATTGATCACTTCTTCACGAAGACCGGCTGAAGCCTGGTTTACGGGGATCTAGGAACGTGGGGCGGGCGTCCCGCCCGCCCAGCAAGCGCAGTGATGGTC
>CAYQSE010000062.1:0-5238 GCA_964419905.1 uncultured Enterobacteriaceae bacterium
GACCAGCGCCTCCGCAGCAACGCGCCCCCAAAAAAGCCGTGGGCCGGCCGACCCACGACAACCGGGACCTGCTCCTCCGCAGCAACGCGTCCCCAAAACAAGCCGTGGGCCGGCCGTCCCGGCCGGCCGAATCCGCGCCGGCACCACAAGCTGGCCCAAAAACAGACGTGGGCCGGCCGTCCCGGCCGGCCGCACCCGCGCCGGCCCCAACACACGGTCGGCCGGGACGGCCGACCCACGACAACCGCGACCAGCGCCTCCGCAGCAACGCGCCCCAAAAAAAGCCGTGGGCCGGCCGACCCACGACAACCAGGCCCCACCCCTCCACAAAAGTCCCTCAAAAGCCTGACACGGCCGCCCCCTACAGGCGGATCTGCACGTCGCACGCCGCAGCGAGCGCTTCGTCGTGCGTGGCGAGCCACACGGTGGCGCCCTGCTCGGTGAGGCGGCGCAGCAGCGCGAGCAGGTCGGCGACATCAGCCGGGTGCAGCCCGATCGTCGGGTCGTCGAGCACGTAGAGCACGCCGTCGCCGCGCTCCCGATGCACCCGCGCGAGCTCGCGGGCCAGCCGCAGCCGCTGCGCCTCGCCGCCCGACAGCGTGTGGCCGGGCTGCCCGAGCGGGACGTACCCGAGGCCGACCTCGACCAGCGCGCGCAGCGTGCCCTCGAGTCGCGGGTGGCCCGCGAGCAGGGCGCGGGCCTCCTCGGCCGGCAGATCGAGCAGCTCGGCTGCGTTGCGCCCCTTCCACCGCACCTCGAGGACATCGGCCGCGAACCGCCGCCCGTCGCAGACCTCGCACGGCAGCGTCACGTCGGGCAGCCACCCGAGCGCGATCTGCCGCTCGCCGGTGCCCTTGCACACCTCGCACCGCCCGCCCTTCTTGTTCAGCGAGAAGAAGCCCGTATCCATGCCGCGGATCTGCGCCTCGGTCGTCGCCGCGAGCAGCTCGCGCACGACGTCCCACGCGCCGACGTAGGTGGCCGGCGTCGACCGCGACGCGCGCGCGCCGCCGCCCTCGTCGACGGTCACCAACCGGGTGAACACGCCGAGTCCGCGGATCGCGCGCACCGGCGGCAGGTCTTGCACCGCCCCGCCGAGCGCCGCGTGCGCGTGCTGCCGCAGCGTGTCGAGCAGCGCGGTCTTGCCGCTGCCGCTCGGCCCGAACAGGGCCGCGACCGCGCCCACCGGGAGCCGCGCCGAACAATCCACCAGGTTGCGCGCCGACGCGCCGTCGACCTCCACCCAGCCACGCGGCGTCCACGAGCGCCCCTCGAGCCGCGCCCGCCCCGACAGCCACCGCCCGGTGGCGGTGTCCTGCGCGGCGAGCGCGTCCGGCGTGCCGGCGAACACGATCTCGCCGCCCGAGCGCCCCGGCCCCGGACCGAAGTCGACGACGTGATCGGCCGCCCGGATCACGGCCGGGTGGTGCTCGACCGCGAGCACGGTGTTGCCCGCCGCGCGCAGCGCCGCGATCACCCGCAGCACCGCGTCGACCTGCTCGGGATGCAGCCCCGCCGCCGGCTCGTCGAGCACGTAGAGCACGCCCGAGAGCTCCGCGCCGAGCTGGGCGGCCAGCCGAAGCCGCTGCCGCTCGCCCGCCGCCAGCGCGTCGAGGCCGCGCGACAGCGCGAGCGCGCCCAGGCCCAGATCCTCGAGCACCGCGAGGCGTCGCCCGAGCGCGGCGAGGAGATCGCGGGTCGCCGGGCCGGGCGTCAGTCCCCTCACCCACGCCGCCACCTCGGCGACCCCGCGCCCGAGCAACCCCGGCACGGTCTGCGCCGCGAACACCACCGCGCTCGCCTCGGGCCGCAGCCGCGCCCCCGCGCAGCCCGAACACGTCGCGCCGCCCTCGTCCCGGCCCGTCCCGTCGCAGTCCGGGCACCGCCCGAGCGGCGAGCGCGGGTTGAACAGCCGCGGCTCGAGCGCCGGGAGCACGAGGTCGTCGCGCCAGCAATACGGCCGATCGACGAAGATCCGTGTCGTGTCGTCCACCACGGCGACGACCACGCCGTGCCCGGCGCGCGCGGTGGTCCGCACCGCGTCGTGCAGTCGGTCGCGGCGGTCGGGCCCGACGCGGATCCGATCGACCACCACCCGCACCGTGCGCGCCGCGTCGGCGACGCCTGGCAGCACGTCGTCGAGCGCGTACACCGCGTCGTCGAGCCGCACCCGCGAGAACCCGGCGCGCCCGATCTCCGCCAGCACCGTACGCCCACCCCCCTGCGTGCGCAGCGGCGCCTCGAGCAGCAGCCGCGCGCCGTCGGGCAGCCCGAGCAGCGCGCCGACGATCTCGTCGTGGGTCACCGGCGTGATCGGATCGCCGCACACCGGGCAGTGCTGCGTGCCCGCGCGCGCGAACAACAAACCCAGCAGCGCGAGCACGTCCGCCGCGCTCGCCACCGTCGCGCGCGGATCGGGCGGCGGCGGCCGCTGGTCGAGCGCGATGGTCGGCGGCAGCCCGGTGATCGCGTCGACCGCCGGGCGGCGCAGATCGACCGCTCCGCCCCGCGCCGACAGCGCCTCGAGGTAGCGGCGCTGCCCCTCTTGGTGCAGCGTGTCGAACGCGAGGCTGCTCTTGCCCGATCCGCTCACCCCGGTGAACACGATCAGGGCGTCGTGCGGCAGATCGAGGTCGATCCCCCGCAGGTTGTGCTCGCGCGCGCCGCGGACCTCGATCACGCCCTCTCCTCCACTCCGTCATCGATCGTAATCTGTCCGGCCACCGGATACCGAGGACGCCATGCCCTCAACCCCAGACTCCCCCACCCAAGGCACCGCGCGACGCGCGCTGGCGCTCGCCGCGCTCTACGTCGCGCTGTCGATCGGCTGGCGGGTGCTCGTCGAGGGCGGCGTCGGCGTGCTGATCGTCGGCATGATGCTCGCGCGCGGCGTCCCGCTCGATCAGCTCGGCGGCGACACCCTCCAGGACCACGTCCCGCCCGCCCTGCTCGCGGGCGCGAGCATCCTCCAGCTGCTCGGGCTGGTGGGCATCGCGGTGGCGCTGGTGTGGTGGACCGGCGCCGATCGTCGGCGCAGCTTCGGGCTCCGCGCCACGCAGCCCGCGCTGCTCGCGATCGGCACCGCGGGCGGCCTCACCGTGGGGTTCTTCCCCGGCTGGGTCGCGCAGGAGCTGTCGCGGCTCCTGCCGTTCCTCGATCTCGGCAACCTCGCGATGCTCAACGACATGCTCACCGGCGGCACGCTGTTCGCGCGCGCCCTGCTGGCGATCGCCATCGTCGGTGTCGCCCCGCTGGCCGAAGAGCTCGTGTTCCGCGGCTACCTGTGGGATCTGCTCGAGCGCGCGCACTCGCGGACGCTGGCGTGGGCGCTCACCTCGGTCCTGTTCGCGCTGCACCACGTCGACCCGATCCATGTGATCGCGGTGTTCTTCACCGGGTTGTTCCTCGGCTGGCTGCGCCTCGCCACCGGCTCGGTGTGGCCCGCGGTCGGCGCGCACCTGCTCAACAACGGGCTCGCCGCGTTCGTCGTGCTCGCGACCCCGCTCGACCCCGACGCGTCGAGCCCGGCGTGGGTGGCCTTCCTCTCGCTCGCGATCTCGATCGGGCTGTGCGCTGCGATATGGACCCTTCGTCCGAGGACGACCTGATGCGCTTCCGACTGCTCCAGGCCCGCCTGCCCAGCGATCCGGTCCGCCTCGAGGAGCGGCAGGCGTTCGCCGCGCGGCTCGGCGTGCCCGCGCACACCCTCGAGCCCGTCGACCTGCTCACCGATCCGCTGCACCCCGAGGCGGTCACCGACGGCGCCGACGCGGTGCTCGTCGGCGGCAGCGGCGCGTTCTCGGTCACCGGCGACGCGCCGTGGCTCTCGCCGTTCTTCGACCTGATGGCAGGGCTCGCCGACCAAGGCTTCCCGACGTTCGCGTCGTGCTTCGGCTTCCAGGCGCTCGTCGTCGGGCTCGGCGGCGAGGTCCGCACCGACGAGGCGCGCGCCGAGGTCGGCAGCTACGAGATCGCGCTCGAGCCCGACGCCGCGACCGACCCCTTGTTCAGCCGCCTCCCCGCCCGGTTCACCGCGCAGCAGGGGCACAAGGACAGCGCGTTCGCGCTCCCCTCGAGCGTCGTCTGCCTCGCCCGCTCCGACCGCGCGCCCTACCAGGCGCTGCGCGTGCGCGGCAAGCCGGTGTGGGCCACCCAGTTCCACCCGGAGCTCACCGGCGACGCGAACCGCACCCGCTTCGAGCGCTACTTCGCGATGTACAGCCAGGCGTTCGGCGGCACCGAGGCGCATCGGATGCTCGACGCGTTCCGGCCGAGCCCCGAGGCCAACAGCCTGCTCGCGGCGTTCCGCGAAGCCCTGCCCGGCCTCGCGGGGCCGTCCGGCGGGGCGTGAGCCGCGGCGGCGGCGATGCGTGACGTCCACGACCTGCGCGCGGCCGCGATCGCCCACAACTTCGCGCCGTCGGCGACGCTGGCCGAGGCGGTGGCGCGGCTCGGCTTCGTGCAGGCCGATCCGATCCAGGCCCCGGCGCGCGCGCAGGACCTGATCCTCCGCCAGCGCGTCGACGGCTACCGCGCCGGCGACCTCGAGGCCGCCTACCCCGACCTCGACCTCGAGGAGGACGCCGTGTACGCGTACGGCTTCGTGCCGCGCGCGGTGTGGCGCTGGCTCCACCCGCGCCGCAGCGACCCGCTCGGACCGCTCGAGCACGAGGTCCTCGCGCGCGTGCACGCAGACGGCGCGACGCATCCGCAGCGCCTCGCCGCCGCGCTCGGCGCCGACACGGTGCGCAACGCGTGGGGCGGCCGGTCGAGAGCGACCACGGACGCGCTGGAGGCGCTGCACCAGCGGGGCCTGATCCGCGTCGCGCGCCGCGAGCGCGGCGTGCGGGTGTACGCGCCCGCGCACGACCACGGCGACCAGCCCGCCGCCGAGCGCCTGCGCGCGCTGACGCTGCTGCTGGCGCGCGTCCACGCCCCCGCCCTGGAGGGCACCCTGCGCGCGATGGCGTCCCGGCTCGGCGCGCGGCTGATCGGTCCCGGCGCCGGCGCCACGGCGCTGCGCGCGCTGATCACCGACGGCGCGCTGGTCCGCGCCGAGGTGGACGGCACGACGTGGGTGTGGCCCGCCGACCTGCCGCCGCCCGCTCCCCCGCCCCGCCGCGCGCGCCTGCTCGCGCCGTTCGACCCGCTCGTGCACGACCGCGCGCGCTTCGAGCGCCTGTGGGGCTGGTCCTACCGCTTCGAGGCGTACACGCCCATCGCGAAGCGCGTCCGCGG
>CAYQSE010000062.1:5248-14200 GCA_964419905.1 uncultured Enterobacteriaceae bacterium
ACGACCCGGTCTACGGCGGCTACACGACCTACGTGCCGCTCCTGTACGCCGACGACGTGATCGGCTGGGGCAACGCGCGCGTCGAGGACGGCGCGCTCGTCGTCGACGTCGGCTTCGAGCGCGGACCGCCCGACGATCCCGCGTTCCCCGACGCCCTCGCGCACGAGGTCGCGCGTCTCGCCGCGTTCCTCGGCGTCCGCCCGCCAGGCGGCGCCTGAGGCCCGCGCGGTACGGAAGTTGCACCTCCTCCCGTCCCACCCGAGGAGGCCGCATGCAGACCCTGCGCGACCTGATGACCCCTGATCCGATCACCGTGGACGTGCACGCCACCGTGCGCGAGGCGCTCGAGCTGCTCGACCTCGCGCCGATCCGCCACCTGCCCGTCGTCGACGGCGAGCGCCTCGTCGGCATCCTGAGCGACCGAGACGTGCGCCCGTGGCGCCAGGCCTTGTGGGACCTCCACAACGGCGAGGGCACCGTCGCCGCCGCCGCAGCGCTCGGTCAGCCCATCCACAAGATGATGCGGACCGACGTGCTGTTCCTCGGCCCCGAGCGCCCGCTGGCCGACGCGATCGACGTGCTGCTCGACTTCAAGGTCAGCGCCGTCCCCGTCGTCGAGCACGAGAAGGTCGTCGGCATCGTCAGCTACGTCGATCTGCTCGAGCACCTGCAGACGATGCTCGCCACGCCCGCCGACGCCTGAGCCCGAATCACCGAGCGTTCGTCCGTCGACCAAGCGGTCCGGCCTGCTGATCCGCTGGCCCCTTCGGCTCGCTCGGGTCGGAGGGCTCTCTGCTCGCGCCCACCTGCGGGACCCGATCTGCAGCAGGGTCATGGTGAGCGCTGCCGAGAGCGCCTGGTCCGGTCTGAGCCCTTGGACACACGGGGTGGGCGAGCGCGCCCACTCCGTGCGCGTCAGCGGCCGGTGATAGCAATCGCCCCGTCGGGCGCGATCGCGAGCTCGAACGCCAGCGGGTCTTCGTTCTTGCGGCTGGTGAAGTAGGTGTGCGTGCCGGTGAACGCGGCGCGATACGCGCCGTCCGCCGCGGACTCGGACACGAGGCACAGCGTGCTGCCGATATGCGCCCAGGTGCGCACCAGATCGGCCTGGATCAGCAGCTCGGCGACGCCGCGGTCGCCCAGCGCGGCGCGCGCGGCGGGCTTCACCGCGCCGACGTTCGCCACCTTGCCCGCGCCGAGCTTGACCACGTCCGCGACCGCGAGGTCGGTGAACGCTGCCGCGTCGACGATCCACGTCGCCCGATCCGGGCTGAAGTACAGCACGGGGCGCCCGTCGACCACGAACGCCGCGGTGTGCGCGACGGCGACGTGCTCGGGCGTCGGCGTCCCCGCCGCGACCGCCTCGGGGAAGTCGTCCCACCGCGGCCCGCCCGCGCCGCGCTGCTCGGAGAGTACCGACGCGCCGCTGCTGCGGGTCCACGTCACGAGGCACGGGTCCACTTCGACCTCCAGCGGGGGGGCGGCCGCGCTGGCCGCGAGGGTGAGCGCGAGGGTGAGCATCGACAGAGCGTAGCACCCCGCCGCGGCGGCGCGCGCCGGTCGCCTTGACGCGGGCGCACCGCCGCTCCTATGAGAGATCCCAGCCCCGCGTGAGGTCCCTTGTCCCACGACCACGCCCACCACCACGCGCACGGCGACGCCACCCGCTTCGCGCTGCTCGTCGCGCTCGCGCTCAACGGCGCGTTCCTCGTCATCGAGGCGGTCGCGGGCTGGTGGACGGGCTCGCTCGCGCTGCTCTCGGACGCTGCGCACATGGTGGGCGACGTCGGCGCCATCGCGCTCGCGCTCACCGCCTCACACCTCGCCCGCCGCGCCGCCACCCCGAACCGCTCGTTCGGGCTCGTGCGCGCCGAGGTCCTCGGCGCGTTCGTCAACGGCATCGCGCTGCTCGTCGCCGTCGGCTTCATCCTCGAGGCCGCCATCGGCCGGCTCGTCGGCGGCCCGCCGCACGTAGAGGCCCTGCCCGTCCTTCTCGTCGGCATCGGCGGCCTCGCCGTCAACCTCGGCAGCGCGTGGTACCTCTACCGCGCGAACAGCGAGAACCTCAACGTCCGCGGCGCGCTGCTGCACATGCTCGCTGACGCGCTCGGCTCGGTGGGCGCCATCGTCGCCGCGATCCTCCTCGCCGCGGGCCTGCCCGCCGCCGACGCCGTCGTCAGCCTGATCATCGCCGCGCTCGTGCTCGTCAGCACCTGGTCGCTGCTGCGCGAGTCCACCCGCATCCTCCTCCAGTTCGCGCCCCCGAACGTGAACGCCCGCGACGTCGAGGCCGCCCTGCGCACCCTCGAGGGCGTCACCCTCGTCCACGACCTGCACATCTGGACCGTCGACGGCCAGAACGCCGTCCTCACCGCGCACCTCCTCGTCCCGGACCCCGACTGCGTGTTCACCGTCCGTGCCCGCGCCGAGGCCCTGCTCAGAGAGCGCTTCGGCGTGCGGCACACCACGCTGCAGGTCGACGTCGGCGACGACGCGCCGCGGCCGCGCTGCGCCCTGACCGACGAGCACGAGCACGCGCACGCGCACGCCTGAGCCGACGGCTTGCCGAGCGCGCCTTCCAGACCCATCTTGAAACGTCAGGAGGTCGGATGGCGGGCCGAAGGGTGAGCGCGGTGGTCGACGCGAAGGTGTGGGCCGACCTGAAGGCGTTGGCTCGGGAGCGGCACCAGAACCTCTCGGGACTGCTCGAGGCGGCGATCGTCGCGTACGTCGCGCGCCGGCGCGTGCGTCCCGAGGTGCTCGACCACCTCGAGGCCTCGATGCAAGAGAACGCGTTGCTCGGCAGCCTGCCCGATCGGTGACGCGGTCCGCCTGGCGAGGTTCGCGTCGCGCTCGATGAACCACCCCGTCATGGACGACAACGACCGCCGTGCGTGCTTCGCCACGCCGCTGAGCGGTCCCGCGACGCGACGCGCGGCCGCGGGGCGCCGAGGTGCCGTCGACTCCTGACCGGCGATGGCTGCCAGGTGTCAGAGTGACTACTTGGCGCCTCGGCTGCACAGGTTCACCGACCGTTGATCCGCTTCCTTCGCGACGCCCTCCGCCAGCTCGATCGCCGACCGCTCCCGGTGGCCGCGCTGGTCGGCGCGCTGCTGGCCTGGCCGCTGGACCCATCGACCACGTGGTGGTGGGCGCTCCCCGGGGTGCTCGGCGCGCTGTCGATCGTGAGCGCCGACGCCGACCGGCCCCGCGCGTCAGGCGGGGCACGCCTGCTGACGTCGCTGGGCGTCGCGCTGGTCGTCGCGCCGGCGCTGGCGCAGCGTCCGACGGAGCCCGCCTTCGGGCTCGGCCTCGCGATCGCGGCCACCTGGGCGCTGCTCTACACGTGGCGCACCACCGACCGCGCCCGCCGACGTGACCCGGACCGCACCCGCTGGACCACCCGCGCCGCGCTCGTCACCGCGATCGTCCTCGTGTCCGTTCCAGCGGCCCTGCCCCTCCCGCGGGTCGCGGTCCTTCTGACCCTGGGCGCCGCGCTGCTCCTGCTCCTCGTCGCGCGGCCACGCGCCATGCACGCGACGAACGTCCCCGACCTGCTGCTGGCCTCGCCCGCCCGGCTGTTCGTGGCGAGCTTCGCGTCGCTCGCCCTGTTCGGCGCCGTGCTGCTCCTCCTGCCCATCGCGTCGACGGCGCCCGGCTCGGTCCGGCTGATCGACGCCCTGTTCACCGCGGTGAGCGCCACCTGTGTGACCGGCCTGATCGTGCTCGACACCCCCCACGACTTCACGCTGTACGGCCAGGCGGTGATCGCGGTCCTGTTCCAGCTCGGCGGCCTCGGCATCATGACGTTCGCCGCGGCGGCGGCGGTGTACCTCGGGCGTCGGCTGGGCGTGCGCGAGGAGTCGATGGCGGCAGACCTCATGGGCGGGGCCGGCGCGCGCAGGGACCTCGAGAGCGCGCTGCGCGCGGTGCTCAAGGTCACGTTCTGGACCGAGTCGCTCGGCGTGCTGGCGCTCACGCCGCAGTTCATGGCGCACGGCGACAGCCTGGGCGTGGCCCTGTGGCGGGCCGTGTTCACGTCGATCTCGGCGTTCTGCAACGCCGGGTTCGCGCTCCAGAGCAACAGCCTGATGGACTACCAGGGCAGCCCCGGCGTGCTGCTCACCGTCAGCGCGCTAATCGTCGTGGGTGGGCTGGGGCCGTTGGTCGTGGTCGCCCTGCCCGCGCTGCGTCGCGGGCGCTCCACCCTGCACGTCCGCCTCGTCGTGACGAGCACCCTGGGGCTGCTCGTCGCGCCGATGTTCCTGTTCCTGTTCCTCGAGTGGAACAGCACGCTCGCGAACATGGCGCTCGGCGACAAGGTCGTGAACGCCTGGTTCCAGTCCGTGACCCTGCGGACCGCCGGCTTCAACTCGATCGACTTCGCCGACATCCAGCCGGCCACCTGGACGCTCGCGATCCTGTGCATGTTCGTCGGCGGCAGCCCAGGCTCGACCGCCGGCGGCGTGAAGACCACGACGATGGCCGTGCTGATCCTCGCCGTCATCGCGGCGATCCGGGGACGCCTCGAGGCCTCGGCGTTCGGGCGACGGATCCCGCACCGGACGGTGTACGAGGCGACGGCGATCACGACCGCCGGCGTCCTGTCCGCGGCGGCGGCCCTGATGGCCGTGCAGGTGACGCAGGACATCGCACTCGATCACGCCCTGTTCGAGGTGGTGTCCGCGCTGGGCACCGTCGGGCTGTCGATGGGCGCGACCGGTAGCCTCGACGACGTCGGCAAGGTCCTCGTCATCGCGAGCATGTTCGCGGGCCGCGTCGGCCCGCTCACGCTGTTCATCGTCCTGATCGGCCAGTCGCGGGGCGGCCACCGCTACCCGATCGAGACCGTCCAGGTCGGCTAGCAAGGAGAGCCACATGTCCACACACCAAGCGCTCATCGTCGGCCTGGGTCAGTTCGGGATGGCGCTCGCGAAGTCGCTGTCGCGGCACGGCAGCGAGGTTCTCGCCGTCGACCGTCGTCCCGAGCGCGTGCAGCTCGCGGCCGCCTTCGCCACCGAGGCGATCGCGATGGACGCGATGGACGAAGGCGAGCTCGCGCGCCTGCGCCCCAAGACGCGCGATCTGTGCGTGTGCGCCATCGGCGACGAGAGCCGGGAGGCCTCGATCGTCGTCACCGCGATGCTGCGGCAGATGGGCGCCCGGCGGCTGGTCGCGCGCGCGACCGACGAGCTCCACGAGCGCATCCTGCACCTCGTCGGCGCGCACGAGGTCCTCAACCCCGAGCGGATCCTCGGCGAGCGCCTCGCCGCGCGCTTCGCGTTCGCGGGCGTGCTCGACGTCACCCCGCTCGGCGACGACCTGTTCATCACCGAGATCAAGCCCCCCGCGTCGGCGCTGGGCCGCACCCTGGCCCAACTGCACCTGCAGCGGCACTACCAGCTCACCGTGCTCGCGCTCCGGCGCAGCGTGGAGGGCCGCGGACGCGCGCTGCTCGCGACTGCCGACCTCACGGTGCAGGCGGGCGACGTGATGGTCCTCGTCGGTCCCGACGGCGCCGCGCAGCGCTTCGCCGAGGAGGGCTGAACATGCGCCCGTCGATGGAGGCGAGGGTCGGTGTGTGGTTGTTGCTCGGCGTCCAGCTCCTGACCTCGCTGGGCGGCGTCGTGCTCCTCGGACGCATGAGCCCGGCCGTCGAGCAGATCCTCACCGAGAACGTCTACTCCACCGAGGCCGTCGAGGAGATGCTCGAGGTCCTGGCGACCACCGACGACCCGGCGCAGTTCGAGCGCGCCTTCACGCGCGCCCGCGGCAACATCACCGAGGCCGCCGAGGTGCCCCTCCTCGCCGAGATCGAGGCCGGCGCCCCCAGCGCGCTCCGCGGCGACGCCGACGCCACCGCGGCGGTCGCGCGCGCCCTGCGCGCCCTGGGCGCCGTCAACCGCGACTCCATGACCCGCGCCAACGCCAACGCCGAGCGCCTCGGCCTCGCCGGCGCATGGGCGATGGCGCTGCTCGGCTTCCTCGGCTTCCTCGTCAGCCTCATCGTCCGACGCCGCATCGAAGCGCGCCTGCTCGCGCCGATCCTGGAGGTCGACGCCGTGCTCGAGGCCTGCCGCGGCGGCGACGAATACCGGCGCTGCCACGCCTCCCAAGACGAAGCCGGCAACCGCCTGATGTCCAACCTGAACTGGCTCCTCGACCGTCGCGAGGGCGTCCCCGACGTCCCCACCGAGGACCTCGCCCTGCGCGCCGCCCTCGTCACCCTCCTCGACGACCTCGTCGCCGCGCCCTGCGTCCTCCTCGACGCCCACGGCGCCGTCGTCGCCGTGAACCAGGCCGCGCTCGACGACGCCGTGCGGCCGAGCGAGCTCGCCGCCGCCGTCGCCCACCACGCGCTCCCGGAGGGCTGGGCGCAGCGCACGCTGGAGGAGGGCGGCTACCGGCTGCTGACGCGGGGTGCGGTGGGCGGTGGGTGAGCGAAGGGCGCGCGGCCAGCCCGGTGTCCTGGACAGGCCGTCGCCCCGAACATCATCCGTCCTCGGTTGTTGCGAGGCGCTGAGCCTCTACCCAGCCGTCCGTCACCCCCAACTCCGCAGCCCAGCGATCGACGTAGGCTCGGTCGAGGCGTTCTCCAACCGCGCGAAGGATACCGACCACATCCGCGAGTTGTCGCTCCGAGCCGCCTCCCTTCGCGCTCCACTCGAGCTTGGCGACGATCGTGTCCTCGGCGGTGGCGACCCACGTTGTCACGCCGAGCACCTCGGCGCGCTCTCGACGATCGAACTCCGCACGACTGAACGAACGCGCCTTTCGGACGATCAGGTCGGCCTTCCAGCCCGTCTCCAGATCGAGCACGTTGAACATGGAGCCGCGGCGGACTGCGTCGATCGCGGCGTCCTCGGAAAAGTACCAAGTGTCATCGGGCAGCGCGGTGCGCAGTCGACCCACACCGGGCCTGTCGAGGACCACGACGATGTCCACATCCTGGGTAGCGCGGACCATGCCGTGAAATGTGCTCGCAAACGACCCCGCCACCATGTAGGGAACGCTGGCGGTGTCGAGCACGTCCACGATGCGTCGCAGGAAGGCCGCAGCGCTCAAGCCACGCGCCCACGCGCCACATACGCGGCTTCATAGAGCGCGTCACCAAGCACGATGCGCAGCAGCCTTCCGCGGGCCTGCGTATCGGAAAGCCCTGGCTCTCTGCGGCGAATTCCAGCGAGGGCGACCTCCCGGAGCTCGTCGCTCAGCTGAAACATCAACCGGATCCGGCCCTCGGCCCCGAGGCGGTGCCAGGCAGACTCCTGGGCACGGCGGGCATCGGGCGCGGTGTCGCTCAGGTCATCGAGCATGGTTCAGGTCCTTGGCAGGCGCGGGCCACGTCCTGGCCCAGTATAGGTGGAGCACCGTTCATGGGGCTACCAGTAGGAGCGCATCGAGGCCCGCTTGCCGGCGGTGAAAGCCGCGGTTCGTGATCGAGACCCGGTGTCGCGACCGGGCCGTCCGCAGCAGAAGGCGAAGATGGGACACCCGATGTGGCGCGCGTGGGGGGAGGCGAACCCGCCATGAAACCCGTGTAATGTGGGAATGCCCTGGCAGTGGTCGATGACGTGCAACGAGAAGTTGGCGAGAAAAGGGTTCGGATTGGCTCGCATAGCCAGACACTTCCGCAACACGAGGTCCGGCTGGCGGTTCCCGAGCTTCGCGCGCCGAGGACGTGGAGCCCGGTTGACCGCTCGAAGCCGAAGCCGCCGCCCGCCTCGAAGGCTCGAGCGAACCCGGTGGGGGCGCGGGCTCGGAGGTGGCAGCGGCTCATGGACGAGGGGCGCTACCCGAACATGAGCGAGCTCGCGCGGGCTGAGGGGGTGACGCCGGCGGCGGTGAGCAAGGCGCTCGGGAGGTTGCGGCGGGAGGTCGAAGGCGGCGGGGAGCGGGAGGTGGCGGCGAAGTAGGCAGCAGCCGGGCGACCGTTGGCCGGTAACCGCTTGATCCGCTACGCTCGTCGGCACAGGGCCGCTGCCGTCGGAGATCCGCGTGCGCATCGAAGTTGCCGTCATCAAAGGCGCCCCGAACAAGGAGAA
Organism: uncultured Enterobacteriaceae bacterium; assembly: GCA_964419905.1. Classification (GTDB taxonomy): domain Bacteria; phylum Myxococcota_A; class UBA796; order UBA796; genus JAFDJI01. The sequence goes on from CAYQSE010000062.1 coordinate 13,294, forward strand.
GGGCGACCTACTCGAGAAGTGGGCCGAGGACCTTGTTCGTGCTCGCGGGTACGAGGTCACCACCCAGGTTCGCAAGACTGCGGCCGAACTGGACCTCCAGTGCAGGCATCCCGACTCCGGTGAACGAGTCTATGTAGAGTGCAAAGCCCACACGGACGCGTTGAGCGCAACGGTACTACGCCAGATACTTGGAACTCTCGACTTCGATGAGAACCTCGATCGCGCTTGGCTCGTGAGCGCGGGTCCGCTCGGGAAAGACGCCAAGGGCTTCATGGACGAGTGGGAGTCGAAGCCCCCGGAGAAGCGGTCGAAGCTGATCATCCTCACTCCAGATCGGGTCATTACGGCTCTTGTCAAGGCACGCCTGATCTGCGCGGCGCCCGAGCACGACACAAGCCTTCCCGACGAGGATCATCGTGGAACCTGGGTGCTTCTCCTGACTCCTGATGGCCCATTTTGGGCGATGCCAGTGCTCTCTGCTGGTGTGCCAGAGCAGGTGATCATCTTCTCGGCCAGATCGGGCCGGCGCCCGACGGAGCGCGAGATCGCTGTGCTCGCTCAACTCGACTGGTCCTATGCAGACCTAGAGATCCGGCTTGAGGTCGAAGCGCTCGCCGTTGTCAGCCAGTCCGAACCGTCGTCAGAGTCCACGACGGTGATCCCGGTTGCAGTCGGCGACCAATGGAGGGACTACCGGCCTGCACGGCCGGAGGACTTCGTTGGGCGGAAGGAGCATCAGGATCGGGTGCTAGCTCTAGTGGATGCCGTCGCACATCGACGCACGCGAACCAGGGTTTTCGCGCTACTCGGCGACTCGGGCATGGGCAAGAGCTCGCTCATTGTGAAGCTGCAGGACAGGTTTCAGAACAAGCGCCATCGCGGCCGGATGTTCATGCTTGCGGTCGAC
>CAYQSE010000062.1:14210-26867 GCA_964419905.1 uncultured Enterobacteriaceae bacterium
GCGGCCCGTAGTCAGTCCTATCCCTACGCTGCCCTCATCGAATGCCTCACCCGCGCGGCGGGGGCCTTCGGCTACCAAGATCTTCCGCCGGTCAAGATCGAGGATCAAACCCAGCCACTCTCCAGCGCGTCCGTTCAAGCGCACCTGTCCGCCTTCGAGATCGATAATCGTGTCGTGTGCTTGGTGTTCGATCAGTTCGAGGAGCTCTATTCCAAGCCCGAGTTGTTTGCGGTGTTCGAGGCCATGCAGCGGCTTCTTCTCGACGTGGTGGGGATGCAGTCGAGCCTAGTCTTGGGCTTTGCCTGGAAGACGGACGCAACAGTACACCAAGACCATCCTGCCTACCACATGTGGCACCGCTTGGCGGACCACAGGTACGAGCTCACACTCCGTGCGCTCGACGCGGCCGAGGTGTCCGCCGCGGTAACCAAGTTCGAGAAGGAGCTCGGCGAGAAGCTGAATCCCGCCCTGCGTCGACAGGTGATGGAGACAAGCCGCGGCCTACCCTGGCTCCTCAAGATCCTTTCCATCCACTTGCTGGAGCAGCTTGAGGCGGGGAAGTCCCAGGCCGAACTCATCGACGGCGCGCTGGATGCGAAGTCCCTTTTCGACCGGCAGATCCAGAGCCTGAACGCGCCGGAGGTGACCTGTCTGCGCGCGATCGCAGCTACGGCTCCCGCCGATTGGTACGAGGTAATCGAGACATTCGGTACCGACGTGCTTCGTAGTCTAGTGGACAAGCGCCTAGTGGTACGCAGTGGCGATCGAGTGGCCGTCTATTGGGACATCTTCCGTGAGTACCTGCTCACGAAGTCGGTTCCACCTGTCCCGGTGACGTACCTGCCCACGGCGCCGTCTCTCCACGCCTTAATCGCGCTTGCTTCAGAGTTGAGAACAGACCGCTGGCGCGCGATCGACGAACTCGCGGGGATGGCTGGCGTGGCTCCCAAGACGGCCGGCAACATCGTCCGAGATCTCGTCATGCTCGGCGTGGCGACGCGGGAGGGCGACGCTGCGCGGCTCGTGGAGGGACTCGCTCAAGGCGACGAGGCGGTGCTCGGACGTTTGCGGGAGTCGTTGTCGCGCCACGCACTGATGGCGGAGATGAGGAGGCTTCCCGCCGGAAGCGAGATCCAGCGGCTCGATGTGGTCGACATGCTTCGACGGATCAATCCAGCGGCTCACCATCGTCGTCAGACCTGGGAGATATACGCGGATCGCATGATTCACTGGCTCGTCGCCACCGGATACGTCGTGCCCGATCCTGCCGGTGGTTGGCGGTGGGAGGACACCGGAACGACCAACCTTGATGCGGTTGGCCCGCGCCGCCGACCTCACGGGGCGTTCACGGCAGCGGCGCCGCCCGAGGCCGTGGTAGAGGCGTTCGCTTGGTTCATCATGAACGGTGCCGCAACGACGACCGCTGCCGAGGAGGCCGGGTTCCGCAATCCCGTCCAGGCGCTCGGCGCTCTGGGCCTGCTGCTTGCCGGTCCCGAAGGGTACACCGCGGCGTTCGAGCCCGCGAAGGATGCCGATCCGAAGGTCGCCGTCTGGAAGGCTGCGATGGCCGACCCCCTGCTTTCGGAGCTTCGCGCTTGGCGGCGGCAACTCGGCCGTCAGGCGACTGGCGACCAAGTCGGGCGCAGGGCTGCGGAGCTTCTTGATGTGGAGTGGTCGAAGGGCTCACTGTCTCGCAACGGGAACGCCCTTGTGCGGTGGTGTGACTGGCTCGACGGTGGAGATGATGTCCAGCCAGGCCCATTTCCGAGCAGGCGACGAGGGAAACGCAAGGGATCCGGCGGTCCGGCGCGCGTTGATGCGTCCGGCGACGACAGCCAGGCGGTCCTGTTCAGGTGGCCCCCTTCGACGCCGTGAAGGGTCCAGAAGTCGTCGCGTCGAGACTACGCCCGGCGCTGGCGGCCCGGGGTCCACAAGCCGGGGCCGGAAGGGTGGCCGGAAGCACTTCCTTTCGGTCAGCCCTGGCCATGAGCCGCGTGCTCCTCAATCCGCACCCCCCTCGTTGTCGGTGCCCTCGTCCTCCCTTCCAATGACAGGCGGCGAGACGGTCACCCACAGGTCGCGCTCCGCGAGTTGCACCTCGCCGCGCCGATGCGCCGCGAACGGGTCGGGGAGCACATCGCCGATCGACGGGTCGGTGTCGGCCTTGAAAACCCGGATGATGACGTAGAGCGATCCGTCAGGGGCCTCGTGGCATCGGCGTGCGGTGTCCCACTCGTTGCGCGACATGGGGAACGGGCCACTCCCGTCGGTGCGCGTGGACTTCACCTCGATCAACACGCGCGCTGCCGAGCCTGGGAACAGCTTGCCGGTCGGGTCGGACACCTCGAAGTCGTAGCCGAGGCCGTCGTCGCCTTCGGCCGGCAGGCCGTAGCGCTCGCGCGCCCTCGACTTCCAGCACTCGGGGCCGTAGTGCTCGCCGAGTTCACGCGTCAGCCACTCGTGGACCAGCGCTTCGCCCAGGTCGCCGACGATCTCCGGTTCCCGTGTTGGCTTGCCCCCGCCCTTGGCGCCACCACCCTTGCCGACGTTGCCCCCTCCGGTCGGGTCGCCGCCGCCTCCAGGCGCCGCCAGAATGGGACGGCGAGCCGCGTCGAGCAAGCCGGGTGGGACGCCGCGCGCGGCTGCCAGCGCGAGCTTGGATCCCAGACTCCCGGCAGATCCAGCGGCAAGGTCGTCGCGCAGCTCCTCGTTGGAGAGCTCGATACCGAGCACCTCGACCTTCGGAGGCGGCTTCTTCGGCTGAGCCTTGGTGAGTTCGGGGAGCTTGGCTCGCAGCGGTTCGATGCGTGTGGGGTCCCGGAACGCTCGCACCTCCGACAGCCTGCCGACCGTGGCCGGCGCGACCTGAAGCAGCGCGTCTCGTAGTGCCGCCAGCGCGGCATAGACATTGGCCCATGCGCCCGTAACCAGACGGGCGATGCTCGACTCCTGCGCGATGACGCTCGGGTCGACCGTCTCGCCGAAAACGGGGGCGAGTTCTGCCGCGACGGCGAGTACGGCATCCACGGTGCCCTTGGCCTCGTTTTGCCGGCTGCTCATCGGATGGTCGCGGTAGAGCAACACGCCGCGCTTGGTCACCTTGCGGGTGTCGTCGGGAACGGGCAGTTCGTCCGGCCACGGAGGGGGCGGCAACCGCCGCAGCCACTCCGCGAGTTCGGGAAGCGACTTCAGCCAGCGCAGCAACGTGTCGAGCGCGGCTCGGTCAGCTTCCGCGTCCTCTGGAGGCACGCCAGCAACGGCCCCCGGTGCTGGTTCCTGCGTTGCCGCATCGAGGACCGCGCCGACAGCCGCCAGGTCGGTGCCGCTGGAGCGCGCGACGATCTCCCTGACGACCGCAACGAGATGCCCGAGCACCATGCGGTATCGAGCCACCGACCGCTCAAAACGGAAGATGCGACCGTCTCGCCGCTCAACAGCCGCCTGCCAGGTCGCCCACGGGAGTCCCAGGATGCGGACGAGGTGGACTTCGCCGTCGGGCTGCGGAAGCCTGACGGCGCGCTCGATCTCGGGGGTGATCTCCGGGCGCCCGAGCGCCTCCGCGACGGCCTGCGGGGTCCGCTCGACCGCCGACCACCAGGCCGCCGCGTCCGCCAGGTCGTCACCAAGTCCAAGGTGGACGAAGGCCGCCAGGATGGCGCACTCCACGCCATCAATGCTCCGAGCGCGATGGAGCCCAGCGGCGTCCGCGACGTCGATGATCTCCACCGGCGTGATCTCGCGCTCTCGAAGGAAGGTCAAGGTCGACGACTCACGAAGTGCGCGCGCGTAGCTCTCCCACAGGTCGCGCGACCGCGCCCCCGCGAGCTCCCATGTCGCGGCGACGACGCTTGGTGGGTCGTCCTTCATCGTGCTGGTGAGAAGGAGCCTACCTCGGGGGCGGTCGTAGAAGCTTCGGATGGCCGGGCTCGCGAACGATCCGAACTCGATCTCCACTTCACGGAACAAGCGCCAGTTTCGGCTGACTCGCTCGGTACGAAGGGCACGATCCCCACCGAGCGTAAGCAGCACCGCCAGGTCGACCGCGACCTCTGTGTGAGGGAACAACCGAGCCAGCCACGCGAGCAGGGGATCGGGCGCTCCCCCTGACGACTGGAAGCCAAGGTCCACGGAGGCCGTCGAGGTTCGGATCACCCTTGCGTCGCCCCACGCAGCGGCGAACAAGCCGTGAAGGCGGTCGACCTTTGCGTCCCGGCCGACCGGCACACGGTACGCAAGGGCGGCACCGGCCACATGCTTGGTCCGGCCCGGATCGTCGTCGAACAAGACGGTGGCGTCCTCGTCGTCCGACGCCACGGTCCAAAGCCGTCCGTTTCGCAGCAGAGGCAGGGTCACCGACGACGGGAACGCATACGCGCCGTCACCGCGCTCCTCGATCTGGCTGTAGAGCTCTCGGGCAAGGGACAAGGCGTCTCGATGAACGTCGAGGTGGTCCCGGTCGAGTCGCGCCGCGAGGGTTTCCAGGCCGTGAACGAGTCGGCTGACAGGCGCGTTCTCCACGGTCCAGACGCCGAGCTTGTGCAGGAGCGGCCAGGCTGAGGCAAGCCGCTGCGGGACCACGTTGACGAGCTTGGCGAACGCGGTGCGTCGGGAGCCGTCCGCGAGCAGCCACGCCTCGCTCGCCGGAACCCGGCTTGCCTCCCCACCGACGCCGCGCTCCACTGGCACCAAGGGCCAGCCCAGGGTCGAGAGTGCGAAGGTCCAGAGCTGCGGTACGACGCCGTGCTCCACATGCCCGCTCTGCCGCCGGAGGCAGGTCGAGGCCCGCGGCGCGTAGTGGTCCGCGTGGGTCAGCAGCAGGTCGAAGATCGGCTGCCGGCTCTCCTCCCGATCGAGCCCGTCGATCCAGCACACGGAGTCGAGGCCGTGGTGAACGGTGTACTGCGCGGTGGTGCCGTAGCCACACATGTGCCGAAGGTACTCGGCCAGGAGGTCGTCGGCCTCGCCCACATCGGAGGTGGGTGGCCTTGGCAGGGTCAGTTCTCGTCGAGCCCCGACGAGCGGGTTCGGGTTGCTGAGTCTCAGCGTCAGGACGCGCGGCCTCGATGCCAACCCGAGCGCCTCGGCAACCTGAAGCACGGCATCCTCGCCAGCTGCCGGCGGGAGCCCGATGCGGGCAGTCAGTTCGGAGAGGGGGATGACCCGCGCATCGGGGTAGGCGGCGGCCAACAGGCGCTCGTGCTCGTCATCGAGGCCCCAACCGTTTCCGAAGTACGCGACGCCGGGCTCCATCCAGCGGAGCTCGCCGTTCACGCTCACCGGCACGAGTGCATCGTCGGTTTCGAGCTTCTTTCGAGACGCATCCTTCATCGAAGCAATCCAGGCAACGGCCTGGGCGAACAGGTCGAGGGCCAGCGCTTCGTCGGCCGCCTCCACGGCTTCGGCAAGCGCGGGGAACAGGGCGTCCTCGAGGAGCTCCACCTTGCGTGGGCGACGGACGAGCTTCGCGTCAGCCAGCCGGGCGGCGAGCGGGGTCAACGCGCGTCCGTCCTCTCGCAGCCGCAGCTTGGTCCCGTCCACCAAGCGCAAGGTGGCCGCGACGCGCGGCGGTACGTCGGTGACCTCCTCGTCGTCGGCTGACGAGTCCGTTGGTGCGGGGAGGAACACCCTCGACTCTGGCTTCGAGAGGTCGGCTGCGCCGGTCGGGAGCCAGCGTTGTCCGCGAAGTAACTCGACCTCCTCTGCCCTTGGGAACGCGCGGAGCACCCCGTCGATGAAGGGCTCCCACCACGCGCTGCCTTCGTCTCGGTGCAGCCGGGCCGCCTTCTCGACGATACTCGCGTCGCCGCCGTTCGTGGCCAGCCACGGGTGGGGGATCGTGTCGCCGAGCATGTCGATCCCCATCGACACGAGCTCGTCGAGCGCGTTCACGACGAGCACTCGCTCGGGAAGCGCACCCGTGGCATTGGGCGTGCTGGACAACGCGTCGTCGAGTAGCGGGAGCAGCGGGCGCTCCTCGTCGTACGGCACGACGCACTCCGCCCGCTTCAGGTACCGGTCACCACCCCACCCGAGCACGACCTCGCCGTCCGCGACGCCGCCCTCCACGTAGACGCGCTCGGCAAGTGCGCCGGGCTCTCCATCGGGCCGGTGGAGCGCGAGGGTCGCCGCCCGTCGTGTGTCCAGGGCCGCGGACGCCCGCAAGCGAGCGAGGAGATCGCCGAACACCTCGGTCGCCACGTCGAGGAGCAGCCCGTTGTAGCCTTCGCCCTGGTCGAAGTTCACGCCGTCGCGGTTGATCTTCGCGAAGAACCGCGCGTCGACGTGGGCAGGAAGCCCGGTGGATTGCTCGGTCGGCAGGCCCAGGCAGAAGCGCCCGGAAGGACCCAGGGGACCGACCTCTGGCCCGTTCGGCTGCGGGAGCGCCACCGTGACGCGCAGCGGGTCGTCGGGGCTCCACGCTTCGAGGCCGAAATGGCGTAGCGCGCGATCGACCACCAGGCGCCGCGAGAGCGCTTCGTCGGCGTCGCAATCGAACACGTCCCTGCTCGCCGTCCAGTAGCGCGACACCCGCTCCGTACCGTCCGGTCGACGGACCACGACGGATGCCTCGGGACCGTCCACGCCCGCAGATCGCGCACACGAGAAGGACCAGTGTCGTTCCCGAACGTGGTCGATGATCTCGATTCGCCCAACACCCGAGAGGAACAGCACGGCGAGCTCGGCCTGGGCACGGCCATCCTTGCTCTCGCCGACGAGCGCATCCACGACACGCTGCGTCGTGCGGCTCGCCTCCTCGTCCCGCAGGGGCAGGACCACGAGCGTCCGAGCCATCGGGCGAAGGTCGGTGGGGAACCGCAGCACCTCCAGGCGGCGCGAGAGAGCTTCACGGCCACGATGGGTCGGGAACTTGAAGCCCGCCGCCTCCGCAAGCTCGGGCAGCACCGCAGCGGCGGGATCTTCGTGGCCGGCTTCCGACAGGAGGCGCGCAAGGCCCTCGTTCTCGTCGAAGAACGAGCGCAGGTCGTGCTCGACGGCAGCCCGTACCGCTGCGTCGTCGAAAGGTCGCCGCTCCAGCGCGAAGCCCACCGCGAGCCGGTCCAGAACGCTGGTTTCCCGTTCGTCCTCGGAGGCGCTGTAGACCTCGGGACCATCGGTCACTTGATAGACCGCCTTGAAGCCGACGCCTTTGTTGCCGACCAGCAGACCGGTCTTGTCGCTGTCGGCGAGAGAGCTGATGCGTTCGAGGTTGCGGGCCGTCAAGACCTGACCGCCGTTCGACACCGCGACGAAGTGCTCGGAGCGCACCACGACCACGGTGGACCCAGGTGAATCTCCGAGGAGCGCCTGGTCGTTGGCATTCTGGATGAGCTCGACGAGAAACCGGTCGTGGTAGTCCTCGCCGATCAGCGTGGCAGCGTGAGCGATCTCCCGGTGCTCGCGGACGGCCGCAGCGACGTTCGCCGCCAGGACCGCCGCCCGCCGACGCCACAGGTCACGAAGCAGACCGGGTGGCTCGCTACTCATCGTCACCGGGCTCCTCAGCTTGCGCGATGAGCGGTGTCGCGGCCTTCCTTCCCCGCAGCACTTCGTCAGCGGCATCATTCGCGCCCAGGTCGCGGAGGACGCTCACGACGACCGTGACGGGCGCGTCGGCAACTTCCTGCGCGTGGGTTCCCGGGTAGTGTCGACGCTTCGCGCCTGATTCTGATCGACCCATCACTCCGACCCCACCACGACCTCGAACGCCACGTCGAACTGCCCTAGGTACTTTTTCGCCCGCCGGATGATGTCGCCCCGCGACAGGTTCACCTCGACGAACACGCCGGGCACCGGCTCGTCCGCGCGGGTGAAGTCCTTCCCGCTGGGATGCACGGGCGACGTGGCCGCGACGTAGCGCTTCTTGCCCCCCTGGATGGGCAGTTCGCCCGGCTTGACCAGACCGTGCTCGAACAACCAGCGCCACACGGCGACGTAGAACTGCGCGGCGCTAGCGCCCCACACCAGATCGCTGCCGACTCGGAAGGCCACGCTGGCCTCCTCGGGGATGCCCCCGTTGACAGCCGCTGGCGCAGGAGAGGTCGGCGCTGCCTGGGCGACGGGCACGCGCGCGGACGCAAGGGGCGCTGGCTCCGACGTCGAGGTGTCACCCCCCAGCCGCTTTGACAGCCGCCCCTCGATCTCCGCGAGGCCCCGCTCGATGCGCTCCTTCAGCCGCGCCTCGAGGTTGTCGAAGCGCGCTTCCAGCCCTTCGCCCTGACGGCTCTCGGCGAGCACCTGCACCGCCTGGTCGAGCTCCGCGGGCGTCAGCTTCGCCTCGGCGATCTGGTCCAGCATGGCCAGCAGGTCGTCGGTGCGGCCGGCGAGGTCGGCCTCGCGCACGCGAAGGAGCAGGGCTTGCTCGGTGGCGCTCACCGGGAAGTAGGAGACGTTCTTCTTGGATTTCATGTGGGCTCCTCGCGTTCGGCGCGCAACAGCTTCAACACCGTCTGACCGCCGGCAACGGACAGGCGGGGGGCAGGCTGGCGGTGGTCCAGTTCACCCTTGGCGTGCAGATCATCGAGGTAGGTGTCGATGCGCTGGGCCAAGTGCGAGTCGGACTCCCTCTCCTTGGCGAGCCACTTGGAGAGCGTCTCGGGAAGGCGGTCGGTGTCCTGATGCCCGACGACGGGGAGGTGGAGGGGCCACCCCTCGGCGTCCACGTCGCGCCCCAGGGCGAGCGCTCCCGCGTACCCGTCGGGGTGGTTCGGGTCACCCGCAACGAGCTGGCGCAGCAGGCCGAGCTTCACCAAGGTCTTGTCGCAGGCCAGGCCAGGCAGGTCGGAGAGGGACGGGAAGCGGAGCCCCCGCGTCCGGTCGCGAAGCACGCCCATCTGGATGAGCAGCACATCGCCGTCGAAGTCCGGCGCGCTGTACTTACCGCCGTCATCCTCGTAGATCACCACGGCCCGCGCCCGCACGCGGAACTGCCGCGACAACAGCTCGGCGAACTTTCGCGCCCGCTGGATGGCGACATAGTAGTCGCCTTGCTGGTTCGCCGACTTTCGCTCGACCTCCACGACCCAGGCATCCTCGCCGCGCGGGTGACCGAGGGATGACCCGACGTGGAGCAGCAGCGCATCCACTTCGGTGAAGTCCTTGTCGGCGAAGAACATGCCCTTGACGGACTCTCCCTTGAAGCGGGCATTGCGGAGAACGGTCGCGGATCGGAGCAGCTCCCTGGGGCGCGACGGGTTCAGAACGCGCGCGGGCAGCGTCAGCAGGCCCCAGAAGCGGGTGACGGCCTCCCGCTCGAAGGACCGAGGCTGGTCGTGCCATGCCTCGTCCATCTGGTTTGCCAGCGTTAGCGCGTCCGGATGCATCAGGCGGTCGCCTCCAGGTCGCCCAGGATCTCCTCGATCTGCTCCAGCGCCACCCGCAGATCCTCGGCGATCTCCTGCGCGATCACGTCCGGTTCGGGCAGGTTCTCCGCGTCGAGCAGGCTGTCGTCCTTGAGCCAGAACAGGTCGAGGCTGCACTTGTCTCGGTTGACGAGCTCTTCGTAGTCGTAGGCCCGCCAGCGCTCGGACGCCTCGCGCGGGCTGGCCTGGTAGGCCGCCACGAAGGGGTCGAGATCGGCGCGCTTCATCGGGTTCGTCTTGAGCGTGAAGTGCTGGTTGGTCCGCAGGTCGTAGACCCACAGCGTGCGGGTCCACGGGTTCGGGCTGGCCGGCTTGCGATCGAAGAACAGGACGTTCGCCTTCACGCCCTGGGCGTAGAAGATGCCGGTGGGCAGGCGCAGCAGGGTGTGGACGTCGCACTCGTGGAGCAGCTTGCGGCGGATCGTCTCGCCGGCCCCACCCTCGAACAGCACGTTGTCGGGCACCACGACGGCGGCGCGGCCGTGGATCTCGAGCAGCGACTTGACGTGCTGGACGAAGTTGAGCTGCTTGTTGGTGGTCGTCGCCCAGAAGTCCTCGCGCTCGTAGGTGATGTTCTCGCGGGCGGTGTCGCCGTCGTCGGCGACCACGAGGATGCTCGACTTCCGGCCGAAGGGCGGGTTGGTGAGCACCACGTCGAAGCGCGCCTGGCCGAGCTCGCGCAGGCCGTCGTCGGTGCGGACGGGCAGGCGGCGGTCGATCTCGGCGTCGGCGGCCTCGGGGCTGTGGCCCTCGGCGATCAGCGCCGCGCGCAGCGTCGCGAGCTCCTGGGGCGTCGGGCCGACGTTGTGCAGCAGCAGGTTCATCGCGCACAGCCGCGTGACGCCCTGCACGATCTCGACCCCGCGCAGCGCGTCGAGGCGCAGGTGCTCGCGCTGCTCGCGGGTCAGCTCGGGGTGCTCGGAGGTGAGCCAGTGGTGCGCGGCGAGCAAGAAGCCGCCGGTGCCGCACGCCGGGTCGATGATCTTCTCGCCCGGGCGGGGAGCAACCGCAGCGACCATCGCGTCGATCAGCGGACGCGGCGTGAAGTACTGCCCGGCCCCCGACTTCGTGTCCTGCGCGTTGCGCTCCAGCAGCCCCTCGTAGGCGTCGCCCTTGATGTCGGCGCCGACCATGACCCACTGCTCCTTGTCGATCAGGTCGCTGACGAGGCGCTTGAGCTTGGCGGGGTCCTGGATCTTGTTCTGCGCCTTGCGGAACACGAGCCCGAGCAGACCGTGCTGCTTGCCCAGGTGCTCCAGCAGCAGCCGGTAGTGGTGCTCCAGATCCGCGCCGTCGCGGGCGGTGAGGCTCGGCCAGTCGTAGCCCTCGGGGATCGGCGACGCCCGCTTCCACGGCGGCTTGGTCTGCTCGTCGGCCATCTTCAGGAACAGCAGGTAGGTGAGCTGTTCGAGGTAGTCGCCGTAGGACAGACCGTCGTCGCGCAGGACGTTGCAGTAGGACCACAGCTTGTTGACGATGCGGTTGGCGTCACTCATGGCAGGAGTCCATCGGTGAGGTCGTGGAGGTCTTGGGGCAGGTAGCCGGCGGCCGTGCAGGCGCGCCGCTGGGCGGTGTCGAGGCTGGGCGCGATGGCGACCTTCTCGACGGTCCAGTCGGCGAAGCGTGGCATGGCCGCGAGGAAGCGGACGACGTGTGCATCGAACCGATGGAGGTCGGACACGAGGCGATCGGGCGAGCGCTTGCATGTGCCGAGCCGGAGCCGGCGGTCCTGCTCGCTCACGAGGACGAGGTCCACCTCGGTCCCGCTGCGATCCCACCAACCGCGGACCTCCTGCGAGAGCGGGAAGTCACCGAGCCCGCGGCGGCTGCGCTCCTGCACGAGCGTGGCGGCGAGCCGCTCGAGCGAGGCGCCCTCGCCGGTGTCGAGGCGGGCCGACGCGGCGTCCAACAAATCATCGAGGGGCCGGAAGTGGGTGGCGGCGACCGGCGCGCGTAGGGCGCTCATCCAAGCGCGCAGGAAGTTGTCGCGGAGGTAGAACCGCCCGCTGCGAGACCGAGGTGGAGCGAACACGGGTTGAAGGCGCTCGATCAACCTGTAGCGTTCGTCCAGCACCTTCAGATAGCCGCCCACCTGACGCTCGCTCCCGGGGTCTGTCGTCTTCGTCCAGGCGGCGATGTCCGCGTTGGTGCAGCCGGGGTGCTCGGCGACATAGCGCAGCACCAGGTCGTACCGGCCGCGAAGCTCCTGGAGCAGCCAGTGGTCCGCCTCGGCGCGCAGGGGGCCGCTGCTGGCGAAGAACATCTCGCGTACCAACTCCCGTCGGGTGCCACCCAGCACGCCGCGCTCCCAGGCGTCCCGGTAGAACTTGGGCACCCCCTCGAACAGGCTCCACACCGAGAGCAGCCGCTCGGGCGTAGGCTCGGCGTGTTCGGCCAGGATCGCCAGGACAGACGCGATATCGAGGTGCCCGAGGTCGAGCGTGTCCGTCACCCGGCCAAAGAGGGGCGCGTCGCGATCTTCGAGCAGCGCCGTCATCTCGGTGTGGACCGACCCGAGCACGATCAGGCCGCCGGCTGTGGCGCGCGCATGGCGGAGCGCGTCCACCTCGGCCTGGAGGAAGGATGGGAAGGCGGCGATGCGGGCGTGGTGGAAGTACTGGAACTCGTCGAGCGCGACGATGAAGCCCTCACGCACCAACCGGCCGATCAGCGCGGCGACGTCCGGCAGCGTTCGCGGTCGCTCCCCCCCGATGGCGAACAGATCCATGTAGCGCTGCGCCGCATCGACCACCCCCGCCGGCTCGGAGTCCGGGACCTGGAGGTAGAACACCCGCGCCTCCGGTCGGCGAGACAGCGCATGCCGGACCAACTCGGTCTTGCCGATGCGCCGGCGGCCCGACAGCTTCAGGAAGAACCAGCGCCCCCGCGTCAGCATCGCCTCCAGCGACGCGAGCTCGGTCGAGCGGCCGTAGAAGCCCCAGGTCATCGGCCTGTCCCGGGCGAGACCCGGGTAAGTAATGGCTGATTACCTATCCTTTCAACCTGCCAAAACTTGCCTTCCAAGAGGATCACGGGCGGGCATCCTGGGCAGGGATGGGCATCTGCGGCTCGGTGGCGAGCAGGTCCGCCTCGGCCTCGGCGGGCACCAGCCGCACCTCGAACGCGCGCTCGAGGATGGACTGCCGAAGCCGGGCGCATCGGGCGAAGTTGGCCCCGCGGGCGGTGAGCTTGGGCCAGTCGTAGCCCTCGGGCACCGGCGACGGCCGCTTCCACGGCGGCTTCGTCTGCTCGTCGGCCATCTTCAGGAACAGCAGGTAGGTGAGCTGTTCGAGGTAGT
>CAYQSE010000063.1:0-26541 GCA_964419905.1 uncultured Enterobacteriaceae bacterium
GGGGTCCCCACCTCGTGACGAGTCGGCTGACCGAGTACGAAGCCTGGGTCCGGCTGCACGCCTACGGACGCGCCGGCTCGGACGGCGGCGCGCTGCGGATCACCTTGATGACCTGCGCTACGGTCGAGCTCGACGCTGCGGCCTGTGCGCGCTGCTTCGCCCCCTTCCCCGTCCCGGTCCGGACGCTCGACGCCCTGCACCTGTCCGCAGCGGACCAACTGCGGGCCCAGGGCGTGACGTTGGAGGTCGCGACCTACGACGCGCGGATGCGCGAAGCTGCACAGGCGATGGGATTCGCCCTCGCACTCTGAGGTGCAGGGGCAGACGCGGCGGAGGTCCCCCTCATGATCCCACACCTCTCGAGTGGGGCTCGAGATGTGCGGGGCCATGAGGCAGGGGTGATCACCTTGGCCGAGCTGGAGGGGATCCCCTTGGCCGGTCTACGACAGGGTGTGCGAGGTCTGGCGGGCCCGTCGTTGCGACCGGCTGGGGCCAGGAGTAGGCTCTGGAGTTGCTCGAGGTTCCCGATCCCTTGGTCCCTCGCATCCGACTCGCCGGGTTCCGCTCCACCTCGACGCGTGCCGCGACGCCGCCGTCGCTCCGGGTCGTCGCCCTCGCCGCCAGCCTCGTCGGCGGGTGCAGCCCCGATGACTTCGAGGTGCGCCTCCGTGGCCCGGAGGGGATCACCGCCGGCTCCAGCGCGGAGCTCACGAGCTTCATCGAAGGCGGCGCGGCGCCGTACACCTGCACCTGGTCTGGCGAGGGCGTCGCGCAGAACGACTGCGCCGGCGCCGTCGTCACGCCCTCGACGACGACCACCTACACCGTCACGGCCACCGACGATCACGGCGTCTCGGCCTCGGCCAGCGTCGAAGTCGGCGTCTTCGAGCCGCTGAACGTGGCGCTCGAGGGCTCCCACGACCTCTATCGGGGGCAGTCGACCCTGCTGAGCCCCGGGATCAGCGGCGGCGTGCCCGAGCTCACCTGCACCTGGGCCCTCGACGGCCAGACGGTGTCCGAGCGCTGCGACCCCCTGAGCGTCTCTCCCGACCAAGACAGCGCCTACAGCCTGCTCGTCCGCGACGGCGCCAGCAACGTCGCGTTCGCCACGGCCCTCGTGCGGGTGGTCGACGCGCTGGAGACCTCCGTGGACCCGGCGCTCTCCCAGCACTACGCAGGCGATGACTTTCTGGCGTTCGGGAGCGTCACCGGTGGATTTCCACCCATCACCTGTGCGTGGACCCTGGGTGGGGTCGAGATCTCGGACCGCTGCGATCGGATCCCGCTCGTCGCCACCGACGACGCCCTGTTGACCTTCCAGGCCACCGACGCGCTGGGCACCACCGCCTCGGCGACCGCAGACGTGCGCGTCCTGAAGCTGATCCCATCCGACGTCTCCGAAGTCGTCTCCGGCGATCCGCTCACCCTCACCGGCGCCGCGACGGGGCTCATCGGTGCGCGCGTCTGCGCGTGGACGCAGGACGGCGCCCCGATCCCCACCGAGGGCGCGTGCACCCTGTCGATCCAACCCGAAGGCCGCTTCTGGACTTCTCAGACCCACATCTCCCTGACCCTCACCGACTCGGACACGGGCGGCACCCTCTCCACCGATCTGTCGATCGCCGTGCTCCCACCCACCTGCGACGACGGGGTGCACAACGGCACCGAGACCGATCTGGACTGCGGCGGGCGGTCCATGCGCACCTTCGTGAACGAGGTCGCGGTGGTCCACTACCCGGACCTTGGTGGCGGCAACCACGCGCGAGACGTGCTCCTCGCCGAGGTCGTGGTGCCCGAGGAGGAGGTCGACTTCCATCCACTCGCGCAACCCCATGGCTCCTCCGTGACCCCAAGGGTCTACGAGCTCGTGGAGGGCGTCTATGTGCCCCGTGACGCACAGCCCATCTCCGACTCCAGCGGCTTCCAGTTCTGCCGAATCAACCGCCTGGTGGGAGACGACGCCGTCTTCACCACCTGCGGGGTCTCCTACTCCGGGGTGCGGACCGCACTCGCGGTCGTGCGGAACGACAGCGTCCTCGTCGACTTCATCGTCATGACGGGAGGCGTCGTCGCCAGGGCGGAGGGCGGCCCCGCCGACGGCTCGTACCCACGAAACCTCGCGTTCCCACCTCCCGTCACGACGTTGGCCACGTTCGCCTTCCCCATCGTGCCCTCGACCACCACCTGCCTCGCGGGCGAAGGCTCCCTGCCCGACTTCACGTGGGAGGCGGGCTGCACGCCGACGCTCTGGTTCGGCGTCTCTGACGGTGCCCTGGTCAACCCCGAACAGGCGCTCACGTCGCTGCCCGAGAGGTGTCCTCGCTGCCTGGAGGGCGAGACGTGCGAGGCGGCGCTCGACTGCGACGCGGACCTCTCGTGCGACGAGGCGTCGCAGCTCTGCGCGGTCGAGGATGACCCGGGCTGATGACCTGCGGATCCTGCCCCGGTGGCAGGGCCCGCCATCGTTCGACCACGCGACGTCAACGCAGGCCGCACAATGCCGTACATTCCGTACACGGGAGGTGCGGCGTGTCAGCGGACGCGCGACGCGATCTCCGGCCAAGCGCCGAGGACAAACGCCTGATCGAGGAGGCGGCGGCCAAGCAGCGCGTCTCGCTGACGCGCTTCGTCGTCGAGGCGCTGGTGCGTCGCGCACGAGAGGTGGTCCGCGACGACGACCGGCGCGCGCCGCGACCTGTCGGTGGCTGGTCCTTCTCCCTGCCGGAGGGCTGGGACGACGACCTCTACGACCTCGCGGAATGGCGATGAGGCTCCTGATCGACAGCCATGTCCTGCTGTAGGCGGCGCTCGACGACCCGCGTCAGGAACGCCATCGCGATGCCGTGCGGGTGCAGAACCTGCGGCACACAACTTCCCGGGTGCCATACTGAAGGGGCATGGCCGTCCGTTGAGAGATACGAAATGCCCCATCACGCACCAGCGTTCTCGTTCGCCGCTTCCCTTCTGTTCGTCGGCTGCGGGCCGAACGGAGGAGGCCTCCGCGTCCTGGACGTGTCGCCCACCGACGGCGACCGCGGCATCGATCGGGTCCCCGAGGTGGAGATCGTGTTCAGCCGAGCGCTGGATCCCGAGACGGTGAAGGAGGGTGGGATTCGGCTGGTCCCCGATCGCCCCTTCTCCGTGCACATCGAGGGCGACCGGGTCGTGTTGACGCCCGACGCACCGCTGCCCGGAGGGCATCCGGTCCGGGTCGTCGTCGAGGAGACGGTCACCGACCTTCGTGGGCGCGCGCTTCGGGGAGGCACGTTCTCCAGCACCTTCATCACCTCGAGCGTGCCGCCGGGCCCCCTCGACGTGGACCCCGCGGCGACGCCGCACAAGCTGCACCTGGGGTTCGATTCGGAGGGGAACGGCGTCGCGCTGTGGGTGATGACGCCGGGGTTCCGCCTGACGGGACCCAGCACGTCCTGGTACGCGCTGTACACCGCCGACGACGACGCGTGGAGCGAGCCCGAGCCGCTCGGCACGTTCCACGTCGACCACGACGTCTCCGTCGTCAGCAATGGGCGGAGCGTGATGTTCCACGCCAACAGCTTGTTCGTGGAGCTCGCGCTCGAAGACGATGGCTGGATCCGTCGCGAGGGGTATCTCGACCTTTGGGGCGACAGCGCGATCGTTCCCTTCGGCGAGGGGTATGCTGCGCTGAAGCAGGCCAGCAGCGGTTTCCAGGTCGCGGTGTTCGAGGAAGGGACGTGGCGCGAGACCGGAGACCCCCACCCGGTGTCCACGTCGGGCGCTGCCGCGATCGCGTCGGACGGCGATGCGCTCGCGCTGGCCTGGGTCGCGGACGACGAGGTCTGGCTCGAAGTCCTGTACGACGACGCCTGGACGACGCCCCTACGCGTGGACGACCCGCTCGTGCAACACAGCATCGACGACGTCTCGCTGGTGGGCGCGACGGACGGTACGGGCTGGCTGGTGGGCTTCGTCGAGCACGACGTCTGGGTGCGGCGGTACACCCGCGATGGCGACACCGGGGTGCTGGAGGCGCCTGTGGCGCTCGATCTCGGGCCCCTGTCGGGCCCTGCGCCAGAACTCGCCGCATCCGAAGGGAGTTTCGCCGCAGCGTGGAGCGAGCGCGTGTCCTCGGCCCATCGCGTCCGCGCCGCCGTCTATCCGGATCCCGACGCGGACTCGCCGCGATGGAGCGCCCCGTCCCTCCTCGGCTTCTCGAGCTCTACCCTTCGTTTTCAGCTCCACCTGTTGTCCACCGAGGGGCGATACGGCGCCTTCTGGCGCTCCGGTTCCCTCGGCGCCTGGCTCGAAGCCGCGCTGTCGGATCCGGCAGGCGGCTGGTCGAGCAAGCTCGTGCTGGGCGCTGCGCTGGAGGGCTACCAGGTCGCCGCGGGCGGCGGCGGGTTCGCGGTCGCGATGGCGTACCCAGACCGCGCGACGTGGGCGCGCTCGGTGGACGGGTGGGAGCCGCAGGTGCTCGGTGCGCCCGGGACGCGCGCGTTCGGCCCCGCGCTGGCGTTCGATGGGAATGCGCTCATCGCGGGCTTCACCGAGAACGGCACGCTCATGAAGAGCGACGGCCGACTCCTCGCCGGCCCCTGGCCTGGCGAGGCGGGTGATCCGGCGATCGTCGCCACGGGGGACGGGCGCTCGCTCGCCACCTGGCGGCAGGGCGTGGGCGGCGCGCATCGGCGCTTTGCCCGGGTCCACGATGGCGCGGACTGGCAGGTTCCGGTGCCGCTCGGCCCGGCCGAGCCGCTCACTGTGCTCCCAGGGGGATTCGCCACGATGGTCGGACTCGATCACGGCGCGCTCGTCGTGTGGCAGGACAGTGCAGGCGTGCACGCGCGCGCGCTGGAGGCGTCGTCCCTGGGGCCCGTGGTCGATCTCGCCAGGGGGCTCGTCGGCTCCGCGTTCGCGCTCGCGGGGCACGGTGACGCAGCGATCATCGCGTGGGTCGAGACCGTCGACGGGACCAGCCAGCAGCTCGTGCGCGCGATCCGATACCAGGACGGCGCGTTCAGCGATCCGGAGACGGCGTTCACCAGCGTCGCGTCGGACCACGCGACGCTGCGGGTGAGGGTGGCTGCGACGGACGGCGGCTTCGGGATCGCCGTGGTCGAGCCCGACGGCGCTCGGGCCCTCACCTTCATCCGCTGGGACGGCGCGTGGCGTCCGGAGCAGCACCTCGGAGAGGGCGAGATCGAGGCGGTCGCGCTCAGCGCATACGGCGGTGAGTACGCGATCGGTTGGTACGAGGAACCGTCACGGATGTTGCGCCTCAGCCGGACGTTCGACGGCGAGCTCTCGCCTGCTGAAGGGTTCTCCACCGCGCCGCTGATGTGGGGGGAGTCCGGTCTGCAGCTGGCAGGTGGGCCCGATGGCTTCGTCGTGGCCGTGAGCGACGAGGGCAGCCAGACGGTCAGCGTCGCGACCTGCACGGAGGGCGCGTGGTCGACGCTGACCCACATCGATGGCGGGCGGAACTACGATGGCCACGTCGCCGCGAAGGACGGCTTCTTGACGACCTGGTACGGGGCGGAGGAGCCGGAGCGACCCGAAGGACTCTACGCGCGCCGATGGCGTGCGGGCGCGTGGGGTGGTCTCGAGTCGCTCGGCGCGGAGGACGAGCACATCCGGAGCGCGCGCCTGTTCGCCACGGAGTCGGGATTCGTGTCCACCAGGGTGTCGGCCCAGACGGCGTCCGGGCGGGACTGGCGCCTGCTCGCTTCACGCCCGCGCGACGCAGGCTGGGAGGACGCGATCGAGGTCGCCCAAGGCGCGACCACGCCGCGCTCGGTCGCGGTCGATGTGTCCCCCGAGGGGCGTGTCGTCGCCGCGTGGACGATGCCCGACCCAGACGATGTGCCGCGCGTGTGGGCGGCACCCGGCGCGTACTGAGCGGGCGTCCCCCGCTTCGATGCGGTGGCGCCATGCCAAGAGGGAGACGCGCGCGGGGTGCGACAACATGCCACATGCCGCACGGGCGCGGACGGGGCTAGCATTGGCGACATGGAGGTCCAGTGATGCTTCGTCTCTCTCCCCTGCTCCTCGTCGGCGCGTTCGCGTGCGGCACGCCCGACGCCGATGACGACCCCACCACCCGCCTGACCGCGGACGGCCTGTATCGGGTCACCGCCACGCCGACGCCGGATCCGCCGGTGGCTGGCGAGAACGAGCTTCAGCTGACGATCCTCGACGCCGACACCGAGGCGCCGCTGACCGACGCGTCGCTGACCGTCGAGCCATACATGCCGTCGATGAACCACGGGATCATGGGCGAGGTGACGATCAGCGCGCTCGGTGAGGGCGTGTGGGTCGCCGCGTGGTCGTACTCGATGCCGGGGCCGTGGACCGTCACCGTGACGATCGACGCCGAAGCCGGCACCGACGACGTGGTGTTCGAGTACGAGGTCCAGTGATGCGCTGGGCGCTCGCCGCGCTGTCGCTGCTCGCGCTGCCCGGGTGGGCGCACGCGGGCGCGTGCTGTGTCGCGTCGACGACCACCGTGCCGGCACGGCTCGGCGAGTGCGAGACGTGGATGGCGGGCATCGGGCTCACCGGCGACGTCACCGTGGGGCGCTGGGACAGCGGCGGCGCGCTCGCGACGAGCAGCCTCGCCGAGCAGTCGCTCATGAGCACCCTCGCGGCCGGCTATCGCTGGGATCGCAAGGGGCAGATCAGCCTGACCGCACCGGTGTGGCTGCAGCACAAGGCCGCTGGCGACACCTCGGCGTGGGGCGGCGGGCTGGGCGACCTGCGCCTCGCCGTCACCTGGGATCCGATCGAGGAGAAGTACGCGGCGCCCGGCAAGTGGGGCTGGCCGGTGCCGGTGTTCACGCTCGGCGCGCGGATCCCCACCGGACGCTCGTGGGAGCAGGCGAAGGGCGCGCTCGGCGAGGACGTGACCGGGCTCGCCGGCCCGGCGCTCAGCGCCGGCGTGTCGTTCGAGCGGTTCATGGCGCGCACGCCGTTCGCGCTGGGACTGGACGCCGATCTCGGGCTGGACCACGGCGAGCTCCAGCCCGTGATCCGAGGCAGCTTCGGCATCGGGCGCACGATCGGCACGCGGTGGACCGTGCTCGGCACACTGCGCCACGTCCACGCGTTCTCGCACGGCGCGGAGAGCAGCCGCACGCTGCTGGGCGCGCGCGTCATCCACGGCCAGATGCTCCGCTGGCGCGCCTGGGCCGGCGCCGAGGCCGACCTGCCCGTCCCGATGCTCGGCGTCGCGGCGCAGCGGCAGGTCTCGATCGGTGCTGGCGTCGCGATCGTGCGCTGATCCCTACCCCCTTGGGGATCCAGCGCACGGTCGCGACCTTCCGCGGCGCTCAGCGGTCGGCGAGGTAGACCGCGTGACGCGGCCCGCCGCCCGCCACGTCGCGGAACGTGACCGCGAACCCGGCGCGCCGCAGTCGCGCCTCGAACGGTTCGTAGCGCACCTCGCCCCACACGGCGTAGCGACCGCCCGGTGTGAGCGCGCGGCGGATCTGCGCGAGGATCGCCCCGCCGTACAGCGGGTCCGCGTCGCCGCCGTCCTCGGCGGTGGGCCCGAGGTAGAGATCGACCACGATCGCGTCGTACTTCTGCGCGCCGGACGCCGCGGCGCGGACCCGGTCGTTCACGTCGCCGGTGTAGACCACCACGCGCGGATCGAACACCGGCCCGTCGGCGCACGCAGACGCCGGGCCACGGCACCAGCGCACCACCACCTCGTTGAGCTCGGCCACCTCGACCACCGCGTCGGGCGGCAGCACGTCGAGCGCGGCGCGCAGCGTGTAGCCGAGCCCCAGCCCGCCGATCAGCACGCGCGGCGCGGGCCGCTCGCGGATCGGCGCGCAGCCGAGCTCGGCCACCGCGATCTCCGAGAGCGTGATCTGGCTCGTCATCAGCACGCGGCCCGCGTGCTGGATCATGAAGTCGCGCGCGCCCCGCTGCATCAGCTCGAGCGGCCCCTCCGGCGTGTCGACCCGCTCGACGAGCTTCCACGGACGCGGCATCCGCGTGCCCTCCCCGCCGCGACGGGCGGCGCGGGGTCCTAACCGCTCCACGGCGGAGGGGCCGCGCGGCACGTCGCGCGCGGAGCCCCCGCCAGTGGGATGCGCCAGCGGGGGCGACGGCTCTGGACCTACTCGGTGAGGACCTTGATCTCGAGGTCGTCGATCTTGGTCTGGTGGTTGTCGATCTTGAGGCGGGTGTCCCGCTGGCCGGCCTCGAGCTGGCCGGAGATCGACTTCAGCTCGGTGACCTCGGCCACCAGCTTCTGGAGCTCCACGAGCTCGGCGCGCTGCTTGGTGAGCTCGGCGTTGAGCCCCTCGATCTTCTTCATCAGGTCGCCGCTGAACTTCTTCTCGGCGAAGAGCGCCTCCTCGAGCTCGTACTGCTTGTCGTTGAGGAGCAGGAAGACCTGATCCGTGAAGGTCACGTGCTCGAAGGCGATCGCCTCGAGGTAACCGAGGTTGTCCTTGACGTACTCATAGGCGCGGCCTTCCGCGAAGTTGCCCTTCGGGTCGAAGTGCTCCGAGACGATCCGCGGGCGGGGCGCGACCCGATTGACCCAGCAGTTCTCGCTGCAGTCGGGCTCGAGGTAGCAGGCGGTGCCGTTCGCGACGAGGCAGTCCTCGGCGGTCGCGTAGCCCGCCATCGCGGTGTTGGAGAAGCCGAGGCTGGCCAGGGCCAGAGAGAGGAGACCCAGACGGGTCGCGAAGGTGTGCATGGTTTGCTCCTTGCTGGGCAAGTGTGTGTCGCGTCTGCCCCCCCCTGCCGGGTGCGCCAGACACCCGGAGATCTACAGGTCGAACGCGAGAGACACAGCTGAGCAGTCCTGTCCTGACCTTAGCGGCACCTCTGATCCGCGGAGAACGCGCGCTCTCACTCGCCGGTCAGGGATGCGTGGGCATCGGCGCATCCCTCACGACCACCCCGGTGGTGATCATGTAGCCCTCGCCGTTCGTCACGAGGACCGAGGCGAGCCCAAGCCTCCTGAGCTTCCGGATCGCTACGTAGAGTCGGTTCATCGCGGCCTCGTGCTGTACGGACTGCCCCGGCCATCCGGCCTCTCGGAGCGCGTCGATCGACACCGTGGTGCGCGCCGGATGCCGGACCAGCTCCACCAGCAGGTGGCGAAGCACCGCACTTCGCTGCAAAGAGGTGGGAACCCCCTCGGCCAGCTGGAACCAGCTGCCGTCCGAGGCCACGAACAGCACGTCGTCTTGCGGGGCTGGTGGAAGACCGACGCGGGCGAGCTCGGCCGCCAACAAGCGCCCCGCGAGCCGCGCATCGGCAGAGATGAGCCGCGTGGGCGGTCGTTCTTCCCAGTCTGCGAGTCGCTCACGTGCCCGGGCGAGCCACGACGCGCGCGCGACGCCCTCGGCGGAGACCGCCAGCGCGACGTCGACCACGCCACGGAGCAACGCGACGGTCGCGGCGTCCATCGCCTTGTCCTCCACGGTCTCGAGCGCCTCGAAGGTCGCGGTCGCGCGCTCCACGAAGCCCTGGCTCGCGTCCAGCGCGGCAGCCCAGACCTTCCACGTCTCGAGCCCCGTGTCCATCGGGGCGATCCGCGCGTAGTGGTCCGCCGCCTCCTGAAGTCGACCCTCGGTGTGCGCGACGACGGCCAGCAGCCTTGCGGCGCTGTACTCGATCACGCGGTAGCCCACCTTTCTGCTCCGCTCCAGGGACGAGACGATCAAGCGCTCGGCACGCGCCGACTCTCCCTTCAGGCAGGCGAGCCGTCCCAGCCAGTAGCTGACGATGATCTGCCCGATGTCGTCGTCACACGCCCGATAGATCTCCTCCGCGCGCAGGAACTCCGCCTCCGCCTCCTGGAACCGCCCAGCGCCCTCGAGGATGTCCCCGAGGTAGGTCCGAAACGCAGCCGCCGTCCTCGGGTCTCCGGCGGCAGCCTGCGCCGCGCTCGCAGCCCGGAGCGCGTGCGCGCACGCGTCGATATCGAGCGCTCCCTGCCACGCCTGGACCCGTGCGGCCCGCGCTCGTGCCGAGAGCGCGCTCGTCTCGTCTCCGAGCGACGTGAAGCACGCGCTCGCCGCCCGATAGCTCTCGATCGCGTCAGGGAAGGCCCGACACGAAGCCTGGACCCGCCCGAGGTGATCGAGGGCTGCGGCGCGCGTCGCAGTGTCACCGCCGAGCCGGGCGAGGCGGTCCGACTCACGGAGATCCGCGATGGTGCCCTTCAGGTCCAGACGCGCCCAGTGTAGGGTCCCGCGCGCGAGCAGAATCTCCGCGCATCGAGACGCGGACAGCCGCTCCGGTCGCCCGAGCAGCGCGTCCAGGCGGCGCCCGAGGATGGGCGACGGTCCCCTGCGCAGCAGCTCGGGCACCATGCAGAGCAGGAGCCGAGCCGCAAGGTCCGGATCGGTTTCGAGACTCCGGTCGAAGGCCGCCAGGAGGTTGCTCGACTCCGCCGCGAGGTGTGACCACGCCTCGACATCGCCACGCGTCTCGACGACCACACGCCACGGCGCCGCCACCTCCGCGAAGTAGGCCGCGTGGCTGCGCACCGCCTCCTCGGTCCGACCGTGCTCTTCCAGTCGTTCGGCCGCGTATGCGCGGACCGTCTCATACAGTCGGACGCGCTGGTCGCGCAGGACGACCAGCTGGGCGTCGACCAGGGCGCGCAACACCTCGGCACCTCGAACCCCGGTGTCGCCGACCGCAACGCGCAGGAAGGTCGGGACGCTTGCGCCCCCGTTGAACACGGACGCGATCGCGAGCGCGTCCTGCGCCTGCGGCGGCAATCGACTCCACGACCACGCCAGGATGGCACGCACGCTGCGCTGCGGGTCCCGGCGCCCCAGCTCGTCGGAGGCGAGCCAGTTCAGCGGTGCGACGGTGGGGTCTGACAATGCGTCGATCCCCAGCGCGGGCACCCACGCCGCGAACAGCTCCACCGCCAACGGGATGCAGTCCACGCGACCGACCAGCTCCGCGATGGCGGGTGTGGGCTCCACGGTGGCGCCACGGCGGCGGCAGGTGTCGACGAACAGCGCGATCGCGTCCGGGCTGGGGAGCGGTCGGACGGGGATCACGCGCTCTCCGACGAGATGGAGCGGGACGCGTGAGGTCGCCAGCCAGCGATGCGCGGGGGCCTCGTCGCTGAGTCTGCCGACGAGGACGTGCGCGTCCTCCCCCATCGACTCGAGGTTGTCGAGCACGATCAGGTGCGGCGGGAGGTCGCGCAAGCGCGCAGCGAGCGTCGCGGGCGGCGCGTGCTTCATGCCGAGGCCCAGCGCCACGGCGGCGATCAGATCGTCCGCCCCTGCCGCTGCGGTCAGATCGAAGAACGCGCGCGGCCCGTCCCATCCCTGGTAGACCGCATGCGCGAGGCGCGTCTTTCCGATCCCGCCCAACCCGACGAGGGTGACGATGCACGCACCCTCGCCCAGCGCCTCGACGATGTGTCGCAGCGTGTCGAGACGCCCCAGGAGCGGCCCGGCGGGCCGCGAGGGTTCTCCCGTCAACACAGGCCCCCTTCACGTCCCATGATACGCCCGGCGAGTGGCGCGACCC
Source organism: uncultured Enterobacteriaceae bacterium (assembly GCA_964419905.1). GTDB lineage: Bacteria > Myxococcota_A > UBA796 > UBA796 > JAFDJI01. The sequence continues at coordinate 11,506 of CAYQSE010000063.1, forward strand.
GTGTATTCGTCGCGGATTCTGATCGCGGGCGGGACCAGCAGCCTCGATCCCCATCCATCGCCTACGATGAACAGGTCGGATCGAACAACCTGTCCCGCGCGCCTTCTGGCTTGGCAAGTCCGGTTTCGATAGTCATGCGAGTCGGACCGAACAACCTGACCCCGCCTGGGAGGTGTGCTTGTCGGATGGGCTGCGTCTGATCACGATCGCGCCGAGTCACTACTGCGAGAAGGCCCGGTGGGCGCTGGACCGGCAGGGGCGGGCGTGGGTGGAGGAGGTGCACGCGCCGCTGCTGCATCGGGCGTGGACGCAGCGGCTGGCGCGCACGAACCTGGTGCCGGTGCTGGTCGACGGCGACCGCGCGATCGCGGACTCGGCCGCGATCCTGAAGCACCTGGACGCCGAGGTGCCACCGGATTACCGGCTGTATCCCGACGACGCAGCGGCGCGGGCGGAGGTCGAGGCGCTGGAGGCGCGGTTCGGGAAGAAGCTCGGGCCACAGGTGCGGCGGCTGGCGTACTTCCACCTGCTCCCGGATCGCGCGCTGACGCTGGGCGTGCTCGGGCACGGGCTCGGGCGCGTCGAGCGCGCGGCGCTGCGCGCGTCGTTCCCGCTCATCCGGGCCCTGATGCAGCGGGGGCTCGGGCTGACCGCGGCGAAGGCGGCCGCGGCCGAGGCCCGCATCGACGCAGAGCTGGCGTTCGTCGCCGAGCGGCTGGCCGACGGGCGGCGCTTCCTGATGGGCGATCGGTTCACCGCGGCCGACCTCACGTTCGCCGCGCTGCTGGCACCGCTGGTCCTGCCGACGAACTACGGGACGCCGCTGCCGGCGCTCGCGCGGCTCTCTCCGCCCATGCAGGCGCTCGTGACGCGCTACCGGGCGACCGAGGGCGGCCAGTTCGTGTCGCGGCTCTACGCCGAGGAGCGCGGCACGCGCTGACCTGAAGGGAACCCCCGTTGCCCGGGCGCGCACGCGGCGATACCGCTTCGGCGCCGACGTGCAGGGCGCCCGTCGCGGCCGCTGCAGGACTCCCGATGTCGAAGATCGAGCTGACGTACTTCAACGCGCCGGGGCGCGCCGAGTCGGTGCGCGTCGCGCTCACGATCGGCGGGATCCCGTTCGAGGACCACCGCCTCGCGTTCTCCGAGTTCGGCGCCCACAAGGCCGCGGGCGCGTTCCCGCTGGGCAGCGTGCCGGTGCTGACGGTGGACGGGCTGAAGCTCCCGCAGACCGCGGCCATGCTGCGCTACGCCGCGCGGCTGGGTGACGCGGGCCTCTACCCGGCGGATCCGCTCGACGCGCTGATCGTCGACAGCGCGCTCGACACGTTCAACGACACGCTGTCCAACGCGCTGCTCCCGAGCCTGTACGAGCGCGACATGGAGAAGAAGCTGGCGCTGCGGGCGGTGTTCGCCGAGGGGCCGATGGTGCGCGCCTACGCGCACGTCGAGTCGCTGATCGCGCGCTCGGGTGGGCCGTTCCTGCTCGGCGACGCGATGTCGATCGCCGACATTGTGGTAGCCCTTCAGACGCTGCAGATCCTCGGCGGGGGCCTCGACGGCATCGCGCCCGCGGCGCTCGACCCCTACCCGCTCACCCGCGCGCTCGCCGCCGCCTACCTCGAAGATCCGCGGATCGTCGCCTACCGCGCCCGATAGGAGCCCGTAGCGCGCGGTGCTCCTCCCCTGCCCATGACCGTGCCCCTGCCCGTTCGGGGCGGCGTGGGCGGGGCTACGGGACCTGGGAGAACGGGGTCTCGCGCAGGTGGGTCCAGGTGAGGACCGACTGGCTCGTCGCGGCGGCGACGGACTCTGCGAGAGTGCGGTCGGCGAAGGCGAGCAGCGGGTGGCCCATGATCGTGCCGCGGTCGGGTGCCGAGACGTAGTGGGCGGCGTCGGCAGGGGTCCAGGCGTGCGGCGCCGTGGTGAGGGCGAGGTCGTCCGCGGGCAGCGTCTCGACGTAGATGGCGAGCGGCGCGCCCCGCGGGTTCGGGACCTGGACGTAGGCGCGCAGGTCGCCGAGGCTGCACAGGTGCGCGCGGGTGCCGTCGCGGTGGACGGCCTGACCGCGCGGCGCGGGCTGCTCGGCGACGACCATGCCGCACACGGCGCACTCGGCGAGCCCGATCGGCTGGGCAGACGTGTCCACCACGGTCGCTGCGGGGCCGCCGCAGCCCATGAGCGCGAGCCACAGCGCGATCATGCCGTCACCGAGCGGCGGCCGAGGAGGAGCGCCGCGCCCAGCGCGATCGGGCCGCCGATCCATGCGGCCCACAGCGCGGCGCGCACGCCCGGGCCGGGCAGCGCGACGGCGAGGCCGAGATCGCCCAGCGTCGCCTCGCCGATCAGGCGGGCCATCAGCGCGGTCCGGTACAGCCCGGCGGGGTTGAGGTGGACCATCCACGCCACGGTGCCCTGGCTCACGGCGCCGTCGGTCGCGACCATCAGCCCGAGCAGGCCGAGGTCGTAGAAGAACACGAACAGGAACCACACCACCACCGCCAGGCTGGTCGCGGTCGCGTGGCGCGCGGTGAGCGTGGACAGGAGCACGCCGATCGACAGGAACGCCGCGCCGAGCAGCAGCGTGGACGGGATCAGCGAGAGCAGGAGGAGCTGGCGCCCGCCGTCGAGCAGCAGCGCCGCGCCGCCCAGGCCCAGCCCGATCGCGGCGCACAGCGCGAGGGCGCGGCCGAGGAACTTCGCGAGCAGCACCTCGCCGCGCGACACCGGCAGCGAGAGCAGCAGCCCGAGCGTATGCCGCTCGCGCTCGCCGACGATCGCGTCGTGGCCGAGCACGAGGGCGACGAGCGGCACGAGCAGACCGCACAGCGTGACGAGGCTGGGCGCGGTGACCACCGCGGCGGTGTCCATCGACGCGCGCCCATACAGCGTGATCGCGACCGCGAGCAGCGCGAACAGCCCGGTGCTCACGATCACCCACTTGTCGCGCAGGCGCTCGGAGAGCTCGTGGAGGATCAGTGCACGGCCGACGCGTCCCATGGGGCTCCTCCGAGGATCTGCTGGGTGACCTCATCCAGACCGGGCTCCTCGACGCGCAGGCCGTCGAGCTCGACGCCCTGGAGCGTCGCCATCAGCCGCAGCAGCCGATCGGGCGCGACGATCAGCCCCACGCCGCGCTCGGCGAGCGAGATCTCGCCGTGCGGGGCGAGGCGCTCGGCGAGCGCCTGCGCCGCGGCCGACCCGGGCGTCGACAGGTGCACGCGCACCGGCAGCCCGGCGGCGCGACGGAGCGCGTCGGGCGTCCCGGACGCCTGCACCACGCCCTGCCGCAGGATGCACAGGTCGTCGGCGCGGCGCTCGATCAACGCGACCTCGTGGGTCGAGAGCAGCACGGTGCGCCCCGCCTCGCGCCACTCGTCCAGCACCGACCACAGCACCGCGAGGCCCTGCTGATCGAGCCCGCCCGTCGGCTCGTCGAGGATGAGCAGGTCGGGGCTCGCGAGGATCGCGACGCCCAGCCCGAGCCGCTGCCGCATCCCGCGGCTGTAGCCGCCGACCGCGCGATCGGCCGCCGCCGTCAGCCCGACCCGCTCGAGCGCGGTGTCCACCGCAGCCTTCGCGGTGCCCCGCGCCGACGCGAAGAAGCGCAGCACCTGGCGGCCCGAGAGGTTGTCGGAGAACGCCGGCGCCTCGGGCAGATACCCGGTGCGGGCGCGGAACTCGCGGGTGGCGGCGCGGCGCGGCGAGGCGACCTCGTGCCCGTTCGCGAGCACCGTCCCGCGATCCGGCCGCGTCAGCCCGAGCAACACGCCCATCAACGTGGACTTGCCCGCGCCGTTCGGCCCGACGAGCACGGTGGTGCGCCCCGGCGACAGCGCGAGCGACACGCCGCGCAGCGCCTCGACCTTGCCGAAGTGCACCGCCACGTCCTGGATGCGTAGATCCATCACTCCTCCGGCGCCAGTACGGCGGGGGGCCTCATCAACGGCCGCGCGTCGACGACCGACGGCGTGCGCAGCGCGGGCATCCGCGCCTGGAGATAGCCAAGCAGCTCGAGCGCGGGGCTGTTGAGCAGCAGCACCGCGGATGGGAAGCGGTAGAGCAGGTTCGCGGTGAACGTGCCCGCCCGGTAGGGGCGGTCGCCGAGCCCGTCGCCGTCCTGGTCCCAGCCCAGGTAGTCGCTCCAGTGGTTGCCGCCCTGCGCGTCGCCCCACGACTGGTCCGCGGCGGCCACGTAGAGCACCTGCTGCCCGTTGCCGACGAAGCTGTTGCCGCGCACCACGTTGCGGTGCGTGCCCGCCCACACGCGCACGCCCACCTGGTTGTGCGCGACCACGTTGCCCTCGATCACGTTGTCGAGCGACGAGAAGAAGAAGAACCCCTCGCCGTTGTGCTCGACGCGGTTGCCGCGGATCGTCGACTCGAGCGCGTCGCGGAACAGGATGCCGCGCCGCTCGTTGCCCGACGCGACGTTGCCCACCACCGTCAGCCGCCGGCTCTGCATCAGCGCGATCCCGCCGACGTTGCCCGTCATCACGTTGCCGCGGATCGTGTTGTCGTACGAGTACATGTAGTGGATGCCGTAGCGCACCCCGGTCGCGTGGTTATCCGCGATCAGGCTGTCTTCCGTGGCGCTGACATAGATGCCGTCACGCGCCTGTGTGACGCGGTTGCCGACGACGACGAGGTGACTGCTGTCGAAGAGCTGGATGCCGTTGCCCTGGTTCGACGGGTGTACGCCGGCGAAGCCACGGATCTCGTTGTTCTCGACCCGCACCTCACGGGTCTCGTGCACCCAGATCCCGAACGCGCAGTCCCACAGCGTCGACCCGCGCACGACCGCGCCGACGGCCGTGGGCTCGAAGTAGACGCAGCTGTCGGTGGTCGCCAGGTCCTGCCCGCTGCCACGAACGGAGAGCCCGTCGAGGATGGCGCCGGGCGCCGAGACGACGATGACCGTGCCCGTGCCGCCGCCGTCGATCACGCCGGGACCGCGCAGCGTCACCGCCTTGTCGACCCGCACCGGGCCGGGCCAGGTGCCCTCGGGCACCACGATCACGTCGTGGTCGATCGCCAGCGCGAGCGCCTCGGCCACGCTCGGCGCGTCCTGACCGACCACGAGCGTGGCCGCCACCGAGACGCCGGTGAGCAGTCCGATCATGCCGCCTGCTCCTTCTCGCGTTCGCGCCTGGTCTTGACCAAGGGCGGGCAGACGTAGTCGTCGCGCCAGTTGGCCTCGCACTCCCAGCAGTTCAGGCACTCGCGCGGGTCGATCTTGCCGGTCTTGTAGTCGATCGCGCGCGGCTCGCAGCCCTTGTAGCAGATCTTGCACTTGGTGCAGAAGTCGCGCCGATAGGGCCCCGACAGGCGGAAGCTGCTCGGCAGCGCGAGCGCCGCGCCGAGCGGGCAGAGGTAGCGGCAGAACGGGCGGTACCAGACGACCGACGCGCCCGCGAGCACGAGCCACCACGCCGCGAGGCCTGCGTGGCGCGTCCAGAACGGCACGAAGAACGTGGACTTGAACGGCTCGATCTCGGCCATCTTCTCGCCGGTCTCGGGGCTCGCGAGGTAGGTCGCGAGCAGCACCGCGAACACGCCGTAGCGCAGGTAGCGCGCGCGGTAGTGCACCGCGTCGGGCAGCTCGTAGCTGGGCACCTTGAACAGCTTGCCGAGCTTGAACAGCAGCTCGGACATCGCGCCGTACGGGCACGCCCACCCGCAGAACACGCCGCGGCCCCACAGCACCAGGCCCACCGCGATGAAGATCCAGCTCACGAACACGAGCGGATCGGACAGGAACAGCGACCACCGCCACTCGCCCACGATCGAGCCCGCCAGCGTGAGCAGCTGCGTCACGGACGGCTGCACGTGCAGCCACAGCCCGAGGAATACGAACGACGCGATCAGCACCGAGGTGTGGATGCGCTGCAGGCGCGCCATCGAGCCCGACGTCCACCGCCGCGCCGCGAACAGCGCGAGGATGCCCACGAAGTACAGCACCACCGCGACGACGACCGGGGTGCGGCCAGCCCACGCGCTGCGCCACATCAGCTGCTCGCCGGTCAGCTCTTCGACCCGGTAGACCGAGCGCGGCATCTGGTGGGTCGCCTCGAACGACTGGAAGTCGCGCGCGAACCCCTTCTTCAGCGTGAAGCGGTTGCCGAGGAACACGAGCGAGAACGGGCGTCCGGGGTCGATCGACGGGGAGCGCGCGATGAACAGCCCGCCCTCGCGGAACGCGGGCGAGCCCTCCGCCTGGATGGCGGGCAGGTTCCAGTAGTCGAGATCGGTGAACATCACCGTGGTCAGGCCCTGGTCGAGCCGGATCCGGTCGAAGATGCCGCCACGCACGAAGCCGGAGCCCTTGAACGACCCCTCGCCGCGGTTGAGGATGACGATGAGGTGCTCGCCCTCGCCGAGCTTCTCCATCGCGACGGCGTAGGTGCGGTCGCCGAGCAGCGCGCGCCCCACCTGCGGCGCGTCCGCGATCGTGAAGAACAGGTCCACCTCGCCGCTGGCGCCGATCACCTCCTCGCCCACCGTGAGGCGCCCGAACACCTTGCGGCGCTCGAGCTCCTTCCACGTCCACGCGCGGTCGTCGGGGATCCAACTCCCCTTCAGGTGCCGGGTCGCCTGGATGACGCCGACGTCCTGCGCGAGCAGCCGCGCGCTCTCCATGATCGTGCGGTTCTGCGCGAGCACGGTGACCGTAGCACCAGACACGACGTCGACGACGCGGTCCGACTGCGCGGTGCCGCGCCCGACGACCACCTTGTCGTCGACGTGCACGCCGACGTGCTCACGCACGAAGTCGTGCAGGTCGGACTCGGGGATCCCGACCAGCAGGATCGGCTCGGAGTGCGACACCACCCGCCCGCCGGTGACCACGCCCTCCGGGTCGACGCCCACCAGCGTGGAGAGCGGCTTTCCGGAGTAGCCCTTGATGTCGGTGACGTGGTTCGAGAGCACGATCCAGCCGACCCGCGCGCCGGACGCGTCGAAGCCCTCGGCGTACGGCTTGCCGGGGACGCGCTCGAAGCGGACCGCGCCGGGAAGCACCTCCTCGCACGGATCCGTGGCGAGGCACTCCAGGCCCGGCCCCTCCTGGGCATACGCGACGCCCAGGAAGAGCAGGATGGCGAACAGCCAGGACATGGTGACCTCAGGCGGGCTCGACGAACAGGCGCCCGCGCATCTCGAGGTGCAGCGCGTGGCAGAACCACGTGCAGTAGTACCAATAGACGCCCGGCGAGCCGGCGATGAACGTCGCCGACTGGGTGTCCTGTGGGTTGATCAGGAAGTTCACGTCGTGCTGGCAGACCGCGAAGCCGTGCGCCACGTCCTCGACGTTGTCGATGTTGGTGACGATGATCTGCACCTCGTCGCCCGCCTTGACGCGGATCTCCTGCAGGTTGAACGCGGGTGCCATGCTCGTCATGTACACGCGCACCTTGCCCGGCCCCTTGCGGATCACCTGGTTGCCGCCGAGCAGGTTGGTGATGCCGTCCTCCTTCGCCCACTCCTCGTACATGCGGAACCGGTCGTCCTTGCGGTCCTGGATCTTGAGCGGGTGGATGAGGTCGGTGCGCACGATCACCGCGTCGTGCGGCTCGGGGTAGGTCGGGCCGTCGTGCACGACCTTGAGCTTGTCGAGCGTCATGTCGATGAGCTGGTCGTTCTCGGGGTGCAGCAGGCCGACGTTGAGGAACCGGTCCTTGCTGAACTTGCACAGCGCCACGAGCCACTTGCCGTCGGCGTCCTTCGTCTCGGACATCGACGCGTTCGTGTGCCCGACCTGGTAGTGCACGTCGAGCTTCTCGATGATCGGGTCGACCGCCTCGCCCTTGAACGCGCGGATCGCCAGGTCGATGTTCCACTTCGTCATCACCGAGTCGATGAAGATCGAGGTGTAGGCGTTGCCCTTGCCGTCGAACGCGGTGTGCAGCGGCCCGAGGCCGACCTCGGGCTCGGCGACCACGCAGTCGCGCGGCTTGATCTTGCCGGCGAACGCGTCCGCGATCTTGTCGATCTGGACCACGGAGCAGGTCGGCGACAGCTTGCCGGAGCAGATCGCGTACTTGCCGTCCGGGCTGACGTTCACGCCGTGCGGGCTCTTCGGCACCGGGATGCGCAGCACGAACGCGTTGTCGCCGCCGCGTCCGTCGACCACCGGGTAGGGCGAGCCGCCGACCGTCATCGTGCGCCCTTCGGCGACCGCCGCAGCGATCGCCTTCAGGTTGAACACGTAGAGCCAGTCCTGATCGGCGCCCATCATCTGCTCGAGCCGGACGCCGCCCTCGGAGTTGTAGCAGGTCGCGAAGCTGTAGTTGCCCTGGTAGTCGGTCGCGCACAGGTCCATGTTGCCGTTGACCATGCACTGCCAGACCACCTCCATCGTCTCGCCGTCGATGGCGGTGTGCATGCCGAAGTACTGGGTGGGATCGTCCATGTCGCGGCCGTCGTTGGGCTGCGGGATGCGGAACTCCGAGTTGCACAGCACGAGGCCGGTCTTGTGCCGCTGCGGGAAGATGCCGTGCGTGCCCTGGCTGTTCGGGATGTCGACGATCTTGTCGACCTCCATCGTCGCGATGCGAACGCGGGCGAGCCGGGCCGACATCTTGTCGTTCACGTAGACGTAGCGCCCGTCGTAGGTGCCGTCCGTGTACGAGAGGTGGACGTGGTGGGTGTCCCCCTGCGTGCGTCCGCCGAGCAGCTTCTTGCTGAAGTCGGTGTAGCCCCAGCCGGTGGCCGAGTCGGCGTTGAACACCGGCACCCGCTTCAGCTCGCGCATCGAGGGCACGCCGAGGATGCGGATCTCACCGGACTGCCCGCCCGACCAGAAGCCGTAGTAGCTGTCGAGCTCCCCCGGATCGACGTGCACCTTCGACTTCGCGGCGACCGGAGCCGGCGGGGTCGGGCTGTCGGCGCAGCCACCCAGGTTCCACGCGACGGCGCCGCCGCCGACCATCACGCCGAGCCCACGCAGGAACGCGCGCCGCGTGCCGAGGTCGATGACCTCCTGGGATGGATCGATCGCTGCCGCGGCCTTCTTCGTGTCCTCACGCATGGCTACCCTCCAGGGTTTCAGTGGACGTCGACGTCCGTTGAGCAATCCCCGTGCCAGCACCCGAGATCACGAAAACCCGGCTTCACGCGATCGCTGGGCGCGCTGGCTTCCGTCGTCCGACCGAGGGCACCTGTGCGACAATACGCCGCACCTGTGCGACATCCCACAGGGGGGAATGACGTGCGTGATCCGCGACCGGGCTATCCCTCGATCGGCCGAAGTCGGCCTTCGACGTTGATCAGCGGCGCCTCGCCCGCCGACTCGGGGACGTGCGCGATCACGCCGCGCGGGTCACGCATCACGAACGCGCCGTTCGGGATCGCGCGGCCGCTCGCGAGCCACACGCCTGTGCCGATCCGCGCGCCGTGTCCGAACGCCGACCCGAGGAACCGCGTGCCCGCGTCGTGCAGCGCGCCGTCGAGCGGCACCCGGATGTTCCGGTCGAAGTTCAGATCGATGGCATACGACGCCTGAGTGGTGACGACGCCGCGCCCGAGCACGCTCGCCTGCACCAGCGTCTGGCCCGAGAACGCGTCGGCGTAGAGCACACACAGGCGCACCCCGCTGAGCTGCGCGACCGACGCGCCGGGGCCGATCGTGCTCGCCTCGACGTGCGCGCCGTGCAGGATGTTCGCACCGTCGCCGACCCGGCTGAACAGCACCCGCGCGAGCGGGCCGACGGTCACGTTGTCGCCCAGCGTGCTCCCCTCGATGATCGCGGTGGGGTGGATGTCGCAGCCGCGCCCGATCGTGTTCAGCTTGCCGAGCACGCGCCAGCGGTTGAGCGAGCGCGCGCGGATCACCGCCCACAGCACGCGCAGCACGCCCCGCCACCGCGGCACCCGGCGTACCTCGAGGCTGCCCGCCGCCTGGTTCGCCCACAGGATGTGCACCCAGTGGTGCAGCGTGATCACCGGATGCCGCGGCAGCGCGATCGCGGTCTCGCCGTCGCCGCCGAACACCTTGGGGAGCTTGAGCGTGAAGAGCTGCTCGTCGGGATCGACGAACACGACCACAGGCGCCTCGTCGCCGCCGCTGACGAAGCGGACGGCGTCGAAGCGCCACCCGCCGTCGACCGCGTGGACGCCCGGCTGGACATGCGCCGTCCCCTCCCCGAACCGTGACGTGGCCAGCCCGAGCACCGCGTTGCGGCCGCCCGCGCCCGCCACGAGGCGTCGTAGCACCTCGCCGGTCGCGAACAGCGTGTCGGGCACGATCAGGCACGGTGGGACTGGCGCGTCGACCCGCACGAGCCCCGCGTCGGCGAGCATCTCGGCCTGCCAGACCGCGAGCGGGCGGTTCGCGATCGGCACCTCGCCCGGCGCGTCGCCGAACGGGGCGATGCGGCGTCCGGTCGGCTCGACGTACACCGAGGTCATGGCCACCCACCTGCGCGCCGCACGCGCGGCCCGGGCGCGATCCTACACGACGCGACCGCCGCGACGCCGCGCGGGGTTAGCTTGCGGCGGTCCGCCCGAGGGAGGCCATGGACGCACCCGAGTCGCTCCCGCCGGTGTTCGTGATCGGAACCGGGCGATCCGGCACGACGCTGCTGCGCCGGATGCTGTGCGCGCACCCGCGCATCCACCTCACCCACGAGGCGTCGTTCTGGGTGTGGGAGGCGCCGTTCGCACAGCGCCGCGGCGCGAAGGCATTCGTCGCGCACTACGTCCGCACGTTCTCGTTCCGCTGGCTGCGGCTCGACCCGCGCCCGCTGCTGGCCGCGCTGCCCGACCCGCTCGACTGGGCCGACCTGCCCGCCTTCTACGCCGACATCATGCGCGCGCAGGCGGCGCGGTACGGCAAGGTGCGCTTCGGCGACAAGACGCCGAGCCACTCCGGCAACCTCGATCGGCTGTTCCGCGACTTCCCCGACGCGCGCGTGATCCGGGTCGTGCGGGATCCCCGAGGCGTCGTCGACTCGCTGACCTGGATGCCGTGGGCGTCGCGCAGCCTGCTCGCGTGCTCGCTGCTGTGCGAGGCCGAGCGCCGGCAGGTCGCGCCCTACCGCGACCGGATCCTCGAGATCCGGCTCGAGGACCTGCTGGCCCACCCGCGCGCCACGATGGAGCGCGTGCTCGCGTACATCGGCGAGCCGTTCGACGCGCGCGTGCTCGCGCACCACCTGCACGCGCCCGAGCCCGACGACACGCCGCCGGTGCCGTGGTTCGCCGCCGCGGCGCTGCCGCTGCAGCCACCCGAGCCCACTTGGGACCGCTGGGACCCGCGCGCGCTGCGCCTCGTCGAGGCGCTGAACCGGGGCGGGCTCGCCGAGCAGGGCTACGCGCCCGCGCCGCTCCCCACCGAGCCCGGTCGCCTCGCGGTGCTGCTCTACGGACTCGCCGACCTGCCCGAGCTGATGCGCTTCCTCGCCGTGTTCCTCGCGATGCTGTGGGGCGCCCGCGATCCCGACCTGTCCGATACCCCCGCGGCCCGCGCCCGGTTCCGACGCCTCAACCCGCGCGCCTGGGCGCGCTACCCCGGCTTCGACGTACCCCCGCCGCCGCCGCTCCCCGACGACTGGCGGGACGCGATCGACAAGCCCCGGGGCTGACGACCCGCACCTCCTGAATCGGCCTCTACCGCCAGAAGTTGTCACCACGCGCTTGAGACTTCGCGGGTATGTGGCTACAGTAGCCACACCATGCATCCCTGGAGGCCCCGTGGCCGAGGTCAGCACCCGCGAGCTCAAGAACGCGCTCTCTGCGTGGCTCCACCGGGCCGAGGGCGGGGAGCGAGTCGTCGTCACCCGCGGCGGACGACCGATCGCCGCGCTCGTGCCGCTGGCAGACCTCCCCTCCTCCGATCACCGGGCGATCGTCGCCGACCTCGCGGCGCGCGGCGCCGTGCGCGCGGCCATTCAGCGTGACGGCGCGTTCTCCGGACCGCGCGCGCCGTCACGCGGCCACACCGCCGCCGCGATGGTCATCGAGGATCGCCGTTGACCGCGCTCTACGCCGACACGAGCGCGCTCGTGAAGCTCTACGTCGATGAGCTGGGCTCCGACGCCATGCTCGCCCTGGTTCGGGATGCAGACACCGTGGCCTCCTCGGTGCTCGTCTGGCCCGAGCTGCTCGCCACGCTCGCCCGCCGTCGTCGGGAGGGCCTCCTCGACGACGCCGAGCACACGGCCCTGCGCGCTGCCTTCGTCCGAGACCACGACGCGCTCGTCACGGTCCGCCTCGACGCGCGGGTCCTCGAGATCGTCGCGCGCCTGGTCACCAACCACCCGCTGCGTAGCGCCGACGCCATCCATCTGGCCAGCGCGCTCTTCCTCGCCGAGGAGGGCCTGCCCGTCCGCTTCGTCTGCGCGGACCGAACGCTGCTCGGCGCCGCACGCGCCGAGCGCCTTGCCGCCGTCGACCCGACCGCCTGAGCCGCCTCGCCGCGCCTCCCCGGACGTGGGCCGGCCGTCCCGGCTGTCGATCCTACACATCTTGGCTGCGGCCCGAGATCATGTGGGGCGGGCGTCCCGCCCGGCCGCCCCAGCCGCCTCGCCACGCCTCCCAAGACGTGGGCCGGCCGTCCCGGCCGGCCGCCAGGACCAGTGCAGCCGCCGGCGCGACGTGCCCAGCGGTCGCGGTTCAGGGGCGTGCGATCGGGTGGTCGCGGACCTCACGGAGCAGCGCGGCGACGCTCAGGGCCTGCGCGCGCGCCGCAGAGGGGCCGTAGCCGCCCGCGAGCAGGTGGACGACCGGCAGGCCACGCGCACGCGCCCAGCGGAGCACCGCCAGATCACGCGCGACGAGGCCCTCGGGGCCGAGGCCGAGGCCCGCGAGCGGATCGTCGGCGAGCACGTCCGCGCCAGCGACGTGGAACACGAACGCGGCGTCGTCCGGCGCGCGCGCGAGCGCCCACGCGAGCACCTCCAGGTAGTTCGCGTCGTCCGTGCCCGCGGCGAGATCGACGTCCACGTCGCCCCTCAGGCGCGGCTGCGGGAAGATCCCCTCCTGGTGCAGCGAGAGGCTGAACACCGAGGAGTCCTCGGCGAAGAACGCGTGGTTTCCGTCGCCCTGGTGCGCGTCGGTGTCCACGATCAGCACCCGACCGGCGAAACCATCCGCGCGCAGCGCCGCGACCGCCGCGGCGACGTCCCCATACACGCAGAAGCCGTGCCCCATCGCCGGGCGCGCGTGGTGGAAGCCACCCCCCAGGTTCACGCCGAGCCCGTGCATGCGCGCGGCGCGCGCGGCCACGACGGTGCCCTGCACCTGACGTCGGAACGGCCCCAGCACCCGGCGCTCGATCGCCGACCGCGGGAGGAACGAGGGGACGTGGACCTCGAGCGCTTCACCCAACGCGCGCGGGTCGGAGATCTCGGCCAGGTAGGCCGCGTCGTGTACCGACGCGAGCAGCGCCGCGTCCACCTCGTCGGTCACCGCGAACCCGTCCCGCGGCACCAGCCCCTCCGCGACCAGGTGCTGCGCGACCTGGCGGGACTTGGTGAGGACGAACGGGTGCAGCCGCTCGATGCCGTAGAAGCTGACCCGGTACCCCTCCGAGAACGCGACGACGGCACCGCCGGGGAGCACGGCCCCCTCCTGAGCCCGTGGACGCGGCGGCGGCGCGGTGAACCAGGCGAGCGCGCCGCCGAGCACGGCCAGCACGGCGAACACCACCACCAGCACGTTCACGAAGCGGCTCCGAGGCATGTCCCATTCAACCACGCGGGTCCCGCCACGCGAAGGGGGCCGAGACCGGCCCGGCCGGCCCACGTCTTGGAGCGCATGGCGGAGCACGCTCGTGTCGTCGGCAGACGCACCCGATCTTCCCTGGCTCGCGGATGAGCTGGTAGGGTGCCTGCATGGAGTCCAAGACCACCCGCGTTCTGGTCGCCGTCGCCGTTGCCGGCATGGCAGTCTTGGTGAGTGTGTGGTGGCTGGGTGGCCGCGGCGTAGCCACCCTCGCGACGTCGCCGCCGAGCGTCGCCGTGACGCGGCCGCCGCTCGCACCGCGACCGCCGATGCCGTCGATTCGCCCGGTCGAGGTCACCGAGGTGGACCCTGCGCCCACCGACCGCCCGCCGGCGCCCGCAGCGACGCTCGCCGCGCTGTTCCCCGATCAGACCGCGCACCGCTGCCCGGCGCCCTCGGGGATCCCCGAGGGTCGGCTCACGGTCGGCTCAGAGGCGACAGCCCTCATCCGGGGCGGCGAGACCTGGGTGATCACGAAGTCGCCCAGAGGACGGGACGCCGCGCGCGCGTTCGGGCGTGTCGTCGGCGAGGTCGCGTGGGGCGAGGGCCGGTGCGCGTGGTCGGAGCCCGAGCGGGTGGTGCTCAGCGGCCGGGTGGTCGGCGACGAGAGCTACGCGGTCGCCGGCTGTCCGGTCGGCGCCATCCTCCCGACCGATCCCGAGGGCCGGTTCATGGTCGAGGTGCCGGTGGGTCAGGCGTGCGCGGCCCGCGCGATCGACCTCGACGGCGAGACGCTCGCGATGGGCAAGCCGTTCCAGTTCGACGCCGAGGACGACGCGAACGTCGTCCTCGAGGCCCCGCGGCGGCTCTCGGACGCGGAGATCGCGCAGGCGCGCGACCTGCTGATCCGCATGGGGGACGCGCGTCTCGACCGCCTCCACGACGAGCTGGACCGGTGGACCGCCGCGCAGGACGGCGGGGATGCCGCGAAGTGGATGCTGTCGCTCGTCGAGCGCGATCTGGACTTCTTCGAGTCCGAACGCGCCAGCCTCGATGACCCGGAGCAGTCGCTCGAGGTGATCGCCGACTTCCTGTCCGGCGCGAGCAACTGATCGGCGCGATCCGGTCGAAGAGACAGCGCGAGAGCGACCTTCGGGCCATGCGGCCGGCCGGGACGGCCGGCCCACGGCTCTGGGCCAGGTCCTGCTGCAGAACAAAGTCGTGCGTCGGCCGTCTCGGCCGACCTGACCCTGCGCTGGCCGGCCGGGACGGCCGGCCCACGGCTCTGGGCCAGGTCCTGCTGCAGAACAAAGTCGTGCGTCGGCCGTCTCGGCCGACCTGACCCTGCGCTGGCCGGCCGGGACGGCCGGCCCA
>CAYQSE010000064.1:0-12595 GCA_964419905.1 uncultured Enterobacteriaceae bacterium
GGCTTCCCGTCAGGACGGGCGGGCGGGACGCCCGCCCCACATGATCTCGGGCCGCCGCCGAGATGTGATCAATCGACAGGCGTCCCGCCCGACCGTCGACCGCCCCCAGCAGCGCCGATCAGCCGTCGCGCGCAGTGGACGGCAGGTCGAGCACCTTGCCGAACAGGCGCACCACGTTCAGCGCGAGCGCGGCGGGGTCGCCGAGGTCCTTACCCGTCAGGAACGCGTAGTACAGGCTCTCGACCGCGCCGAGGATCACGAGCGCGGTCAGGCGCGGATCCTCCGCGGTGATCAGCCCGCGGTCGGCCGCCAGCGTCGTCAGCCCGACGACCTCGTCCTCGATCTGCTGCATCTTCGCGCGGATGCGCTCGCCGGCCTCGCCGGCGTGGCGGCTCTCGCGGAACGCCAGCAGCACCACCTCGGCGTGTTGCAGGCCCAGAAGCGCGAGGTCGCCTGCCATCCCGTCGTAGATCGCCAGGCTCTCGGCGCGCTGGGTCGCCTCGCCGAGCGCGTCGTGCACCCCGCGCAGCAGCCCGAGCGCCGGCGTGAACCACTGGTCGATCAGGTGCTCGAACAGCGCGAGCTTGTCCGGGTAGTACAGGTAGAACGTGCCGCGCGCCACGCCGGCCGCCTGGGCGATCTGCTCGATCGACGCGCGATCGTAGCCCTGGTCGAGGAACATCCGCAGCCCCTCGGCGTCGAGCTTCTCCCGCTTCTCGCGCTTGTTCTGCTCGCGGCGACCCAACCCGATTCGCTCCGTCGCCCCCGTGCATCGCGTGGAGCGCGGCCATACACTAGCGCGCGGGGTCGACTTCCACCCCCCGCCGTGGAGGAAGCGTGGAGAAGCAGGCGCCGTCCCTGCCCGCATGGGCCGAGGAGCTCCGCATCCGGTACATCTCGGGCCAGGCCAGCATGTTCCTGGTCCACGGCAACATCCGCGACATGGTGCCGCTCGCCGGTGACGACGGGACCGTCCAGTGGCACGACATGCGCGGCTTCCTGGAGCGCTTCCTCGGGCGCACCCGCGACATCGTCGTCTACTACAACCTGTCCCAGGGGCTGTGCTTCCTCGATCGCGCGCACGAGCAGCGCTTCCAGCGCGCGATCGACGCGCGACGGATGCTCGACGGCCAGGACAAGCTCGCCGCGCTCCCCATCGCGAGCAGCGGCGCGCTGCCGCTGCTCGAGGAGCTGATCACGACGCCGGCGAGCAGCAGCGGCGTGATCATCGACTTCTTCGAGATGATCGCACCCAACGGCGACGTGTCGTTCATGACCGAGTCCGACCGCGCGAGCCTCGTCACGCTGCAGCGCTGGGCCTCCGATCCGGTGTTCCTGCAGACCGACAACCTCGTGATCCTGCTCGCCGAGCACCTGTCGGAGGTGTCGCGCCGCGTCGTCGCCTCCCCCCAGCTCGCGGCGATCTCGGTGCCGTTCCCGGACGAGGCGATGCGCCGGCGGTTCATCGCCGCGCAGGACCTGAGTCAGGTGCACCTGGGCATCGACACCGAGCAGCTGGTCAAGACCACCGCCGGGCTGTCGCTGATCCAGATCCGCGCGCTGCTGCGCGAGGCGCGGCAGACCCAGGTGCCGATCGACTTCGGCTCGGTCAACCGGCGCAAGAAGGACATCATCGAGCAGGAGTGCCACGGCCTGGTCGAGTTCGTCGCGCCGAAGCACAACTTCTCGCACGTCGGTGGCATGGAGCGCGTGAAGCGCGACCTGATGCGGGTGGCCGACGCCGTGAAGCGCGGGCACGTCAACCGCGTGCCGATGGGGATGATCTTCGTGGGCCCGATGGGCACCGGCAAGACCTTCGTCGCCGAGGCGTTCGCGGCTGAGTCCGGGCTGACCTGCCTGCAGTTCAAGAACTTTCGCGAGAAGTGGGTCGGCTCCACCGAGGCCAACCTCGAGAAGATCCTCGATCTGGTCGACGCGCTCGGGTACGTCCTGCTGATCATCGACGAGGCGGATCGCAGCCTGTCGGCGAGCGAAGGCGATTCCGGAACGTCCAGTCGCGTCATCGCGCGGCTCAAGGAGTTCATGAGCGACACGAGCCATCGCGGCCGCGTCGTGATCCTGATGATGACCAACCGGCCCGACAAGCTCGACGCCGACCTGAAGCGCCCGGGCCGCTTCGATCTGAAGATCCCGTTCTTCTTCCCCGAGGAGTCCACCGAGCGGGAGCAGATCTTCCAAGCGCTGGTCCGCAAGAGCCGCCTCGTGCTCGCCGAGGGGGTGAGTTGGGATCACGCGGTCGCTGCCACCGAGGGCTACTCCGCCGCCGAGCTCGAGGCGGTGCTGCTCGCGGCGGCAGGGCGCGCCACCGAGAACGATCGCGACGTGCTGGCGCAGGAGGATCTCGACGGCGCCGCCGACGACATCATCCCGTCGCGGGACACGCGGATGCTCGAGTTCATGGAGATGCTCGCGGTGTTCGAGTGCAGCGCGCGGCGGATGCTGCCAGACCGGTTCCGCGAGCTGTCGACCGAGGAGGTGCAGCTCCGGCTCGACGCGCTGCGGATGACGCTGGGTCGGCGGGTGCTGTGATCCTTGACACCAGGGGGCGCGCCGCCTTACGTGCCAGCGGCTCGCCCCGGGCTCCTCGAAAGACCCTGCTGTTCGCAGGGCGCCTCGGTCAGGGCGGCTAGCACTGGAGTTCCTGATGTACGCCATCGTCGCAGCCTGCGGCAAGCAGTACCGCGTCGAGAAGGGAGCCACCCTCACGGTGGACCGCCTCGACGGGGAGATCGGCGCGGAGATCACGCTCGGAGACGTCCTGTTCGTCGGTGGCGACACCGTCAAGGTCGGCGCTCCCACGGTCGAGGGCGCCGCCGTCAAGGCGAAGATCATCGCCCACGAGAAGGGCGACAAGGTGATGACCTTCAAGTACAAGCGCCGCAAGCGCACGCGGGTCCGCAAGGGCTTCCGCCACTCCCACACCACCCTCGAGATCACGGACATCCAGGCCTGATCGGCCGGAGCAGGAGCCAACCATGGCGCACAAGAAAGGCCAGGGCAGCACCCGGAACGGCCGCGATTCCAACCCGCAGTACCGCGGTGTCAAGCGGTACGACGGCGAGGTCGTCCTCTCGGGCAACATTCTCGTTCGGCAGGTGGGCTCGAAGTTCCACCCCGGTCAGAACGTCGGTCAGGGGCGTGACTACACGCTCTTCGCCACGGTCGACGGGGTCGTGAAGTTCGAGACCCGCAAGAACCGCAAGCTCATCTCCGTCTACCCGTCCGAGTAGACGCGCCGGCCAGCCGGCCGGTGGGGTGAGGTTCATGCGGTTCATCGATGAGATCGAGATCTCCGTCGCCTCCGGAAAGGGAGGCGACGGCTGCGTCTCGTTCCGCAGGGAGAAGTACGTCCCGCTGGGCGGCCCCGATGGCGGGGACGGCGGGGTCGGCGGCGCCGTGGTGTTCGAGGCCACGACCCGCAAGAACACCCTGCAGGACTACTACTCGAACAAGCTGTACAAGGCCGCCGACGGCCAGGCTGGCATGTACCGTCAGATGACGGGGGCTGCCGGCGAAGACCTCCTGCTCTATGTGCCGGTGGGCACGATGATCTACGACGCGACCACCGACGACCTGCTCGTCGATCTGGCCGCCGAGGGCGATCAGTGGCGCGTCGAGGGCGGTCGGTACGGTCTGGGCAACATCCACTTCAAGTCGGCGACCCGCCAGGCCCCCACCAAGGCCACGCAGGGCAAGCCGGGCACCGAGCTGCGGCTGCGGCTCGAGCTGAAGCTGATCGCGGACGTGGGCCTGCTGGGCTTCCCCAACGCCGGCAAGTCCACGCTGCTCTCGGTGATCAGCGCGGCCCGCCCGCGCGTCGCCGACTACCCGTTCACGACGCTGGTGCCGCACCTGGGCGTCGTGCAGCTCTCCCCGGGCGAGGGCTTCGTCGTCGCCGACATCCCGGGGCTCATCGAGGGTGCGAGCGAGGGCAAGGGGCTCGGGCTCGAGTTCCTGCGCCACATCGAGCGGTGTGCGCTGTACCTCCACCTCGTCTCGTGCGAGGAGCTCGATGACGATCCGGTCGATCGACTGCACGCGATCGAAGCCGAGCTCGAGGCCTACGATCCCGAGCTGCTCGAGCGCCCCCGGTTCACCGTGCTCACCAAGATCGACCTGATCGACGAAGACGAGCGCGCCGCGCTGATCGAGCGCCTGGTCGAGGCCACCGGCGGCACCGTGCTGGCCATCTCTGCGGTCACCGGCGAAGGGGTGCGCGGGCTGCTCGGAACGGTCGCGAAGGCGCTCCTCGATCGGTGAGCGCGGCGTCTGCGTTCGTCATGGAGTGTCAGCAGCAGTTGAGTCCCCCGCGCGATGCGGCATACTCTCGCCGTACGGCGCTGAGCCCCACTCCGCTCGAACGAGGTGTCCCATGGTCAAGATCGCGCTGCTCTCTGTTGGTCTGCTCGCTCCGGGGCTCGCGCTCGCCTGTGGTGGGGCGAAGGGAGACAAGACGGCCTCTGCCGCGACGCCTGCGGCCACCGAGCTCGCCGCGGTCTCCGAGAAGGATCCCACCGCGTGCGCCAAGAAGGCGAGCCTCGTCGGCGCCAACTGCAGCTACACCACCGGCATGATGGCCCAGCGCGTCCTCGCCGAGGGCAGCGCATGGAGCTTCACGGGCCACCTCAACGCGTCGGGCAACGCGCTCGGCAGCCACGTCGCCGCGCCGTTCACGGTGGGTCCCGACGCGGTCAACGTGGTCGCGAACGAGGTGCTCGAGACGGTGACCGAGAAGGGTCTCGCGGATCAGCGGCTCTCGGTCGATGGCAAGCGTCTCGAGGTCGACGGCGTGACCTACTTCGTGCTCACCGGCTACGCCGTCCCCAGCAGCTAGGGTTCGGCGAACGGGGCCGATCGGCGGCGGATGCCCACGCGTCCGCCGCTCGTTTTTTGCCCCCTCGGGGGTTGCCTGCCCGTCCTGGGGGGGCGACAATGACCGTGGAGCGCTCGATTCGATGGCGCTCGGTTCCGTGGAGGACACCATTCGATCCGACGAGCTCGCGACGGTACTGAGCAAGGCTGCCCTGGAGAAGAAGGCCCTCGACCTCGTGATCCTCGACATGCGCAAGCTGGTCGCGTACACGGACACGTTCGTGCTGTGTACGGCCACCAATCCCCGGCAGGTCAAGGCCATCGCGGACTACGTCCGCGAGGTGGCCAAGAAGCAGCATGGCCGGGTGGCTGAGGGCATGGAGGGGCAGGAGTCCGGGCGCTGGGTGCTCGTGGACTTCGGGGACGTGGTCGTCCACATCTTCGACGGGCCGCTGCGCGGCTTCTACAACCTCGACGGGCTGTGGGCCGACGCGCCGCGTCTGCCCGTGCCGGTGGTCGCGGGCGCGCCCGAGACGCCCGCCCACCTCGCGTTCTAAGCGGGCCTCTGCGTGCGCGTCGCCGTCCTGACGGTCGGCAAGGGCGGGAATGCTTGGGCCGACGCCGCGGTGGCCGACTACGGCAAGCGGATCCGCCACCACCTGCGGCTCGACGAGGCCTTCGTGAAGGCGGAGCGCTATCGCGGTGACGAGGCCGCCGTGCGCGCGGCCGAGGCCTCACGGCTCCGCGCGTCGCTCACCGAGCGCGATCGGCTGGTGGTGCTCGACGAGCGCGGCGAGGATCTCGACACCGCGGGCTTCACCGCGCTGGTCCGCGATTGCCAGGTCGGCGGCGCGCACCGGCTGGTGTTCGCGATCGGGGGCCCCTACGGTCACGATCCGGCGCTGCGCGCGTCGGCGTGGCGGACGATCCGCTTGTCGTCGCTCGTGCTCAACCACGAGCTCGCGCGCATCGTGCTCTACGAGCAGATCTACCGCGCGCTCACGCTGCTCGCGGGCCACCCCTACCACCATTGAGGTGGCACCGCGCCGGTCCGCGTTGCCCGTTTCTGGCCTTTGCGACCGATCGGCCCCCGCCTTAGGGATCGGGAGCCTGGAGGTGCCGCTTGCGCGTGCTGCTCGCCGACAAGCTCCCCGATCGCGCGCGGGTCCGCCTCGCGTCGCGCGGCTTCGAGGTGCGCGCCGAGGCGGACGTCTCCGGCGAGGCGCTCACCGAGGCGATCCGCAGCTTCGATCCGCACGTGCTCGTGGTGCGCTCCACCCGCGTCGAGGCGGCGCACGTCGCGGCGGGCAACGCGCTCGGCCTCGTCGTGCGCGCCGGCGCCGGCGTGAACACGATCGATCTCGACGCGTGCTCGTCGCGCGGCGTGTTCGTCGCGAACTGCCCCGGCAAGAACGCGGTCGCGGTCGCCGAGCTCACCCTCGGGCTGATCCTCGCGCTCGATCGGAAGATCCCGGACAACGTCGTCGACTTCCGGGGCGGGAAGTGGAACAAGCGGGCCTACAGCACGGCGTCGGGTCTGTCCGGTCGCACGCTCGGCCTGATCGGCTTCGGCGACATCGGCAGGGCGGTCGCGCGGCGCGCGAGGGCGTTCGACCTGAACGTCGTCGTGTGGTCTCGATCGCTGACGCCGGAGGGGGCGGCCGAGGCCGGCGTACGGTACGCGGAGCGCCCCGAGGACGTGGCCGCGCGCGCCGACATCCTAAGCGTCCACCTCGCGCTGACGCCCGAGACGCGAGGCCTCGTCGGCGAGTCGATCCTCGGTGCGCTCCGTCCGGGCGCGTCCGTGATCAACACCGCGCGCGCCGAGGTGGTCGATGAGGTGGCGTTCCGGCGCCTGCTCGACGCGCACGACCTGTGGGCCGCGCTCGACGTGCCGTCCGACGAGCCCGCGGGCGGCGCGGGCGCGTTCACGCATCCGCTCGCCAGTCACCCGCGCGTGTACGTCACGCACCACATCGGCGCGTCCACCGAGCAGGCCCAGCTCGCGGTCGCCGAGGAGGCGTGCCGGATCATCGAGGGGTTCAAGGAGCGCGGCGAGGTCGACAACGTGGTGAACGTCGAGACGCGCAGCGAGGCGACGCACGCGCTGGTCGTGCGGCACCTCGACCGGGTGGGCGTGCTCGCGAGCGTGCTCGGCGTGCTGCGCGAGGCCGATCTGAACGTGGAAGAGATGGACAACACGATCTTCGCGGGCGGGGCCGCCGCGGTGGCGCGCATCCGCGTGAGTGGTACGGTCGACGACGGCGTGATCGCGCGCGTCCGCGAGCAGGCCAACGTGCTCGCGGTCGACGCGATGGATCTGCGCCAGCCAGGGAGGTGATCTTGTCCCGCATCCACAACTTCTCCGCGGGCCCCGCGGTGCTCCCGGTGCCTGTGCTCGAGGAGGCGCGCGAGGCGCTGCTCGAGGTCGGTGGCTCGGGGCTCGGGATCATGGAGTGCAGCCATCGCTCGGCGCTGTTCGACGGCGTGATCGACGCGGCGCGCGCGCGGATGCGGCGGATCCTCGCGCTCTCCGACGATCAGGAGGTGCTGTTCCTGCAGGGCGGGGCCTCCACGCAGTTCTTCATGGCGCCGATGAACCTGCTGCGCGGCGCGCGCGCGACCTACCTCGACACCGGGGTGTGGTCGTACAAGGCGATCGCCGAGGCGAAGCGCTTCGGCGTGGTCGACGTGCCGTTCTCGAGCCGTGAGGCGGGCTACGACCGCGTGCCCGAGCCGGGCGCGTGGGGTGCGCTGCCCGACGGCACCGCGTACCTCCACTACACCTCGAACAACACGGTCGCGGGCACGCAGTTCCCCTACATCCCGGAGTCGAACGCCGCGTTGTTCTGCGACGCGTCGTCCGACATCGCGAGCCAGCCGCTCGACGGGTCGCGGTTCGACCTGCTCTACGCCGGCGCGCAGAAGAACCTCGGGCCGTCCGGCGTCACGCTCCTCGTGGTGCGCAGAGGGCTGCTCGAGCGCTGCGATCCGAACCTGCCGACGATGCTGCGCTATGGCGTGCACGTCGACAACGCGAGCCTGTACAACACGCCGAACACCTGGGGCATCTACCTGCTCGAGCGGGTGGCCGCGTGGGTCGAGGCGCAGGGCGGCGTGGCCGCGGTGGCCGCCGCGAACCAGCGCAAGGCCGACAAGGTGTACAACGAGATCGACCGCACCGGGTTCTGGATCGGCAAGTCGCAGGTGTGGTGCCGCTCGAAGATGAACGTCACGTTCACCACCGGCGACCACGACCTCGACACCGACTTCTGGAAGGAGGCCCAGGAGCACGGGCTGTCGGGGCTCAAGGGCCACAAGCTGGTGGGCGGGCTGCGCGCGAGCCTGTACAACGCGCAGACCGACGCCGCGATCGATGCATTGGTGGACTTCATGCGGCACTTCGAGCTGGCGCGCGGCTGAGCGGGCCAAATCCACGCGGCGGGGTGCGCGCGCGCAGGCCACCGGGCTAGGCTGCCCGCGACGGCCCTTGGGGTCGCAGGGAGGACCGCATGGGGCGCGACGAGCAGGACGAGCAGGTGGAAGATCTGGACGAGACCGAGGACATCAGCGACGAAGATCGCGTGGTGCTCGTGGACGAAGACGGCAACGAGGTCGACTTCGTGCTGCTCGCCACCCTCGAGCTGGATGGCAACGAGTACGCGGTGCTCGGGCCCGAGGAGCAGGTGGTCGATCCCGAGCGCGAGGAGGTCGAGCTGACCTTCTTCAAGATCGGCGTCGATGACGACGGCGAGGAGGAGTTCCTCCCGGTCGAGGACGAGGAGGAGTTCGAGGCGGTCCGCGAGGCGGTCGCCGAGCTGCTCGGGCTCGCCGAGGCGGACGAGGACTACGACGGCGGCGACATCGTCCCCGAGGCGTAGGTACGGCGCTACGCGAGGGCGCGGATCGCCACGCCCTCGCGCAGCTTCGGCTCGAACCACGTCGACTTCGGCGGCATCAGGCGGCCGGCATCGGCGACCTCGAACAGCTGGTCGAGGCCGGTCGGGTAGAGGTGGAACGCGACGGCCGCGCCGTCGCGCACCGCCTGCTCGAGCGCGCCGTGACCGCGGATCCCGCCGACGAACGCGATGCGCTCGGAGCGTCGGGGATCGTCGATGCCGAGGATCGGCGCGAGCAGGTGATCCTGGAGTACGGACGCGTCCAGGCGCGCGACCGGATCGGCCTGATCGACGAGCCCCGGGCGTGGCGCGAGCAGGTGCCACTCGCCCTGGAAGTACATCGTGAAGCTGCCGCGCTCGGGAGGCGTCGGCGCGACGCCGGGCAGCCGGGTGAAGAACGCGTCGACCAGCTCGAGAAAGGCGTCCGGCGTGTGCGCGCCGAGGTCGTGCACGACGCGGTTGTAGGCGAGGACCTGCAGCGCGTCGTCGGGGAAGATCCCGGCGAGGAAGTACGCGGACGCGTCGTCGCCGCGGTGGGCGTGCACGCGGCTCGCCGCGGCCGAGCGATGGTGTCCGTCGGCGACGTAGAGCGCCGGCACGTCGGCGAACGCGTCCTGCAGCGCCTGGACCCGCTCGGCGGGGGCGGGCCACAGCGCGTGCTCGACGTCGTCCTCCGTCGTCACCCGCCACGCCGGCTCCGCCGCGGTGAGCTCGGCGAGCAGCGCCGCGAGGCGGGGCGTGGCCCGGTAGGTCAGGAACACGAGGCCCACCTGGGCGTCGAGCACCTCCATGTGGTGCGTGCGGTCGTCCTCCTTGTCGGGCCGGGTCAGCTCGTGCTTCTTGATCGCGCCGCGGTCGTACTCGGCGACCGACGCCGCCGCGATCACGCCGATCTGGCGGTGCGCGGCCATCTGCTGCCCGTAGAGGTAGAACGTGGGCGCCTCGTCGCGGATCAGCGCGCCGGCCTGGATCAGCGCGTCGAGGTTCGCGCGGGCCTTGGCGTAGGCCTGCTCCGAGTGGGGGTCGGTGCCCTTGCGCATCGTCGCCTCGGGGCGGGTCACGCGCACGAACGCGTTCTTCGGCTTCGCGAGGGCCTTCGCCTCCGCGTCGGTGAGCACGTCGTAGGGCGGCGCGATCACCTCGGCCGCGAGGTCGTCGCGCGGGCGCAGCGCGGCGAAGGGTCGGACGTCGGCCACAGGGCACCTCCGGTTGTCGGGCAGACAGGCGGAGTAGCGCCCGGACGAGGGCGGATCAACCCCGCGCCGCTGGTATTGGGGGGCCCCTACGGTATAGGGTTGCGGACCGTGAATCCCCTTCGGAGCAGACGCGCATGGCCGTCGGTGACTGGATCGCCAACCTGTTTCAATCCGAGCAGACCCGCGGGCTCTCTGGCGGCGCCGCGGGCGGCGTCGCGCTCGACGATGCGAACCCGTACTACAACTTCCGGCTGCGTCGGCACGAGGCCGACGGGGATCTCACGCGCGAGCCGCGCCTGCTGTGGTCGACGTCCAGCCACGTGCAGCGGCGTGCCGGCCTCGGCGTGCACATCTTGTCGGAGAAGGGCGAGGGGGTCGCGGGCTTCACCGACGTGCTCGTGATCCTGTCGGCCGAGGACTACGACGAGGCGGTCGAGCACGACACGGCGGGCCAGTGGCTGCAGCGCGCCACCCTGTCGATGGTGCAGGAGTTCGAGGAGCTCTGTCGGCGCGAGGGCTTCTCGCGGCGCCACGATCACCGTCAGCTCGGCTTCAAGTTCGTGCGCGACGGCAGCGAGGAGATGAACGGGCACAGCCTCGGGCTCGCCAAGGGCGAGTTCGTCACCGGGCTGCTGCCCAACCTCTACACCGGCCCGGTGCGCGGCAGTCGCCCGGTGATCGGCGTGCACGTGAACCTGCCCGGTGTGTGGGAGGGCTACCGCGAGGTCGGGCGCCTGTTCGACGACCAGATCCTGTTCACGCTGGGCAACCACTGGCTCGACAACTTCCAGCACGCCTCGCTGCGCGAGGCGGCGCTCTACCGCCTCCAGCAGCACCCCGACGGCAGCTTCGTCCACATCGTGAACCCCGATCTGCAGGATCGCTATCAGGTCACCTCGACGCATCAGGGCGGCGCGTCGGTGCTCACGCTCGCCACGCGCGACGGCGATCCGCTGGCCTACCTCGTCCTCGCGGTGATCGAGGAGGAGGAGCAGGCGGCTGCGCCGCCGGGCGACGTGGCGCGACCCGGCATCGACATGCCGAGCGCGCCCCAGCCGACGCCGCGTCCGGGCGGCTACACGATCCCGCCGCCGATGATCATCGAGGAGAGCCTGCACGGTCAGGCTCCGAAGTCGCAGCCGCCCGCGCGGCAGTCGTCGGGGCGCGTGGGCAGCCAGAAGACCATCATCCCCGACGCGTTCGAGGAGCGGATCTTCACGCTGCAGGAGCGCGGCGCGCTGCTGCAGAAGGTCCATTTCGGCGCGTTCATGGAGGGCTACGACGTCTACGTCGGACACCGCGGCGAGATGGGCACCTCGGTCAGTGATCCGGCCGCGATCTTCCAGGTGCGTCGCCGCTACGTCTCCTTCGTGTCCAACGTGGTCGACGCGCGCATCGACGGCCGCCCGGTCGCGCCCGGCGAGGAGATCCCGATCAACGGGGACGTGTCGATCGAGGTCGCCGGGCAGAAGCTCGAGTACCGCGATCTGCGTGGTGAGCAGGCCGAAGGCTGGCCCTACGTCGGCGAGATCCGACGCCCCACCTCGTCCACCTACATGATGTGGGGCGACAGCTACGCCCTCGGGCGCAGCCGCGAGTGCCGGGTCGTGCTGCCCGACGAGCCCCGCAACGAGAACATCCACTGGAAGGAGAAGGTGAGCGACGGCGCGATGATCCGCGCGCGCACCGGGGACATCCCGAAGTCGAGGTTCTACACCGACTCGATCATGGTCGCGTCCGAGCACGGCGAGATCGATCTGGGCAAGGAGCAGCCGCTCGTGCGCTGTACCGCGCGGCACTGCTACGTGTTCGTGCGGCGCGGCGATCGCGTGTTCCCGCTGTTCCCGACCGCGTCCGAGCGGGAGCCGCTCGAGATGCCGGTCGAGCCGGGCGACGAGATCCTGATCGGGAACTGCCTGTTCAAGATCGGGTTCTCGCCAGCCGAGGCCCCCGCGGTGCCCGCGGCGGCGCCCGACGTGGAGCTGTCGGCCGATCGTCTGGTCGACGCGGTGTCGCCGCCGCCGCTGAGCCAGCTCGAGGCGCCGAGCGATCCGGCGTCCGACGAGCGGGTGCCGGTGCCCGCGGGGCTCGGTCACGCGGGGCCGCCGCCGCCGCCGCTGCCCCGGCAGGCGACGGCAGCCGACTCGATCCTCGAGGGGAGCGAGGCGTCCGACGCGGGGGTCTCGCTGCGCGATCGGCTGTCCCAGTCCCTCAAGGAGAAGCTGAGCCAGCGCAGTCAGGAGCCGGCGCCGCCGCGTGACGAGGCGCCAGCGGCGTCTGACGACGAGCCGGCGGCCGACACCTACACGCCCGCGTTCGACCTGTACGAGGACGAGGTCGAGGAGATCGAGGAGATCGGCGACGAGGTCGAGTTCGAGCCGCTGAACACCGAGGAGATCGAGGCGGATCAGCTCGGTGCGCCAGGGCGCTTCGAGGATGGCGAGTTCGACCTGCCCGACTTCGGCGCCGACGAGGCCGCGCCCGCCGAGGCGCGGTGGGACGCGCTGGACGAGGCCGAGGAGCCGTCCGTGTCCGAGCCCGACGAGGACGCCTCGACCGAGGTGCTGCGGCCGATTCACGACGCGCCGATCGAGGAGGACCTGTTCGACGACGCGCCCGTCGAGGAGGCGCCCGTCGAGGAGGCGCCCGTCGAGGAGGCGCCCGTCG
>CAYQSE010000064.1:12695-26232 GCA_964419905.1 uncultured Enterobacteriaceae bacterium
GCGCCCGTCGAGGAGGCGCCCGTCGAGGAGGCGCCCGTCGAGGAGGCGCCCGTCGCAGACGAGCCTGTCGAGGAGGCGTTCGCGGTCGAGGCGCCGCCTGCCGCCGCGCCGGAGCCGCCCGTCGCGCCACAGCCGTCCGCTGCACCCGCCCCGCCCGCCGCGCCGGAGGCGTCCGCGCGGGAGGTCGTCGTGGTCGACGACAGCAACGCTCAGTTCGAGCTGTCGCGCCGGATGCAGGTGCTGCAGATCGGGTGGATGATCGGGCGCGGCGATCTGGTGTGCGGCAACCACGCCGCGGCCGACTTGGTCGTGCCCGAGAACCGGCTGGTCGACGACCAGACCTTCGTGCCCACGGACTACTTCACGCTCGCCACCCGCGGGCGCCGCGTCAGCCTCGAGCTGATCACGCCCTCCGAGCTGCTGATCGACGGCGACGACCCGAAGTCCAAGGTCTACGACAAGCCCGAGGCGGTCGTGATCGACGTGATCCGTCGTGACGACACGGGCGAGGAGGACTTCGGGGTGCGCATGGCGCTCGTCGACGACGCGACGCTGCCCGACCCGCGCGCGCGCTTCCTCGAGATGGGGGTCGACGACCCGCTGGCCGCGGCGCTGTTCACCAAGGGGCTCCCCGCGGGGCAGCCGCGCTCGGTCACGCTGCAGGGGCTGACGCTCACGCTGTTGCACGACGACGACGAGGTCGTGATTACCGACTACCTGGCCAGCTACAAGCGGGCGTCGGGGTATGCGCCGTTCTTCGTGCAGCACGGCGAGACCCGCTACCAGACCGCGCCCGAGGACGGATCCGAGATCCGGATGAAGGCAGGCGATCGCTTCCTGATCGAGAACGCGATCTACGAGATCGTGGAGCAGTAGCGTGCCGGCATGAGTGCTACCGTCGGAGTGGTCTGCTACGTCGGCCTCGGGCCGGAACGCGGCGGTCGCGCGCGCAACGACGACAACTACCTGGTCTGCGACGCGGGCCAGGTCGCCTACCGAGACGGTGACCGCGAGCGCGTGCGCCCGGTCGAGGGCTCGGGGACGCTGCTCGCGGTCGCGGACGGGATGGGCGTCCTGCGCGACGGTGACGTCGCGGCGTCCGTCGCGGTGCGGGTGATGGCGAAGCTCTACGGCGCGGGGCACCCCGCCGACGCGGAGCGGGCGCTCCGTCGCTACCTGCTCGACGCCCACCGACAGCTCCATGCGCAGATCGGCGACCCCCCGCAGCTCGGCACCACGCTCACCGTGGCGTGGCTGCTCGATGGGCGGGTCGCGTGGGCGCACGTCGGGAACTCGCGGCTCTACCTGTACCGAAGCGGCGCGCTGCGTCAGCTCAGCGTGGACCAGACGCGCGCCGAGTTCGCGCGGCGCGACAACACACCGGTCCACGGTCCGCCCGACGCGCTCGCGCAGGGGTTCATCCTCGGCAGCCGCGGACTCGGCGCGGACGGCGGTCTGCGCATCGACGCGGGGATCGACAGCGGCACCGAGGTGCTGCAGCGCGGCGATCGCGTGCTGCTGTGCTCGGACGGCCTCACCGGCGCCGTCGCCGACGCGTTCATCGCCGACGTGCTCGCGAACACGCCCGACCCGCAGGCGGCCGCGGTCGCGTGCGCCGAGCGCGCGGTCGCGCGCGGCGGTCGCGACAACATCACCGTCCTCGTCGCTCGGGTCGACGCCCCGTAGGAGCCAGCGGGCGTGCCCGCGAAGCGCCTACCCGGTCTGGCCTGGAATCGACTGGCCCTCGTAGATGCCGACGTAGGGCAGGTTGCGGAAGTACTCGTCGAGGTCGAGGCCGTAGCCGACGACGAAGGTGTCGGGGATCGTGAACCCGATGAAGTCGATCGGCACCTCGACCTTGCGGCGCGACGGCTTGTCGAGGAGCGCGCAGACGCGCAGCGAGGCGATGTCGCGCACCGCGAGCGTCTTGAGGATGTAGTCGAGCGTGAGCCCGGTATCGACGATGTCCTCGACCACGAGCACGTGGTGGCCCTTCAGCGAGGTGTTCACGTCGTGCGTGATGCGCACCTGGCCGGTCGACTCGGTGCCTTCGTAGCTGGACACGCCGAGGAACGCGCACTGCAGCGGCCCGTCGATCGCGCGGATCAGGTCGGTGAGGAACACGACGCTCCCCTTCAGGATCGCGAGGCAGACGAACGGCTCGTCGCCGTAGGTCGCGCGGATCTCGGTGCCGAGCTCTGCGATCCGCGCCTGGATCTGGTCGGCGGAGAGCAACACGCGGGGCTTGTCGGACATGGGTGGCCTCCCGAGCAGGGAGGGGGGGTAACCCGCGCGGACCCGTCGCGGTGCGGCGCGCGTGGGCGCGAGATATCGGCGGAGTCCCGCGAGGTCCTGCCATGAGCCATGCCGCTGCCTTCTCGCCCGACTACACCGCCGCCCGCGCGCGGTTCCGCTCGTCCGCGCTCGCGCTCGGTTGCGAGCTCGAGGAGCACCCGATCGGCGAGCAGGGGCCCGACGGCGAGGAGCTGACGCTCGATGTGGCCCGGCTCGGCCCGGTCGCCGCGCGCAAGGTCGTCGTGGTGAGCAGTGGGCTGCATGGCGTCGAGGGCTTCCTCGGCTCGGCGATCCAGGCCGCGTTGCTCGAAGATCAGCTCGGCGGGTTCCAGCCGCCCGAGGGGTGCGCGCTGCTGATGATCCATGGGCTCAACCCCTACGGGTTCGCGTGGATCCGGCGCGTGGACCAGCAGAACATCGACCTGAACCGCAACTTCCTGCTCGACGGCGAGCCGTGGGAGGGCGCGCCGGAGCGCTACGGCGAGTTCGACGACTTCTTCAACCCGAAGCAGCGCCCGAACCCGCTCGAGCCGTTCATGCTGCGGGCCGCGCTCAAGCTGCTCAAGCACGGCATGACGATGTTCAAGGACACCCTGCCGGTCGGACAGTACGACTTCCCCGAGGGCATGTTCTACGGCGGCAGCGGACCCTCCAAGACGATGCAGATCCTCGATCGCGAGCTCCCGCGCTGGGTGGGCGCCGCCGAGCACGTGCTGCACGTCGACGTGCACAGCGGTGCCGGGAAGTGGGGCACGTACATCCTCGCCGCCAACCACGCGGCGAGCGATCCGCGCACCGTTTGGCTGCGCGGCGTGTACGGCGACAAGATCGAGGCGTGGGAGCCAGACTCCACGCTGTACACGATCCGCGGCGGGATGGGCGTGTGGTGCAAGGCGCGCCTGCCGGCCGTGGTCTACGACCAGCTCACCGCGGAGTTCGGCACCTACCACCCCATCCGGGTCATCCAGGCGCTGCGCCGCGAGAACCAGGCCCACCACTACTGCCAGCCCGGCGACTCCTCGCTGGAGCGCGCGAAGGGGCTGCTCAAGGAGACGTTCGCGCCGGCCGAGACGGCGTGGCGCGAGCGCTGCGTCGCGCAGGGGCTCGCGGTGGTCGACAAGGCGATCGAGGCCTGTTTCTCCGCGTCGTGATACGAGTCGCCCGATGTGGCTGATCGCGCTGCTCGCCGGCTGCTCCGCGCCGCCGGCCCACGACTCGCTCCCGCTCGCCGTCGAGGTGGCCGAGTTGGGCGCGTCGCGGTGGGCGCCCGATCGCCAGGCGCTCGACTGGATCCCGACGGTGTGGGCGTTCGGGCTGCATCGCCTGTCTGCGGCCTCCGACGACCCCGCGTGGCGGGGCTGGGTCCTGGACTGGCTCCTCGATGACGTCGAGCGGTTCACCCGCGAGCCGCCGATGCCGTTCGAGTCGTCGGACAGCATGTCGCCCGCGCTGCTCGCCTCGGCCCTCCTCGTGGACGACCCCGACGCGGGCGTTGCGCCGATCGTGGACGCGGCGTGGCGCTACCTCGACGTCGCCGACCGGACCGCCGAGGGCGCGATCACCCACTGGGGCCCGAGCGCGGCGTTCGGCGTGCCGGGGCAGGTGTGGATCGACAGCCAGTTCATGTTCGGCCTGTTCCTGCTCAGCGAGCACGCCCGCACCGCAAGCCCCGAGGCGCTGTCGCTGTGGGTGGAGCAGTACGACCTGTTCTCGGAGCTGTGCCGTGATCCTGCGACGTCGCTCTACCTGCACGCCTACGACGACGCGAGCGGGCTGAACATCCCGAACGAGCCGGTGTTCTGGGCGCGCGGGAACGCGTGGGTGCTGGTGTCGGCCGCCGAGGCGCTGCGCGCGCTCGGGCCCGACCATCCGGCGCTCGCGGGCGTGCTCCCCGCGTTCCAGGCGCACGCCGCCGCGCTGATCGCTGCCCAGGATCCGAGCGACGGCCTGTGGCGCACCGTGCTCAACGCGCCAGAGGGCGACGATCTGGCGAACTACACCGAGACGTCCGGGTCGGCGCTGATCGCCTACGGGCTCGCCGTGGGCGTAGCGGCGGGCGCGCTCGATCCGGCAGCGACGCGACCGGTGATCGACGCCGCGGTGGACGGGATCCGCGGCCGCGTGGTCTACGAGGACGGTCTCCCGGTGGTGCGGGGCACGTCGTTCGGCACGGTGCCGGGCGACTACGCCTATTACGTCGGCGTCCCCCAGCGTGACGACCTGATGCTCGGCGTCGGTTCGGTGGTCCTGCTGCTCGCCGAGGTGCACGGCACGCCGCAGGCGGCCCGATGATCGCGCTGCTCGTGGCGCTCGTCGCGTGCGCGCCGCCCGAGGTGGCGCCCACCCCGATCACCTACCCGCGCATCTTCGTCTCGGCCGCCGACAAGCCGGCGCTGCGCGCCCGACTCGACGAGGCGCCGGGCCCTGAGATCCTCGCGGCGCTGCGGGAGCGCGCCGAGCGCCCCTACCTGCCCCCGCGCGATCCGGCGGCGTGGGACGAGGTGTCGAACGCGACGAACGGCGAGACGGCGCAGGACGCAGCGATGCTCGCGTGGCTGCTCGACGACGAGGCGATGGCGGCTCACGCGATCGCGCTGCTCGATTCGCTGCCCACCGACTTCGAGACGAACCGGAACTGGGACGTGAACATCCGCATGCCCGCCCCGCTGTTCGGCTTCGGGAACGCGATCGACCTCCTGCGCGGCACGCCGTTCTACGACGAGACCCAGGCCCAGGCGCACATCGACAAGCTGGTCACGATCAACGACGCGTTCTGGCGCCTGTACCTCGAGGATGACGTCCGCCGTCAGGCGCTGCTCGGCACGACCCAGAACAACCACCCGATCCGCACCGCGGCGGCGATCGCCAGCATCGCGCTGTTCTACCCGGAGAGCCGATACGCTTCAGCGCAGGCGGACTGGGCGATCTCGGAGCTGGACTACCTGTGGGGGCCGGACGGGCGCTACGTGCAGCCCGACGGCGGCGTCTCCGAGGGGCCGTTCTACTACGGGTTCGGGCTCGCGCCGACGATCGCGCTGTTCATCGGGATGGACCACGCGATCGACCCGAACCGGGTCTACCTCCGGGACTGCCGCAACCGCCAGGACTTCGACCCCTGGGGGCCGAACACTTGTGTGGAGGGCGAGCCCTTCGTCTTCGACAACCCGCTCCATCGCGCCGACTTCGCCGCCACGCTCGACTGGTGGATCGGGCTGCGCCTGCCGGGCGGCCTGTGTCCGCCGCTCGCCGACAGCTACTTCAACCCGCTCAACGGCGCGGCGCTGGTGGGCGCCTACACCGGCGATCCGCAGCATCGGTGGAGCTGGGAGACGAGCGCCGAGCGCCCGATGGCGATGACGCACGGGCTCGACCTGATCCCCTACCACCTCGCCCTGGTCGACGACGCGGTGCCGAGCGCCCCGCCCGAGGGCGCCACCCGGTTCTTCGTGGACACCGGCAACGCGGTGCTGCGCTCCGGCTGGGGCGACGACGACCGCTGGCTGATGCTCGTCGCCGAGCACGGCGCGGCGCGCAAGACGGTGCACGACCACGTCGACGGGCTGTCGTTCTCGATGGCGGCCTATGGTGAGTACCTGCTGGTCGACCCCGGCTACCACAAGGTCAACGAGCTGACCCTGCCCGAGACGGCGCAGGCGCCCGCCCACAACGTGGTGCTGGTCGACGGGCGCGGCGCCCCAGCCAAGGGGCTGCTCACCGACTTCGGCGACGCGGACGCGTTCCTCGTTCATTCCTTCGACGGCGCGCGCGTCGACTACGTCGAGGCCCACCAGCGCTACGAGGGCGTCGACTTCGAGCGTTCTGCGGTGATGCTGCGCGAGCGCTACTTCGTGATCGCGGATCGGACGGCCAGCACGGACGACACCGCGCGGCGGTTCACCTGGCGGCTCGGGGGCTACGCGGGCTTCGACAGCGGCGGCGCGTTCTCGCGCGGCGCGGCACACGCCACCTGGGAGCGTGAACGCGCTGGCGTCACCGTGCACCTCGCGAGCACCGCGCCCAGCCTCACGCTGATCGAGCCTCCGCAGCGAGACGCCCGCGCGCCGCACGTGCACCGCTTCGCGCTCGACCGCGCGCTGCGCCATCATGCGGTGGTCGACGGCGAGGTGACGGCCAGGGCGCCGGGCTTCCTCGCGGTGCTGGCGCCGTATCGGACGGGCGACGACGGCGCGGACGGACCACTCGCGGTCACGCCGCTCGCGCTCGGCGACGGGGTGGCAGGCTTCCTCGTCGAGACGGCGGACGCCACCGACCTCGTGCTGCTCCGATCCCTCGACGCCCCGACGACCTTCGAGGTCGACGGGCGCGCTGTCACCACCGATGGCGCGCTCGCCATCGTGTCGCTGGAGGGTCCGCCGCTCGCCGTCCTCGCGCGGGGCGCGACGCTCGAGATCGCCGGGACGCCCCGCGCCCCGGGCGCCGCGGACGCGGTCTCGATCGCGGAGAACTGAACGGCCTGGGTGTTGTCGTTACGCTCCGGGGCGCTCGGACAGTTGATCGTCATCGGGCGGGGATTGCCTGCCTGCCGAGCGTTGTTGATAATCGCGCCGTCTTTCCGCTCTGGAGTCCAAGTGGTTCATCACCTCTCCGTCCGCGCGCTCGGGATCCTGGTCGCGCTCTTCCTCGTGTTCGGCTTCGGGACGCCCGAGGTCGCGTATGCGCAGTCGTGCCCCGCAGGCGCGCACAGCAGCGGGGTCATCCCCGCCGGCACGCGGGTCAAGGTCGTCGCGCTCTCCTCGTCCGATGCCTACTATGCCTCCCGTGGCACCATCGTCGGCAAGGTGGGACGGGTCGACAAGATGGACCCGACCGGCTCGGGTCGCGACTGCTGGTATGGCGGGCAGTTCACCGGGGACGACGGCAGCAGCCACTACTTCTACCAGGCGGCGTTCGAGGTGCTCGGGAGCGGCGGCGGCGGCGGCGCGGGCTGTCCGAGCGGCGCCTACACGGGCTCCAGCCTGTCGTCGGGCACGCGCGTCAAGGTGCTCACGGTGTCCTCCAACGACGCCTACTACAGCACGCGCGGCACGGTCGAGGGCAAGGTCGGCCGCGTCGACGGCAGCTGGTCGCAGACGGGGTCGCCGTGCTGGTTCGCCGGTCAGTTCTACGGTGATGACGGCAGCAGCTTCTACTTCTACCAGGCCGCCGTTCAGGCGGTGAGTGGGGCCGCCGAGGCCACGTCGGGCAACACCTGTCCCTCGGGCTCGGCCACTTCGAACATGGCGGAGGGCACCCGCGTCGAGGTGCTCGGGGTGCACAGCGACGACGCGTACTACTCGAACCGCTCGTCGATCGTCGGCCTCCAGGGCGTGGTCTCCGGCGACCTGCACAGCAACGACGGCTGCTGGATGGGCGGCGGGTTCACGGCCGACAACGGCACCTACTACTACTTCTACAAGGCCGCCGTGCGGAAGCTCAGCGGCAGTGGTGCGGTCGCTGCCGGCACGTCTTGCCCGTCGGGCTCCTACACCGGCTCGCCGCCGACCGCGGGCACGCGGGTCCGCGTGCTCACGGTGTCGAAGGACGACGCCTACTTCGGCACGAAGAGCGCGATCGAGGGCAAGGTCGGCCGCACGGACGGCGCGTGGTCCACGACGGGCTCGGGCTGCTGGTACGCCGGTCAGTTCTACGGCGACGACGGCAGCAGCTTCTACTTCTACCAGGCGGCGCTCGAGGTGCTCGGCAGCGGCGCGCCTGCCGCTGCGGCGTCCTGCCCGCCTGGCGCGGCCACGTCCGGTTTCGCCGAGGGCGCCCGCGTCCGCGTCGTCGGCATCCACCCCGATGACGCCTACCACCCCACCGCGGCGTCGATCATCGGCGCGGTCGGCAAGGTGTCGGGCGAC
Source organism: uncultured Enterobacteriaceae bacterium (assembly GCA_964419905.1). Lineage (GTDB taxonomy): Bacteria > Myxococcota_A > UBA796 > UBA796 > JAFDJI01. The sequence continues at coordinate 20,852 of CAYQSE010000064.1, forward strand.
CTCCACAGCAACGACGGCTGCTGGATGGGCGGCGGGTTCACCGCGGATGATGGCACCTACTACTACTTCTACAAGGCGGCGGTGGTCGGTCTCGGCGCCGGCGGGACGCCCACGGTCACTGGTGAGCGGTTCATGGGGCCCAACGTGACGCGCGGGCGCAAGTTCCGCATCGTCGCGCTGCACCCGGACGACGCCTTCTACGACGACCGCGCCAGCATCATCGGCAAGAGCTGTTCGGCCACCGACGCGATGGCTGCCCAGGAGAAGGGCTGGTACTCCGGACCGGCGCGCTGCACGGACGGCTCCGAGTACTACTTCTTCAAGGTCGGCGTGATCGTAGAGTAGCCGTCACGAGCTGGCCGAGGTGTAGGCCCCCAGGCTGCGTCGCCACGCGACGCGGCTGCCGAAGACGAACAGCGCGGCGGCGAGGGCCGCCGCGCCGACGAGTCGCGCGTCCCACTGGCCCCGCAGCGCGAGCGCGGGGAACGTGGTCACGACCCCGACCGGGATCACCCACACCAGCACCACCTGGATCCAGCCGGCGAACACGCCGAGCGGCCACCGCCCCGCGTCCGACACGCTGACCAACAGGAAGCGCAGGTTGTCGACGCGGACGAAGTGGAACGAGGTGCAGATGGCGAGGATCCACAGGCCGTAGATCGCCGCGAGGCCGAGCGCGAACAGTGCCGCTGCGACGGTCGCGTCGGCGAGTCCGGGTTGGGTGGGCAGCCGCGGCAGGCACCACGCGACCAGCGCCACGCCCGCGAGCGCGTCCCACAGGCGCGCCGGCGCCACGCGGCTCACCGAGACGAGCAGCTGGGCGTCCGCCGGCTTCATCAGCAGCAGGTCCAGCGTACCGGTGCGGATGTGCTCGACCGCCGCGCCGAGGTTCGGCTCGAGCACCGCCTGCACCACGCCGCTGAGCAGGAGGAAGAGCGCCATGACCAGCAGCGCCTCGGGCAGCGTCCACCCAGCGACCTGCTCGCGGTGCACGTAGACGAGCAGCAGCGCGCCGAGGGTCGCGCCGGTGCGCAGGAAGCCGGTCAGCGCCTCGAACAGGAAGTCGCTGCGGTACTGCATCGCCGTCTGCACGCTGACGCGCGTGAGCGCGCCGGCCACCGTGATCGCCCTATGCACCGAACGCCCCGTAGCGGCGGATGCCGCGGCGCCACGCGAGCGCGACGAGCCCGGCGAACAGTGCGGTCCAGCCGACCTGGATCGCCACCTCGGGGAGCGCCTCGCGCCACGTCAGGAACCCGCCGAGCAGCTCGACGGGCACCCCGAGCATCCCGCGGAACGGCAGCCAGTCCAGCAGCGGGCGCACGGACTCGGGGAACAGCGCGGTCGGCGCGACATAGCCCGAGAGCAGGCTCCACAGCGCGAACCACACCCCGTACAGCCCGACCGACTGGTCCACCCAGAACGAGAGCAGGCCGAACAGCGCCTGGACCAGGAACGACAGCACCCACGCGAGGCCGACGCTGACCAGGAACAACGCGAGCGATGGGAGGTCGGGCAGCGCCCACAGCCCGGGGCGCCACCACAGCAGGGCCGCGAGCAGCGGGGCGAGCACGATCATCCGGAACGGCATCGCGGTGACCATCGTCGCCGCCTCGTGCCACAGCGGGTTGAGCGGGCGCAGCAGCATCGGCGAGAGCGCGCCGGTGCGGATCAGGTGGTTGAGCTGCCACAGGATCCACGCGCCGGTCAGCTGACGAACGACGAGCGTGGCGGTGAAGTAGCGCGCCATCTCGTCCTGCCCGTAGCCCGCGACCGGCCCATCGGCGGCGACCGCGTTCCACAGCGCGAGCATCACCATCGGCATCGTCGCCGACAGCACCCAGATCGCGAGCTCGGCCCGATAGGACACGATGTCGGCGAAGCCGACGCGCAGCAGCGTCGGCAGCACGCGCAGCGCGTGCGGCACAGCGCTCATGGGGCGCTCTCGCGCGAGGCGCCGAACGCGCGGGTGATCACGTCCTCGAGCGGCGGCTCCTCGACGGTGAGATCCGCGCTCGGAACCGCCTGGAGCACCGCCTGCAGCAGCGCGTTCACGCGGTCGCGCTCGACCGTGGCCACGCAGCGCCCCTCGTCTTCGACGAACCCGAGCGGCGCGAGCTGGTCGAGTGGACCACGCACGACGACGCGCCGCCCCTGACCGAACTTCGTCGAGAGATCGTGCAGCGAGCCGTCGAAGCGGACCTTGCCGTGGTCGATGAGGAGGATCCGGCGCGCGATGCTCTCGACGTCGCTCATGTCGTGGCTGGTGAGCAGGATCGTCGCGCCGTGCCGGCGGTTGTACTCGGCGATGAACGAGCGCACGAGGCCCTGAACCTGCACGTCGAGGCCGATCGTCGGCTCGTCGAGGAACAGCACCTTCGGCTCGTGCAGCAGCGCTGCGGCCAGCTCGGCGCGCATCCGCTGACCGAGCGACAGGTTGCGGGTCGGGCGGTTCAGGAACGGCTCGAGGTCGAGCAGCGTGACGAGCTCGGCGAGCGTGTGCTCGAAGCGGGCGCGCGGCAGATCGAACAGCGCGCGGTTCAGCGCGAACGTCTCGCTCGGCGGCAGGTCCCACAACAGCTGCTGCTTCTGCCCCATCACCAGCGTCACCGTCTTCAGGAACGCGGTCTGCCGATCCTGAGGGCGGAAGCCCGCGACCCGGACCGTGCCCGACGTCGGGTGCAGCAACCCCGAGAGCATCTTGAGCGTGGTCGTCTTGCCCGCGCCGTTCGGCCCGAGGAACCCCACGCGCTCGCCGGGCGCGATGTGGAACGACACGCCGTCGACGGCGCGGACCTCCTCGTGGTCCCGACGCCACAGTGAGCGAACGGACTGCCATAGCCCCGGGGGGCGGATGGGCACGCGGTACACTTTCGTCAGGTCTTGGACGTCAATCACGGCGACGCTCCGTCGCGAGGGGCTATCCTGTCGGCGCCTCATGGGGGTTGGTGGATGCGTTTCGTGGTCGCGTGCGGGCTCTTCTGGTGTGGCGTCGCCAGCGCGTCTGATCACGTTCGGATCAACGAGCTCATGCCCGACCCGGACCAGCCGTCCGAGATCGGCGGCGGTGACCCCGGCTTCGAGTGGATCGAGCTGCACAACCCGGGGGCGTCGTCGGCGCCCGTGGGCGGGTGGGAGATCCACCGCAAGACGAGCGCGACGGCGACCGCATGGACGCGGCGCTACACGATCCCGGCGGACACGACGATCCCGGCAGGCGGGTACCTGTGGATCGCGGACGACGCGCAGTACGTGCCCGGGGCGGACCTCTACGTCGGCCCCGCCGGCGAGCGAGAGACGCTCGGGCTGGGGCAGGGCACGCGGGGCGACGGCGTGCGCCTCCAGCGCGCGGACGGCGAGGTGATCGACACCGTGGTCTACGGCGGCACGAACGAGGACGGCATCGAGGACGACAGCGGATCGGCGGCGACCAGCGTGGCGCCGCGGCCTCGCGCTGGGTTCTCCCTCGCGCGCAGCCCGAACGGGGTCGACACCGACCTCTCCGGCGACGACTTCATCCTCACCGCGACCGTGACGCCGGGCGCCGCGAACCCCGATCCCCCGCTGTGCGACCTCACCCCGGGCGTGGTGATCAACGAGCTGCTTCCGAACCCGGATGGGGCGGATGCGGGCAAGGAGTACGTCGAGCTGTACAACGGCGCGGGCCGTCGCGTGTGGCTCGAGGGCTGGCGGCTGCAGTGGGGGACGCAGAGCTTCTCGAGCGGCGTCACGCTCGGTGAGCTCGAGCTGGACGTCGGGGCGTTCCTCGTCATCGGCGGGGCCGAGGTGGACGCGGCGGACGTGGTCGCCAACCTGACGCTCGGCAACGCGACGAGCAACGCGGACGGCGTCCGGCTGGTGGACTGCGCCGACGGCGTGGTCGACACCGTGATCTACGGCACGCCGAACACCGATGGCTGGGTCGACGACACCGGCGCGGCGGCGACGAGCACGGCGCCGATCCCGGCGAACGCCGAGGCGCTCGCGCGGCGTCTCGACGGCGAGGACTCCGATCGGTCGGCCGACGACTTCCACAGTACGCCCACCCTCACGCCGGGGGGGCCGAATCCGCCGCCGCCGGTGTGCGAGGCGGCGCTCGGCCGCGTCGTGATCAACGAGCTGCTCCCGAACCCGGTCGGCACCGACGCGGGCTTCGAGTGGGTCGAGCTCTACAACAGTCACCCCAGCGCCTCGGTGCGCCTCGACGGGTGGACGGTGCGCGGGGCGACGAGCGGGAACGGGTTCAGCATCCGCTACACCTTCCCCAATGGGGTCGAGATCGAGCCTGGCGCCTACCTGCTGGTCGGTGAGAGTGGCGTGTCGGGTGCCGACGTGGTGGCCACGCTCGGGCTGCCCAACGGCAGCGGTGGAGACGGGGTGCGCCTCGTCGACTGCGCGGGCAACGTCGCCGACACGGTGGTGTACGCCGACGGCGGCAACAGCGACGAGGTGTTCGACGACAGCGGAGACGTCGCCGAGAGCGTCGCGCTGAGTCCGCCCGAAGGCGCGTCGCTCGCGCGCAAGCTCAACGGCGTCGACACCGACCGCTCCGGGGATGACTTCACCGTCGCCACGTCGCCGACGCCGGGCGCCCCGAATCCCTCGGTCGCCTGCGCGCCGAGCAACGGCGACGTGCTGCTCAACGAGCTGTTGCCCGATCCGGATGGGAACGACGCCGAGGTCGCGACGGAGTGGATCGAGCTGTACAACCGCGGCAGCGCCGCCGTGCAGCTCGACGGGTGGCAGATCCTCACCGTGACGACGGTCGACGACGGTGCCATCGACGTGACGCTCCCGCCCGGGACTGTGCTCGCGGGGGGCGCGTTCCTGGTGATCGGCAACGAGAACGTCGCCGAGGCGGACGTGATCGCGACGTTCGGGATCGGGAACGGGACGCGCGGTGACGCGGTGGTGCTGCGCGACTGCGACGGCCGCACCGTCGACGTCGTCGCGTACGGCCCGGGCACGAACGAGGACGGCTTGCTCGACGAGGACGGCGCGCTCGCGACGCTGGCGCCGATGCCGGGCCCCGACCAGAGCCTCGCGCGCCTGGCGGACGGGGTGGATACGAACGCCGCATCGGACTGGGCTGTGAACCTGTGGCCGACGCCGGGCCAGCCGAACACCTGGCAGGACGGACCGCCGGGCGGCGACGGTGGCTGCGGTCGTCGTGGCGCGCCGGACGCCGACGCGCCGGGCGGCTGTGGCCGCCGCGAGGCGCCGCAGGCCGCGCTGCTGCTCCCGCTCCTCTCCCTGCTCCGCCGCCGCCGCCCGTAGCGCTCGGACACCCGGCTGGGTCCACGTGGGCCAAACAGGCCGGGCGAGACGCCCGTCGATTGATCACTTCTCCAAGAAGTCCGGATGAAGGCGGGTTCGCGAGG
>CAYQSE010000065.1:0-25627 GCA_964419905.1 uncultured Enterobacteriaceae bacterium
CCGGCCGTCCCGGCCGGTCGCGGCCGATCGGCCGCAGCACCAGGTCGGCCGGGACGGCCGAACCACGTCTCGAGCGGGGCTCACCCCTCGGGCGGGATCTCCTGCAGGTCGAACACATTGCCGTCGACGTCGATCCAGGTGCTCATCAGCTCCTCGCCTGCCTCTCCGATCACCTGGAGGCGGGCGTAGCCGAGCGGCGAGAGCTCCATGCGCGCCGCGTTGCGGCCCTGCGACGACCACGCCACCCCGGGGAGGTCGCGCAGGAGGGTCCCGAGCGGCTGCGGCCAGCTCCCCGCGGGGCCGACGATGAAGTCGAGGAACCGGCTGTTCGGCCCCTCGGGATCGAGCCGGATCAGCCCTGGCTGGTGGATGTCGCCGGACACGAACAGCACGCCGCGCACGTCGCTCGCGACCAGCGCGTCGAGCAGCGCGGCGCGGTCCTCGGGGTAGCCCTCCCAGCGATCCGTCAGCGCGACCGGCACCTGGTAGGGGCCAGGGAGCCTCGCGATCGGCACGGAGTTCAGCACCACCTTCCACGTGCACGGGCTACCGACGAGCCCGTCGATCAGCCAGGTGCGCTGTGCGTCCGAGAGGTAGCGCCCGGCCCGTTCGTCGCGCTCGCCGCGGCAGTCGAGCACGAAGACCTCGGCGGTGCGCCCCATGCGCAGGCCGCGCCAGATGCGCGTCGGGTGCGCCGGATCGCGGCGCGTCGGCGTGTTCGCGAAGAACGCCTCGGTGGCGACCTCGAGGAGCCCGTCGGGGAGCGAGGGCTCGCTGTTCCAGTTGTTCGTCACCTCGTGGTCGTCCCAGGTGAACGCCGAAGCGGTGTGCGCGAGCACCGCGCGGAAGCCCTCGTCGGAGAGGTTGCGCTGCCACAGCGCCGCGAACTCGTCCGCGGTGGTTCGCCCGTCGAAGTAGGCGGTGTCGCCCAGCCACGCGAACAGGTCGAGCGGACCGTGTGACATCGCGGCGGGCAACGCGGGGAAGCCCACGTGCGCCTGCTGCAGGCACGAGGTCGCGCCGATCCGCACCACGCCGCGCTGCCCGCTGGCCTGCGCGGTGCGCGCGTGGCCGATCCGCGAGCAGCGGCTGTCCTCGTCGACGAACTGGTAGGCGATCGGGGTATCGGCGGGCAAGCCCACGAGATCGTGGTGGACATGCCCGGTCGACGCCACCTGGACGGCGACGGTCGCGTGCTCGTGCCAGGTCGCGCCGTCCCAGGTCGCGACGGTGATGGCGACCGGGCGGTCCGCGTCGTAGCGCGTCCACAGCACGAGGCGGTCCGCGCGCGGATCGCCGGCGGCCACGCCCATCGGGAAGCGCTCGTCGTCGGGCTCGCCGACGCCTGGCCAGGCCTCGCTCGGTTCGTCGAGGCGCGGGGCGTCGTCGCCCTCGGGCACGCAGCCGGCGGCGGCGGCGGCCCCGGCGAGTCCGAACGCGCGGAGCAGCTCGCGGCGGGTGGGCTTCATGGCGCGGATCCTGACGTCAGGCGGGCGGGTGCGCCGAAAGGTAGTTCAGGAACCGATCGATGCGTGTCAACACCTCGTCGGGCTCGAAGAACGCGAGCGTCTCGTGGATGGCCGGGCTGACCGCGGTGCCGGTCAGCGCCACCCGCAGCGGCTGGGCGACCTTGCCGAGGCCGAGCCCGGACTGCTCGCAGTAGCGGTTCAGCGCCGCCTCGATCTCGGGCTCGGTCCAGGTGGGGAGCGTGGCGAGGAGCTGTCGCGTCGCGCGCAGCACGCCCGCGCCGTCGCCCTTGAGCACCCACTTCGCGACCGCCTTCGGATCGTAGTCCCGCGGGGCGTGGAAGAAGAACGACGCGGACGCCTCGAGCTCGCCGAAGGTGGCGCTGCGCAGGCGGTAGAGCTCGAGCAGCGCCTTGCGGCGCGTCGCGTCGATGTGCGCGATCGGCGAGTCGACCACCTCGAGCCACAGCGCGAGCGCCTCCTGGAGCCGCTCGATCGGCAGGCGCTTCATGTACTCGCCGTTCATCCACTTCACCTTGTCGAAGTCGAAGCGGGCGGCGGTCTTGTTCACGCGGCCGAGGTCGAACGCGGCGAGGAGCTCGGCGGGGCCCATCACCTCGCGGTCGTCGCCGGGGCTCCACCCGAGCAGCGCGAGGTAGTTCGTCAGCGCCTCGGGCAGGTAGCCGGCGCGCCGGAAGTCCATCACCTCGATCATCGGCAGCGGGGCGCCGAGCACGCGCGCGACGCCGTCGGCCACCGCCACGCTGTCGTTGTCCTTGTTCATGAACGCGGTCAGCTCGGCGGTGGTCAGGTCGGCGCGCTCGGCGAGCCAGCCCCAGCCCTCGTCGAGGTGGCCCTCGCGCGTCCGCGTCGCCTGCGCCTCGCGAGCCGCCTCGCGCGCGACCCGAGCCTTGTCGCGCTTGGACATCTTGCTGCCGTGCGGGTTGAAGATCAGCGGCAGGTGCGCGAACGTCGGCGGCGCCCAGCCGAACGCCTCGTAGAGCACGAGGTGCTTGGCGGTGTTCATCAGGTGCTCCTGCCCGCGGAGCACCAGCGTGATCTCCATGCAGTAGTCATCGATGACGACGGCGAAGTGGTAGGTCGGGAAGCCGTCCGCCTTGCGGATCACGAAGTCCTCGAGGTCGTCGTAGCCGACCACGACGGGGCCGAGGATCTGATCGTCGATCGTGCGCGCGACCGGCGGCACCTTCATGCGCACGACGGGCGCGCGGCCCTCGGCGCGAAACCGCGCGAGATCGGCGTCGGTGTAGTGGACCTGGCGGTAGCGCAGCGTGTCCTTGCGCGCCTCGGCCTCGGCCCGGAGCAGGTCGAGCTCGTCCTTGCTCTCCCACGCCTCGTACGCCTTGCCCTCGGCGAGCAGCTTGTCGATGTAGCGGTCGTAGATGTCGAGCCGGCGCGACTGGAAGTACGGCCCGCGGTCGCCCTCCACCTCCTTGCCCGGCCCCTCGTCCCACTCGAGCCCCAGCCAGCGCAGGTCGCGCTGGATGCCCTCGGTGGCCTCCGAGGTGGAGCGCTGCTGGTCGGTGTCCTCGATGCGGAGGACGAACTGGCCGTCGGCGCCGCGCGCGTGCAGCAGGCAGTACAGCGCGGTGCGGGCGCCGCCGACGTGAAGCGAGCCGGTCGGCGAGGGGGCGAAGCGGGTGCGGACGGTCATCGAACCTCCGTGGGCGCGCTCGGATAACCGGATCTCAGAGCAGGCCGAAGTCCTCCAGCATCAGTGCGATCACGCGCTTGTGCATCGCGACCCGCCGCGCCAGGTCGAAGCCCATCCACGTCTCGATGCACAGCCCCGTGCACCCGAACGCGTCCACGATCACCTCGGTGGACGAGGTGGGCACCGGATAGAAGTGGGGTGCCCACACCTCGTACGGGCTCTCGAGCGCCTCGTTCATCGCGGCGACGACGCGATCGACCACCGCGGGGCGCTCGGGCACGCCGTACACGACCGTCTGGCCGAAGCTCTGCGGCACGTCGGGGTGAAACCGCTTCCAGCTCTCGTGCAGCGTCGCCACGAGCGCCGGTCGCTCGGCGTCGACGAGGTCCATGAACGCGCGCGCCAGCCTGCGCTCGGGTTCGGGTGCGGCGGCGTCGCCGGGGAACTGACGGTTGAGATCGAGGCCACCCGGGGCGGCGCGCTGCCTGGCGCGGTAGGCCGCGGGGTTCATCACCGGCACGACGAGCAGCCGCCCGCGCCGCGGCCGCAGCCCCTCCTCGAGCAGCTCCTCGAGCGCGTGTACGCCGGCGATCTCGTCGCCGTGGATGCCCGCCTGGACGAGCGCGGTCGGCCCGGGCGCGTCGGCCTCGAACGCGTGGACGCGGACGTTGGGGGCGAGGAAGCGCACGGACTCGGGCGGCATCGGTCCTCCACGGGCCGAATCCCGCGCGCTCGCGTGTTGGTCGGCCATGTGGGGTGGTATACGACTCCCGCGGCAGGTGCATCCTTGGTGTGGTGGTGGACAGCGATCGCGTTCGCGGCGCCCCGTCCGATCGTGGCGGTGGGGGAGGGTCTGATCGCGGATCCTCCCGCCGCTGAGGCGCGCGTGGAGCAGGTCGCATCGGTCGGGTGGGTCGCCGTGCTCGCGGACTGCCTCGAGGAGCGCCGACCCGGCGCGTTCGTGGTCGTCGATCGCTCGGCGGGCGGCGAGCGCCCGGTCGCCCTCGCGCACAGCGCACCGGTCGTCCGAGAGCTGGCGCCGGCGCTCGTCGTGGTCGGCTTCGGCGCCGAGCCCACCGCCGAGATCACCGCGCTGCTGGACACGCTCCGGCGTGAGGACGGCCCCGCGGTGATGCTGGTGGGGCCCCTGCCGCCGTCGATTCGGCGTGAAGCGGTGCTCGCCCTGTGGACCGCTGCGCCGCTCGGCGCGATCCTCGTCGATCCCTCCGTCGGCTGGCCGACGGCGCCGGAGGAGCGTGCGCGGCTCGCCGACGCGGACGATCGACTCTCTGATCCCGGGCATGCACGGATCGGCGCGCAGGTCTGCGATGCCGTGCTCGCGTGGTCGGCTCCCCCGCAGTAATGACCGCGCCGGCCTGCGTGTGCTATGCTCGGGCCAGGAGTACCGCATGCGACATGTGCTGCTGCTGCTCGCGGGGTTGATGCTCTCGGGCCAGGCCCACGCGCTCGAGCCCTACATGTGGGGCGTCGGCCCGCGGCTGGGCACGACGTTCCTTCCCGGGCGCACGCCGCTGAAGCTGCCCCGAGAGCTCCAGGACCCAGGTGACACCACGCTCGAGCGCGTGCGCTTCGATGCGATCACGGGTGCCGAGGCCACCTATTTCATCAACAGCTCGCACCGCATCGGGATCCTCGGCGGCGCGATCTTCGGAAAGCGGTTCATCGACGGTCACATCATCGCGCTCTACGACTACGTCGTCGGCGCGAACACCATCGACTTCCTGTTCGGTGGCGGGATCGGGTTCGGCGCCAACCAGTTCAAGGGGCCGTCCAACGACGAGCGCCTGCGCGTGCTGTACTACCCGTTCCGTGCGCGGGTCGGGCTCATGGTGCGGGACAAGATCACGGCCTACCAGCTCACCGTGTTCACGCAGTGGGACGTGCCGAGCAGCTACCACTACCGCAACCTCGACAGCGTCGAGGAGCAGGTGCGCGGCGGGCTGGCGATCGCTGCGGGTCTCGAGCTCTGCGTGATGTTCGGGGACTTCACGCCCCCACGCCCCCGAGTGAACGCGCCGCCCGCGCCGCCTCCGTGAGCGTGACCGCAGGAGCCGTCCTCGATCCGGCGACGCGGGTGTGGCGTTACCGCATCTTCGCCGCGACCTGGGTGTCGTACGCGGCGTTCTACTTCTGCCGCAAGCCGTTCTACATCGCGAAGTCGTCGCTCGAGGAGGCGTACGGCATCGACGCGACGATCCTCGGCTGGCTCGGGCTGTCCTACCTGCTCGCGTACACGATCGGGCAGTTCGTGTCGGCGTGGGCGGGCAACAAGGTGGGGCCGCGCCTGCTGTTGCTCGGCGGCATGGGCGTCAGCATAGCGTGCAACGTCGCCTTCGGGCTGTCCAACTCGTGGCAGACGCTGGCTGCCTTCCTGTTCCTGAACGGGCTCGCGCAGGCGACCGGCTGGTCGGGCAACGTCGGCGCGATGGCACCGTGGTTCCACCGCAAGGAACGCGGCACGGTGATGGGGCTGTGGGCGACCAACTTCCAGGTCGGCGGCGTGCTGTCGAACATGGTCGCGGCGTTCGTGCTCGCCGCGTACGGCTGGCGCGCGTCGTTCTTCGTCGGCAGCCTCGTGCTCTCGGCGGCCTGGGTGTTCTTCTTGCTCAACCAGCGCAACCGGCCCGAGGACGTCGGCCTCGAGCCGATCAACAGCCCGGACCCGATCGACGATCTACTCGAGGACGGCACCACCGAGGAGGTGCCGCCCGACATCGACCCGGCGAACGCGCCGTGGACGCGCGACACCCGCATCAACGTCGCGCTGCTCGGCGTCTTCTACTTCTTCGTGAAGTTCATTCGGTACGCGGTGTGGTCGTGGGTGCCCTACATGCTCTACGTCAGCTACGGGCTGCAGAAGGACGAGGCGGGCTACCTCTCCACCGTGTTCGACGCCGCTGGCATCCTCGGCGTGATCGTGCTCGGCGTGCTGTCCGACCGGGTGTTCGGCGGCAGGCGGGTCGGGCTGTCGTTCGTGTTCATCGTGGGCATGGCGCTGTCGTGCGTCGCGCTCTACGTGCTCGGGCCGACGAGTCTCGTGATGTTTGGCGTGTGCGTCGGCCTGATCGGGTTCTCGCTGTACGGCCCCGACGCGATCCTGACCAGCGCCGGCGCCATCGACGTCGGCTCGCGCGAGAAGGCGACGATGGCGGCTGGCATCATCAACGGCATGGGCAGCATCGGCGCGATGGGGCAGGAGGTCGTGCTCGGGCGCCTGCTCGGCGAGGCGGACGACGTCGCGCCCGTGTTCGCGACGCTGCTCGCGAGCGCGACGATGGCCGGCGTGTGCCTCGGCGTGCTCTTGCTCCGCAACCGGGCCGGGAAGGCCGACCTGTGAACACGACGGCATGATGGCGCTGCTCGCCGCGCTGCCGCTGATCTTCGTCATCGCGGCGATGGCGGCGCTGTCCTGGCCGGCGCGGCGGGTGATGCCGATCGCGTGGGCGGTGGCGGCCTTCGTCGCGCTCGGCGCGTGGCAGGTGGCGCCGCGGCAGGTGGCGGCGGCCACGCTGCTCGGCTTCCTCTCGGCGCTGAACATCCTCGCGATCGTGTTCGGCGCGGTGTGGATCCTGAACACGCTGCGGCACAGCGGCGCGATGGCGGCGATCCAGGGCGGGTTCGTCCGGATCAGTCCGGACCGCCGGGTGCAGGCGGTGATCGTCGGGTGGGCGTTCGGCTCGTTCCTCGAGGGCGCTGCGGGGTTCGGCACGCCCGCCGCGCTCGGCGGGCCGCTGCTCGTCGGGCTCGGCTTCCCGCCGCTCGCGGCCGTGGTGATGGCGCTGATGATGAACAGCACCGCCGTCAGCTTCGGCGCGGTCGGCACCCCCGTGGTCGGTGGGATCGGCGCGAGCGTGGGCGGACTGTTGGGGCCGGGCGCGCCGGGGCTGGCGGTACTGCTCTACGACGTCGGCGTGTGGAGCGCGGCGCTGCACGCGCTGATCGGGAGCGTGTTCCCGCTGCTCGGCGTCGTGCTGCTCACCACCGCGTACGGGGAGGGGACGGGGCGCGTGCGCGCGGGGCTCGAGGCGGCGCCGTTCGCGCTGTTCGCCGGGCTCGCGTTCACCGTGCCCTACTTCCTCACCGCGCTGTGGCTCGGGCCGGAGTTCCCGTCGCTGATCGGGGCGGGCGTCGCGCTGCCGCTGGTGATGACCGCCGCGCGTCGTGGCTGGCTGGCGCCGCGCACGGTGTGGGACTTCCCCGAGCGGTCGCGCTGGCCCGCGTCGTGGACCGGCGGGGCGCCGAGCGACGCGCCGCGCGCGAACGGCATGTCGCTTGGGCTCGCGTGGACGCCCTACCTGCTGATCGCGCTGTGGCTGGTCGTCACCCGCGTGCCGGCCCTCGGTCTGCAGCAGATCCTGTCCGCGCCGGAGCTCGCGTGGACCGATCTGCTCGGCACCGACCTCGACTACCGGGTGGCGTGGCTGTACGTGCCGGGGCTGCTTCCGTTCGGGATCGTCGCGCTGCTCACGATCCCGCTGCACCGGATGTCGCGGGCCGACGCGGCGTCGGCGTGGGGCGGCACGCTGCGTCAGCTCGGCGGGCCGACGCTGGCGCTGCTGTTCGCGGTCGCGACGGTGCAGGTGATGGTGTGGTCCGGCGGCGGCGCCCGTGGGCTGCCGACGATGGTGCACGCGCTCGCAGACGCGGCGGCGGGCGCGGTGGGCGGCGGCTGGCCGCTGATCGCGCCGCTGATCGGCACGCTGGGCACCTTCCTGTCGGGCTCGAACACCGTCTCGAACGTCCTGTTCTCGCCGATCCACGTCCAGGCTGCCGACACGCTCGGGCTGTCCCGCGCGCTGGTGCTCGCGTTGCAGAACGTGGGCGGCGCCGCCGGCGCGATGCTGTGCGTGCACAACGTCGTCGCCGCGTGCGCGACGGTCGGCCTGTCGGGCGTCGAGGGCGAGGTGATGCGCCGGAACCTGGCGCCGGCGGTCCTGTACGCCGGCGCGGCCGGGCTGCTCGGTCTGATCGCCGCGGGCTGCTGAGGCGGGTGGCCGTCGGCCGAGGTGCGCGTCGCCGGTCGCGCGAGTAAGAGCCAGAGATGCTCACCTTACTCCTGTCGATCTCGCTGTCGTTCGCCCAGGAGCGCGTCGAGCGCGTCGCGTTCACGTCTACGGAGGTGGGCTTCGGTGATCCTGACGCCGCGTGGACGATCGTGCAGTTCTCGGACTGGCAGTGCCCGCACTGCGCGCGCGCCCACGATCGCCTCGCCCGCTTCGTCGAGGAGGATCCCTCGGTGCAGGTCGTGTTCAAGACCTTCCCGCTCTCGGGTGAGTGCAACCCGACGTTGACCAGCAGCGGCCACGCCCGCTGCGTGCTCGCCTGGGGCGCCGCGTGCGCCGCCGAGCAGGGGCGGTGGTCGACGTTCGCCGCGTGGGCGTTCGAGGACATCTCGCGTCACGCCGGGTCCACCACCGAGACGCTGCTCGACGCCGCCGAAGGGCTCGGGATGAACCCCACCGCGCTGCGGGAGTGCCTGTCGTCGCATCGCCCTCGGGTGCGGGTGCAGGCCGACGCCGTGGAGGGCGCGCGGCTGAAGATCACGGGAACGCCCACGTTCTTCGTCCGCGATCCCGCGCGCGGGGACTGGGTGCGCGCCACGGGCGGTGCGGATGGCGCGATCACGATGCTCCGCGCGCTGCGCGACGGTGAGGTCGAGCGAGGGGACTGAGCGCCTCGACGCTGGTAGCATCGCGCTCCGACCGGGAGGGGCGATGGAACCGAGGCAGGTGCGGACCGCGGAAGACGCGCGGCGGATCGTGGAGCAGCGCGGGCTCACCCACGTCAAGGTAGGCGTGTTCGACATCGATGGGGTGCTGCGCGGCAAGTACATGAGCCGCGACAAGTTCTTCTCGTCGCTCGAGGGGGGCTTCGGCTTCTGCGACGTCGTGCTCGGCTGGGACAGCAACGACCAGCTGTATGACAACACCCGGTTCACCGGCTGGCACACGGGCTACCCCGACGCGCCGGTGCGGGTGCTCCCCGACTCGTGCCGCGCGCTGCCGTTCGAGGGGGACATGCTGTTCTTCCTCGGCGAGTTCACCGATCACGCCGCCGAGGTGTGTCCGCGGGTCACGCTGCGCCGCGCGATCGAGCGCCTGCGTGGGCTGGGGTTCGAGCCGTACTGTGCGTTCGAGTACGAGTTCTTCGTGTTCGACGAGACGCCGCACAGCCTGCGCGACAAGGGCTTCCGCGACCTGCGCCCGATCTCGCCGGACAACTTCGGCTATTCGGTGCTGCGCAACTCGGTGTGGGCGCACTTCTACCACGAGCTCCTGCAGACCTGCGAGGCGATGGACCTGCCGATCGAGGGGCTGCACACCGAGACGGGTCCGGGCGTGCTCGAGGCGGCGATCACGGTCAGCGACGCGCTCGATGCGGCCGACAAGGCGGCGTTGTTCAAGACGTTCGCGAAGGTGGTGGCGCAGAACAACGATCTCGTCGCGACGTTCATGGCGAAGTGGAGCGAGAAGTGCGCCGGCTCGGGCGGTCACGTCCACATCTCGCTGCGCCACAAGGACGGCACCACCGCGTTCTTCGACCCCGAGGGCGAGCACGGGATGAGCCCGGTGATGCGGCACTTCCTGGGCGGGCAGCAGGCGCTGATGCCCGAGCTGCTCGCGATGGTCGCGGGCACGGTCAATGCGTTCTCACGGCTCGTGCCGGGCGCGTGGGCGCCGACGAACGCGACGTGGGCGGTCGAGAACCGCACCACGGCGCTGCGCGTGATCCCCGGGTCCGCGAAGAGCCAGCGCATCGAGTACCGGATCGCCGCGGCCGACGCGAACCCGTACCTGACGCTCGCCGCCGCGCTCGCGTCCGGTGCGTGGGGGATCGAGAACGCGATCGAGCCCTCGGCGCGGGTGGTCGGCAACGCGTACACGCAGGCCCAGGATCCCGCGCGGGATCTCCCGGCGAACCTGTGGGACGCGGCACAGCGCCTCAAGCGGTCGACGTTCGCGCGCGAGGTGTTCGGAGACGCGTTCGTGGACCACTACGCGGCGACGCGTGAGTGGGAGGAGCGCGAGTTCCGCAAGGCGATCACCGACTGGGAGCTGCGGCGCTACTTCGAGATCATCTGAGCCGATCGCTGGAGGCGTGGTGGAGCTTCAACGTACGATCTCGCCGGTAGATGGGCGCGTGTTGGTCGAGCGCCCGCTGGCGAGCCTGGGTGAGGTGAGCGCGCTGCTCGACGCGGGGCAGGCGGCGTTCCGTAGGTGGCGGCACGCGCCGCTCGCAGAGCGGATGGCCGCGGTCTCTGCGTTCGTGGACGCGTTCGTCGCGCGTGCCGACGAGATCGCGCCCGAGATCACCTGGCAGATGGGGCGGCCCGTCCGCTACACGCCAGGCGAGGTGCGCGGGTTCGAGGACCGCGCGCGCACGATGCTGCGGCTCGCCCCGGCGGCGCTCGCCGACCTGCGCCCGCCGGCCCGCGACGGCTTCGAGCGCTTCGTGCGGCGCGAGCCGATCGGGCTCGTCCTCGTGCTCGCGCCGTGGAACTACCCGTACCTGACGGCGGTGAACGCGATCGTGCCGGCGCTCGTGGCGGGCAACGTGGTGCTGCTCAAGCACTCCGACCAGACGCCGCTGTGCGCCGAGCGGCTCGAGGCCGCCGCGCGCGCCGCCGGGCTGCCGCCGGGCGTGTTCCAGATCGTGCACGCGAGTCACGACACCGTCGCGAAGGTGGTCGCCGACGATCGGGTCGATCAGGTCGCGTTCACCGGCTCGGTCGAGGGCGGTCGCGCGGTGCACCGCGCCGCGGGCGGGCACTTCAAGGCGGTCGGCCTCGAGCTGGGCGGCAAGGATCCCGCCTACGTCCGCCCGGACGCGCCGATCGCGTACACCGCCGAGAACCTCGTCGACGGCGCGTTCTTCAACAGCGGGCAGTCGTGCTGCGGCATCGAGCGGATCTACGTGCACGCGTCCGTGTACGACCCGTTCGTCGAGGCGTTCGTGGCGGGCGTCAACGCCTACCGTCTGGGCGATCCGACCGATCCCGAGACGACGCTCGGCCCGGTCGTGCGCGCGCGCAGCGCCGATCTGGTGCGGGCGCACATCGCGGACGCGCGCTCGCGTGGGGCGCGGGCGCTGATCGATCCGGCGGCGTTCCCCGCCGCGCGCGACGAGGGCCCCTACCTCGCGCCGCAGGTGCTCGTGGACGTCGATCACGGCATGGCGGTGATGCGCGACGAGACGTTCGGCCCGGTCGTCGGGATCATGAGGGTCGCGGATGACGCCGAGGCGCTGCGGCTGATGAACGACAGTCCGTACGGTCTGACCGCCTCGGTGTGGACCGAGGACGCCGACGCGGCGCGGTCGCTGGGCGACGCGCTCGACACCGGCACTGTGTTCATGAACCGCTGCGACTACCTCGATCCGGAGCTTGCGTGGGTCGGCGTCAAGCTCTCCGGACGCGGGTGTACGCTGTCTGCAGTCGGCTACGAGCACCTCACCCGCCCCAAGTCCTTTCACCTCCGGGCCGCGCCGTAGCGCCGGGGGCCGGCGCAGGGTACCCACGGGCTCCACGTCGAGGTGGAGTCCGCACATGAACGTCGTCGGCAACTGGAACTACCCCACCCCTGTCCGCTTCGGCCCCGGTCGGGTGCAGGAGATCCCGGCGGCGTGTCGCGAGCTCGGGATGACCCGGCCGCTGCTCGTCACCGATCCTGGGCTCGCGCGGCTGCCGATGATCGGCGAGGCGCTCGAGCGCAACCGCGACGCGGGGCTGCCCACCGGGCTGTTCCGGGACGTGCGCGGCAACCCCGTCGGAGACAACGTGTCCGCGGGCGTGCGCGCGTTCTTCGACGGCGGCCACGACGGCGTCGTCGCGTTCGGCGGCGGCAGCGCCCTCGACGTCGCGAAGGCGGTCGCGCTGATGGTCGGCCAGAACCGCTCGCTGTGGGACTTCGAGGACGTCGGCGACAACTGGCTCCGCGTGAACGCGACCTCCGTGGCGCCGGTGGTCGCGGTGCCCACCACCTCGGGCACCGGCTCCGAGGTCGGCCGCGCGTCGGTGATCACCGACACCGCGGCCCGGGTGAAGCGGATCATCTTTCACCCGACGATGCTCCCGGGGCGGGTGATCTGCGATCCCGAGCTCACCGTGGGCCTGCCCGCCGATCTGACGGCGTGGGTGGGCATGGACGCGCTGAGCCACAACCTCGAGGCGTACTGCGCGCCGGGCTTCCACCCGCTCGCCGACGGCATCGCGCTCGAGGGCATGCGGCTCGTGCACCGGGCGCTCGAGCGCGCGGTCCGCGACGGCTCGGATCTCGAGGCGCGCGCGTGGATGATGTCGGCGTCGCTGATGGGCGCCACCGCGTTCCAGAAGGGTCTGGGCGCGATGCACGCGCTGTCCCATCCGCTCGGCGCGGTGCTCGACCTGCACCATGGCCTGTCGAACGCGGTGGTCATGCCCTATGTGCTCGTGCACAACCGCGCCGCCATCGCCGAGCGCCTCGCGCGCGCTGCGGCCTATATCGGTCTCGAACCTACCTTCGACGGCTTCCTGGGTTGGGTCCTCGCGCTGCGCGAGGCGGTCGGGATCCCAGCGACGCTGGGCGCGCTGGGTGTGGGCATCGAGCACGCCGAGGGGCTGGCGCCGCTCGCGGCGATCGATCCGAGCGGCGGCACCAACCCGCTCCCGCTCGACATCCCGAGCCTCGAGGGCCTGTACCGGGCCTCGATCGCGGGCGCCTGATGGCGCGATGAGCGAGGTCTCCTGCCGGTCGCTGGTGCTCTTCTTCGAGACCCTGTCCCGCGCGGGGATCCCGCCCGAGCGCCTCGCCGACGGCACCGGCTTCACCCTCGCTCAGCTCCGCGAGCCGCGTCGGCGCATCCCGTGGGACATCTACGCCGAGATGACCGATCGGCTCGGCGTGCTGCTCGGCGGCGAGGACGCGCTGGTGCGGATGGGGCGTGGGTTCCACGAGCTGGATTCGTATCGGCGCCTCGGCCAGCTCATCGGTCTCGCGACGACGCCGCGGCAGGTCTACGAGATCAGCCTGCGGATGCTCCATCGGTGGATGTTCTTCGGGCTGGTCTGCGAGTTCGAGATGCAGGACGAGCACACGCTGCGCGTGACGCTGCACCTGCCCGAGCCCTACCGGACCTCCTCGGGGTTCTTCAGCGTGATCGAGGGCACGCTCGCGGCCTATCCGGTCTTTCGCGGGCAGCCGCATGCGGACGTCACGCACGAGCGCGCGTCTGCGCGGGAGTCGCGGTATCTCGTGCGGATCAACGGCGAGTGGGGTGGGCGGGGCGTCGGGCTGCGCAGCCGCCTGGCGATGCTCCGCGCCGCCCTCCGCCCGGGGACCTTCCTCGACAACCTGACGGCCCAGAACGAGGAGACCTCCGCGCTGCTGCGCGCGCTGCACGCCGAGCGGCGTCGGCTGCAGCGGAGCCAGGCCGAGCTCGTGGACAAGGTGGCCGAGCTCGAGCGGCTCGGCGATGAGCTGACCCGCTCCGAGGCCCTGTACCGCAGCCTCGCCGAGAGCGCGCCCGACGTGGTGCTGCGGATCGACCCCGACGGCGTCGTCCGCTTCGTGAACCGCGCGGGCGTGCAGGCGCGCGCCGACCTCCTCGGTCGCCCGCTCCTCGCGCTCGTCCCCGACGACCAGCACCCGCTGGTCGCTGCGCGGCTCGACGCGGTCCTCCGGCGCGGCGAGCGCGCGCAATACCTGACCAGCTACGGCGACGGGTCGGGCGGGCGGCTGCAGTTCGCCGCGCGGATGGCCCCGATCGAGCAGGATGGGGCGATCGTGGGCGCGACGCTCATCGCGCGCGACGTGACCCAGGAGCAGAAGGACGCCGAGGAGCGCGTGGAGCTGGTGCGCCAGGTGCTGCACGCGCAGAAGCTCGAGAGCCTCGGGCTGCTCGCCGGCGGCATCGCGCACGACTTCAACAACCTGCTCACCGGCATCCAGGCCAACGTCGAGCTGTTGCTGCGCGAGCAGGGCGACGAGGAGGAGCGGCGGCGGCGGCTGCACCGGATCGGTCGCGCGGCGAGCCGGGCGGCCGATCTGACCAACCGGATCCTCGCGTACTCAGGCCGCGCGCCCAACGTCGTGCGGCCGTTCGATCTGTCCACCCTGGTCGAGGATCTCGGCGAGCTCCTCGCCGCGGCGCTGCCGAAGAACGTCCGGCTCGAGCTGGTCCTCACGCCGGATCTGCCGGCGGTCGAGGGCGACGCGGTGCAGGTGCAGCAGGTCGTGATGAACCTGATCACGAACGCAGCCGAGGCGATGGAGGGGCGCGACGGCGTGGTGCGCGTCGCCACGCGCGTCGCGTCGAAGGGTCAGGAGCCGGCCTCGGACAGCGTCGTCGCCGAGGTCCAGCGACCCGGTCCCTTCGTGCTGCTCGAGGTCGCCGACGAGGGGCCCGGCGTGCCCGCGTCGGCGCGACAGCAGATGTTCGACCCGTTCTTCTCGACGAAGGGGCAGGGCAGGGGGCTCGGGCTGTCGACCGTGATCGGCGTCGTGCGCGGGCACGGCGGCGCGCTCGAGGTCGAGGACGCGCCCGGCGGCGGCGCGATGTTCCGCGTGTGGCTGCCGTCGTGCGAGGCCGAGGACCTCGAAGCGCCCGACGTGATCAGCTCCGACCCGGGGCAGGGCGGTGGCCGCGTGCTCATCGTCGATGATGAGGAGATCCTGCGGCAGACCGCGGTCGATCTCCTCGAAGGCTACGGATTCCAGGCGGTCGCCGCAGCCGACGGGCACGAGGCGCTCGGCCTCCTCGCCGCCGAGGCGGGCCGCTTCGACATCGTGCTGCTCGACTGGTCGATGCCGGGGATGTCGGGCGCCGACGTGTTCGGGGCGCTCCGCGACCGCTGGCCGGAGCTGCCCGTCGTGCTGTGCAGCGCGTATGACCTGCACGAGGAGCTCGACGCGCTGTGGCCGCGCGGCCTCGCCGCGTTCGTGCGCAAGCCCTACACCGGCCGCGAGCTCGCCCGCGTCCTCCAGGCACGCATCGGGTGAAGCGCCAGACCGTGGTTCGGCCGTCCCGGCCGACCGAAGTCTCTTTGGGCACGGGGGCTGCGCGGCCGGCCGGGACGGCCGGCCCACGATCCGGCTGTCTTCGGCCTCAAACCGTGGGTCGGCCGTCCCGGCCGACCGAAGTCTCTTTGGGCACGGGGGCTGCACGGCCGGCCCACGATCCGGCTCTCTTTGGCCCCGAAGCGACTACAGCGCCCCAGCCGGCCCACGATCGGGTTTCCTTCGACCCCGGCTCGACTACAGCGCCCCGGTCACCACGTCGATCTCGTCGAGGAAATGCACCGGCGCCTCGTCCGCGTCGCGCGCCTCCTCGCCGCACGCGAGCGTCTCGACCAGCCACACGTTCACCAGCGCGTCGACCGCTCGCGCGGCGTCCCCGTGGTTCTCGAAGCGCAGGCAGATCGACAGCGCGCACGTCGGGCCCTCCCCGCAGTCCGCTGGGAAGTCCATGCGCTGTCCCGCGACCACGCTCTCCACCGGGAACGTGCGCAGCGTGGCGCCGTCGTCGCAGTCCACCTCCATCGCGCGCAGCGACGGATCGCCGCCGCCCGGCAGCACGAGCGTCGCGCGCGCCGCCATCGGCGGCACCGTGGCGTCCGCTCCCAGCGTCCACGTGATGAAGCCGTCCGGCGCGAGCATCGGGGCGTCGTCGCCGGTGGCGTCGCTGTTCCACACATAGACGGCGACGTGGTCCTCGGGCGGGGTGTCGCACCACGGCCCGACGAGATCACACGCGCACAGCAGGGACAGGGCTCCAGTGAACATCCAACGCAGCATGGTGCAGCACACCCTCCCTGCGCATCAGAACCCGTCCGCGGCCTGGGCGCCGCCCCGCGGTCACCGTGGGTAATCGAGCCGGCGGAGGCAGCGGCTTCGGTGAGCTCGCAGAACCCGTCGCAGTTCGGTCATGACGCCCACCGAACGTGCACGCGGTGGGGTTTGGGTCGTCGACTTCGCGTCGTCGACGGGGTGGGGGATTCCGCGCAGCCCTTTCTGTCCCGCAGCAGGGTTACTCGTCGGGCTCCGGCTCCGGCTCGGGCTCGGGCTCGGGCTCGGGCTCGGGCTCGGGCTCGGGCTCGGGCTCGGGCTCCGGCTCGATCGGCGTCGGCGGGCTGACCGGCGGGACGTCAGGGGGGTCCATCTCGATGCAGCGCGCGACGCAGGTGGTGATGCAGCGCTCGTAGTCCTCGGTGGGCACGTCAGCGCAGGTCTCCCCACAATCGGCGCCACAATCGGCCCGGGCGGTGGCCCCGGTGGCCAACAGCGCAACGGCGAGGGCGAACGGTCGGAAGCTGGACATGGCGACCTCCTGGCGGACTCAGGGGACGGGCTCGGGAACAGGCTCGGGAACAGGCTCGGGAACAGGCTCGGGAACAGGCTCGGGAACAGGCTCCGGTGGGGGCGGAAGGGGCTGCGGCAGCGGGTCGATGCATTGCGCGACGCAGTACGCCACGCAGTCGTCCTTCGACTCCGCGGGCATCCCGGCGCACGCAGCCGCACAGTCCTCGGCGCAGTCGGCCCTCGCGAGCGACAACGGCGCGACCGCAGCGAGCAGCCCGGAGAGCACGACACGACGGACGTTGGAAATGACGGCCTCCTCGCGAGTGGATGCTGCAAGTCTCGTGCCTGGAGCCCCCGCGCCAGACCCGACGCGCCGCGCCTCGGTCGACGGGGCCAGCGACGTCGGCCCGACCGACGCGCAGCGGCTCGACCCGCCGAAGGCTCACGCCGGTCCTCGCTCCTCGACTACGCTGAGCCTGCTCCACTTCGAGGCGACCTTGCTCCGCGCGACCCTCCCAATCCTTGTGCTGGCGGCCGGGACCGCGTGCGACACCAACCGCGGTCCTGGCTTCTTCGGGGCGTACTTCGTGCTGTACGAGCCCACCGACGTGCCGCTGGAGGTCGCCGGCGACGACTGGGCGGTGCCTGGCGTGATCGAGTCGTTCGCGCCCGACGGCGCCTGGGTCGTGTCGTCCCCGTCGGACGGCCGCTGGCTCGTCGCGTCCGAGACGGGGCTCCCCGAGGCCCTGCTCCCCGACGGCACGATCTGGGTCACGCCAAGCGGCTACGTCACCTGGCGCGGGAGCGGGGGCGCCTCCGCCCTCCGGTTCACCCCGCACGACGACGTCGATAGCACCCGCGACGTCGCGCTCCCCGAGGCGCTCGCCACGGTGACCGACGCGGCCGTCGACGCGCGTCTCGATCGCTGGTTCGTCGGTGGTGTCGGCGAGCAGGCTGGCCTGGGACCGGTCGGTCGCGTGTTCGCGAGTGACGATCAGGGCGCGACATGGACAAAGGTCGGCGACCAGCTCGAGCCGGTCCAGGGCGAGGCGGCGAGCGTGATCTTCGTGTCCGCGCACGGGATCGTGCGGGTCGGCGTCTGCCCACCCTCCGGTATCTACGAGGCGGGCTCGCCGGTGTGCGAGGACTACCGACTCGTGGACGGCGAGACCCACCGCGGCTTCGCGGCGAACCTCCCCCACACGATGGGTTGGGACGAGGATGGACGGATGCTCGCCGGATGCCGCGTCGAGACCCACGGACGCCCCGCGGCCGGGCTCGCGGTGGTCGAGCCAGGCGACGCGAACACGCCCTGCGACGCGCATCCGCCGGTGCTGTCGGGCTTCCTGCCCGAGGGCACCGAGGGCGCGTCGTACGGCGATCCGTCCGGCACGTTCCAGGACCTCGACGGCCACCTGTGGCGGCAGGGCTACAACGTCGACGGTTACTACTGGTTCCGCACCGCGCGGCCGCCGGGGCGGGTGTTCGACGAGCAAGCCCGGGTGATCGGCGGTTTCGGGTGCGCCGACTACTACCGCCGCGAGCCGGACGGCGGCTCGGACGGCCGCGGAGCGGATCTTGTGCTCACCAACGGCGGTGCCGAGCGGCTGACGGTCCACCTCGTGCTCAACCACCGTCCACAGGGCACGAACCCGGTGGTGGGACCCCTCGCGACGATCGAGCCCGGCGCGACCGCGACCGTCTCCCGCGGCGAGGACGCCTGGGTGATCGCGCTGACGCCCGACGGCCGCTGCCGGGGGTACGGCCAGGTCAAGCGCCTTTCTGGGCGCACCCTGTAGCAGGCGCACCGAGCCGGTCGATCCGAGGACGCGTCGGGGGCTTCGCGGCGCGGACTCAGCGCCCTGTCAGTCCCTCGTGATGGGCCGCGAGCGCCTTGTCGTAGGTCAGCAGCCTCAGCCCGAGGGCGAGCGCCGAGTGCAGCAGGTGTACGTCGACCCACCCGATTCCACGCAGCGCGCCCCCCTGACTCGTCACGAAGGACATCACCTCCTCGTGTGATGACGTCCGCACCGGGGCCACGCCTCCGAGGAGGATGCCAACCGGCGCGCCGGCCAGCGCGAGCTCCCCCTCCACGAACGGGTGGAACCGCGCCACCCCGGCCTCGAACGCGGCGATCTACGCCGCGTCACCGTTCGGATCCTTGAGGTGCGCCACCCACACCGAGGTGTCTACGAGGATATCGTGCCGTCCGTAGCCAGCAGCTCGCCTCAACGCCTTCTCGGCGGACTCTCCAGGTCAGGCATCGATCCCGCCAGCGCGATCGCCCGGCGCCGCGCCGCCTGATCGACGAGCGCCCGAAGCCCGGCCTCGATCAACACCCGCTTGGTGCCCGCCTGCACCACAGCGGACGCCTCCTCCCAGAGCCGGTCGTCGATCTCTACGGTCGTGCGCATGTCGTAAGCCTCTTGATTCACTTCTCGGCATGTCCCGTGTCATGGGCTCGCAGCCGACTACCGGCAGGCCGGCGGCACGCTCACCGCGTCGCGGAGCGCCGCGACATCAGGCGCGGCGAGGCAGTCGCCCTGGCCGGACGGGAGGATGGTGAACGTGGTGGAGCCTATCGCGGCGTCGTCGGGGTAGAGCTCGGGGCCGAGGCCGGTCGGGGACTCGCAGAACCCGCGCCATCCGTCGGTGGCGCCCCACGCCGCGCCCTCGGGCAGCGCGACGGCGACGAGGCGCTCGTCGCCCTTCGCGGGCTGCGCGACGAGGCGCATCTCGCCGAGCGACAGGGTGTGCTCGACGCGCGACAGCACGCCGGGCGGGGGCCACACGAGGAGGCTGCGGCCGTCGGCGGCGACCGAGTAGACCTGGACCTCGGACGGGCGGCTGACGCGGACGACGGGCTCGACGGACTTGCCCTCGCAGCCGACGCCGTCGACGCCCGGCACCTCGACGCGCACCCGCAACCCACCGGCACCCAGGCGCTCGCCGCGGGCGAGTCCGAGGTCGCGGTCGGATCGGCAGCTGCCGACCTCGGTGGCGGCGATCTCGAACAGGTCGAGCGGGAAGCCGAACCCGGGCAGGGGGGTGAGGGTGGCGTCGTCG
Organism: uncultured Enterobacteriaceae bacterium; assembly: GCA_964419905.1. Taxonomy (GTDB): domain Bacteria; phylum Myxococcota_A; class UBA796; order UBA796; genus JAFDJI01. Next base: position 19,503 of record CAYQSE010000065.1, read on the forward strand.
GCGCGCTGCAGCCACGCGGTGAGGGTGACGCCGCCGACGCCGGGCGCGAGCTGGCTGACGAGGCGCGCCGCGCCGTCTACGGAGGTGTCGGCGTCGACGACGCGCGCGCTCGGGAACGAGGCGATCTGGTTGAACAGGCCCGCCTGGACGACCTGGCCGATCTCGCCCGCGCCGCAGCCGCTGGCCCAGGTGGGGGCGGGGATGGCGAGGGGGGCGCCGCCGGCGCGATCGACCGCGGCGCTGGCGAGCGCGCGCAGCTCGGACTCGAGCACCGCGGCGTCCCGCGCGAGGGTGTCGAGCAGGTCGCGCTGGAGCGAGACCGACGCGCACGCGGAGCGCGTCCGCGCGTCGTAGTGCCCGGTGCGCCAGGGCTTGACGTGCCGGGCGACGGCGGCGCACCGGAGCTCGGAGAGCCCCCGGCACGCGCGATCGACGAGCGCGCGCGTGGCCTGGTGGCGCGCCGCAGCCACCGCCTGGGCGGCGTTGGTGCCCGCCGCCTCGCCGCGCTGCACGGTGTAGCCGTACACGTCCTGGGTCGGACACACGTCCTCGGCGTCCACCGCGGGCGCCGCCGCAGACGGCACGACCCGCGGCGCGCAGCCGGCGAACGTGAGCGCGGCGACCGAGGCCGCGAGCGCGCTACGGCGCATCGCTCGTCACCTCGACCTCGCCGCCGGTCACCGCGCGCGCGGCGGCCAGCTCTTCGCTCTTCGGGAGGAACATCAGCGCCTTGGCGACATAGACCGGGCCGCCCGGCGTGGCCTGCGACTCGACGCACCACGCCTCGTCCTTGACCAGCCGCGCGACGCCGCTGGCCGCGGACGTGAGCATCGCCTGGTCCTCGAGCTGGGAGCTGAGCGCGGACGTGCTGCCCGAGGTGACGCGCACCGAGAGCGAGTTCGTCTCGATGCCCTCGGCGATGTAGCGGACGACCTGCTCGCGGCCGCTCTGCAGCGCGCCCGAGCGCGCCTCGGCCTCGGTGGGCAGCGGCATCGACAGGCCGACGAAGTAGCGGCCCTGGCTGCTGCGCGGCGGCGCGTCGGTCCAGGTGCCGCAGCCGGCGATGCCGTCGGTGGCGCCCGCCCAGCGGTTCTCGGTGGTCTTGAACGCGAAGTAGACCGGGCGCGGGAACTCGATGGAGCGCTGCCAGGCCATGCCGTGGCGGAACTCGAGGTCGCCGGTGATGCCCTGCTGGGGGAGGACGACGCCCGCCGAGCCGCCGCCGCCCGCGTCCTTGGAGTAGAACACGGCACCCGTGCCCCCGATGAACTCGCCGATGTAGCGGTCGGTGCACTGATCCGGCGCCTGCTTGCAGCACGCCTCGAACGCCGCCGGATCGTCGAGCACCGCGACCATCTTGTCGGTCAGCTCGTAGCGGACGCGGATGACCTGGCTCTGGCCGCCGCTCGCGTCGACGTTGGCGATCAGCGGGACGCCGACGCGCAGCGCCGCCTCGGTCGAGGCGTTGAACAGCTCGTCGTAGATCACGCCGCCGCCGTCGACCTTGCGGTAGCTGACGTGCTGCGAGCAGGTGAGCTGCATCGCCGAGGACTCGTCGATCGCGGCCGCGTCGCGGGGCACGAACCGGCCGATGTAGAACGAGGGATCCGTGTCGAACGCGTTGCGCAGGAAGGTGTTCTGCGGCGCGACGACCGTGGGGCCGACGTTGTTCGGGTTGTAGGCCTTCTTGCCCGGGCTGCACGCCGGGAGAAGGGTCGCGACGCCGAGCGCGCCGAGGAGCAGGGAAGTGCGCATGGGGAGCCTCCGAGAGAGCTGTGTGCGAGAGGTGGGGATCAGCGGGAAGCCCAGCCGTCGTGGTCGTAGCAGACCACGCCGCGGTCTTCGTGCAGGCCGAGGGTCACGCCCGCGGCGACGCCGGTGTCGAGCCGGCCGATTCGCCACGGCTCGCTGTTCATGAACGGCGTGAACTGGAGATCGTGGACGCCGGGCGGCAGCGTGACGCGTGTGTCGCCGGCGCGCCGGATCTCGGCGACCTTGCGCCCGGCCGCGAACACGTCGAGCCACTGGCCGTCGAGCGAGCGCAGGGTGACGACGACCTCGGCGGGCACGGCGCCGGTGCGCGGCAGCCGCGGCGCGCCACGCCCGTCGGCGTACCAGTCGACCGATCCGTGGATCGCGGGCGCGGCGTCCTTGCGGATGGCTACGGTGAACGCGCCGTCGCGCGTGTCGAACACGGCGCGGTGGTAGGGGGCGTCGGCCATGAACGCGTAGAGCTCGAGCGTGTGGCGCCCTGGCTTCACCGTGATCCGCCGCTCGCCGGCCGCGCGGAGCTCGGCCACGGACGCGCCGTCGATGCGGACGTCCACCCACTCGCCGTCCGTCGACGACAGCACGACGGGGATGGACGCCGCGGGCGCGGTCGGCGCGGGCCCCGTGGGGGTCGGCGTGACGAACGCGGGCGCGGGGGCGGTCGTGGGTGCGGGCGCGGGGCGTGGCACGACGGTCGCGCCCTCGACGCGGATGTGATCGCGGTACGGCGCTGCCTTGCGCGGCGGCGTGAACTGCTGGCCGCGCACCGCCTCGCGGATGCAGGTGTGCATCGCCCACACCGAGGGCGCGTAGGTCTCGCCGGACGTGGCGTTCACCGGGTTGATCATCACGCTACGCGGGCTCGCGCTCGACGGCACGACGCGGAACGCCACCCACCAGTCGGTCTCGGCCGGATCGCCCTGGGCGTGGCGCCCGTGGCAGGTGTGCACGGACGCCTTCATCCACGCGCCGACCGCGGCCCGATCCTCGGCGTCGAGGTACGCGGCGGCGGGCGGCGGGGTGGTCGGTGCGGGCGTCGTGGGCGTCGGCGCGGGACGGGTCTCGACCGTCGGCTTGCCGCCGAACCGCGCGTCGAGCACGGGCGCCTCCTCGAACCACCGGCCCTGGGCCATCACGCGGCGGTCGGCGTCGGCGACGGCGAGCTGGGGCTGCTGATCGGTGATCTGGATCGCGCGCAGCGCGTCGCGGACGAAGAGCTGCGCCTCCTCGGCAGTGACCGTGCCATCGCGGCGCCCGTCGAGGTGGCCGTCGGCCCACCCGCGCAGCGCGCCGATCGCGAAGTAGGTGAACGCGCCCTGCCGTCCGGGCACGAACGGCCCGGAGAGCTGGTCGGGGCCCGCGGCGTTCCACTCGAGCACCGCGCCGGACGGGGCGGTGGCGTACGCGGGCACGAGGAACCGCCGGCCCGCGATGAGCTCGTCGCCGGTGCGACCGACGCCGCCGAAGCACGCGTCGACGATCAGGTGCGCCGCGCCGCCGCCCGCGCCCGCCAGGCGGGTGAGCTCGTCGACCTCGACGCCGCGCGCGCTGAAGCTGCCGGGATCCTGGCGCACGTCGTCGCCGAGCAGCAGGCGCTTGCCGGTGGACGGGTCGGCGGCGCCGTGACCTGCGAAGTAGACCCAGGTGACGCCGTCCTTGCCGACCTGCTGGCCCGCGTGGGTGACCGCCTCGAGGATCTGCTCGCGGCTGGCGCCGGCGTCGAGCAGGCGCACGCGCGCGGCGGGCACCCCGCGGGTGTACACGAGGTAGTTGTAGAAGGCCTCGGCGTCACGCGTGGCGTACGGGACCGCGGGCGCGCGGAGGTAGTGCTCGATGCCGATCACGACCGCCGCGTCGGCGGGGGCGCGCGCGCCGGACCGCAGCGGGGTGTGGACGTCGGGGACCGACGCGCCGGCCGGGGTGATCAGCAGCGACGAAAGCAGCACAGCCACGGGAATCATCGGGAGGAGCTCCGCTCGAAACTGGAGCCCTAACCCAGGGGGCTTGGAGAATCGTCCCTGGCGATCACCGGTCGTGACGTCCTGTTCACCGCGCGCCGGGATCGACGCGTACGTCGACCCACACGAGGCGATGATCCGACACGGGGAACGGGAACGTGCCGACCAGCGGGAACAGCGGATCGCTCGCGAGCGGCCAGAACACGCCGGCTGCGACCATCGTGAGGTCGGTGGAGGGCAGCACGTAGTCGAGGCGCAGGTTGCCGACGGTGGTGTCGTTGAAGTCGGCCGTGTCGTGCGCCGGATCGCCCTGGTGGCTCGCGTTCACGCCGCCCTGCAGCGACGCCTGCTCGGTGCCGCCGGGGCTGGACGGCGTCAGCGTGGTGTTCACCCGCGGGTGCGCGAGCAGCGCGGCGATGGCGCTGCCGGTGCTGTCGCCGTCGAACGGATCGGCGTTCAGGTCGCCCGCGATCACGAACGCGGCACCGTTCAGCCCGCCCTGGCGGCCCTGGTCGTCGACCTGCCAGCTGCTCGGGCCCGCGTCGAGGTACTCGGTCCAGAACCGGATCTCGTCGTGGTTGCGCTTGCCGTTGCGGTCCTCGGGGCCGTCGAACGCGGGCGGGGTAGGGTGGCTGACGAGGAAGTGGATCGTGCGCCCGTTGATCGTGATCGGCACGTCGGCGTGCGTCTTGGAGGACAGCGGCAGCACCCCGCGCGCGGCCTCGGAGTAGTAGTCGGCGGGCAGCAGCGCGCCCGGGAAGTCATTCCACAGCAGCTTGCGGAAGGTGCGCACGCCGTCGACATCGATCGGGTAGCGGGAGAGCACCGCGAGCCCGTACTGACCGGGGAACACGCCGAAGCCCAGCGCGTCGTTGCCGTACGCCTCGGTGCCGGGCGTGGTGACCGCCTGCCCGTTGTTGTCGAGATCCTCGCCAGACGCGACGCCGGTGTTCGTCTCGGGCACGAGCACGTAGGCGTAGGTGAGGGGATCGCGACCGTCCTGGCTGCGCCCCAGGAAGTTCTCCTGCAGCAGCCGGATGGCCTCGCCGTCCGCGTCCCAGTCGACCTCGTTGAGCAGGACCACGTCGGGGCGCACCTCTTGCAGGATCGCCGCGACGCCGGACGGCTGCGGGCGCGACGGCGAGCCGAGCTCGAAGATCAGCGCGCCCTCCTGGTTGCGGAACAGCGACGTGTTGAACGTCGCGAACCGCACCTGCACCGGCTCGGCGGTGTCCGTGGTGTCGTCGGTGTCGTTCGTGTCGCCGGGCACGCCAGCACAGCTCGCGAGCAGGAGGAGGGAGATCAGGTGCATCGAGAGGCCTCTGGTGCGGGTAACCGCGCGTCGCGCGTCAGGCCTTTTCCGCGTCCTGACAGCGGCGGGTCGTGGCGGGCGGTAGCACTACCGCCATGCGGATCCTGGCCCTCCTCACCGTGATGCTCGCCGCGTGCGCCGACGGCGACGTCCGTCGTCCGTTCTTCGATGAGGACACCGCCGTCGAGGTGGACACGTCGTCGGACACCGACCCCGACACCGAGGCGCTCGACCCGGACACCGAGGCGGTGGAGGAGGGCCCGTGCCCGCCGTCGATGGCGCTCGTCGACGACGCGTTCTGCATCGATCGCTACGAGGCGACGCTCGAAGAGCGGCAGTCTGACGGTGCGTGGGTGGCGGCGTCCCCCTACCTCACGGTGTCGGGGCGCACGGTGCGGGCCTCGGTGGGGCCCGGTCGCGTGCCGCAGGGCTACCTCTCGGGCGACCAGGCCGAGGCGGCGTGCGCCGCGTCGGGCAAGCGCCTGTGCACGACCGACGAGTGGCTCTCCGCGTGCCGCGGACCCGACGACACGACCTACCCCTACGGCGACGCCTACGTCGCCGGCGCGTGCAACGACGACTACGACGGCGGGCATCCGGTGGTCGACTACTTCGGCACCAGCAACGGTATCTGGAACGGCACGCACATGAACGATCCCGGCATCAACCAGCAGCCGGGCACGGTCGCCGCGGGCGGCGCGTTCGCGGCGTGTGTGAGCGCGTGGGGCGTCCACGATCTGCACGGGAACCTGCACGAGTGGGTCGACGACGCCAGCGGCACGTTCCGCGGCGGCTTCTACGCCGACGCCGCGATCAACGGCGCCGGCTGCGGCTACCGCACCACCGCCCACGGCCGCGCCTACCACGACTACTCCACCGGCTTCCGCTGCTGCGCCGACCCCTGACCCCCGTGCCAGAGGGCGGCGCAGCACGTCGGCCGGGACGGCCGGTCATCTTCTGTACCCGGCAGCAGGTCGACCGAGCCAACAAGACGTGGGCCGGCCGTCCCGGCCGGCCATCCGCTGGACCTGGCAGCAGGTCGACCGAGCCAACAAGACGTGGGCCGGCCGTCCCGGCCGGCCATC
>CAYQSE010000066.1:0-25569 GCA_964419905.1 uncultured Enterobacteriaceae bacterium
AGCGCTGCTCGACCGCGAGCGACTGCTCGCGCATTACCGGGACGCCGTCGCACGCGGCTACCGGTTCTACAGCTACGGCGACGCGATGCTCGTCCTCTAGGAGAGAAGTGGCCCGGTACACCCTCATCGCTCGTCACGGAGACGCCCGCGCCGGCGTGCTGCACCTCCCGCATGGCGACGTGCCCACGCCAGCGTTCATGCCGGTCGGGACACGCGGCTCGGTGCGTCAGGTCACGCCGTCCGAGCTCCGCGAGGCCGGCACGTCGATCGTGCTCGCGAACACGTACCACTTGTGGGAGCGACCCGGGCACGAGCTCATCGAGCGCCTGGGCGGGCTGCACCGGTTCATGGGGTGGGACGGCCCGATCCTGACGGACTCGGGGGGCTATCAGGTGTTCTCGCTGCGCGACCTCGCGAAGGTGAGCGAGGAGGGCGTGCGGTTTCGCTCGCCGCTCGACGGCACGCGGCGCACGCTCACGCCCGAGGTCGCCACCGCGATCCAGGAGGCGCTCGGCGTGGACGTCGCGATGGCGTTCGACGAGTGCCTCGAGTGGCCCGCGACGCGGGAGCGGGCCATCGCGTCCACCGAGCGCACCACGCGCTGGCTGAAGCGCGCGCTCGCCGCGCGCAGGCGGCCCGAGCGCACGAACCTGTTCGGGATCGTGCAGGGCGGCGAGCACGTCGACCTCCGACAGGCGCACGCGCAGGAGCTCGCGGCGATGGATCTCGACGGCTACGCGATCGGCGGGCTCTCCGTCGGCGAGCCGCGGGACGTCCTCCTCGAGATGACCGCGGCCACGACCGCGCACCTCCCGACGCACCGCGCGCGCTACCTGATGGGGGTCGGCACCCCGTCGGATCTCGCCGAGGGCGTGCTGCGAGGCGTCGACCTGTTCGACTGTGTGCTGCCCACGCGCTCCGGTCGACACGGCCACGCCTACACCTCGGCAGGGCGCCTCAACCTGCTGAACGCGGGGTTTGCCGAGGATCCGGACCCGCTGGATCCCGGCTGCGACTGTCCGACCTGTGCCGGCTACTCACGGGCCTACCTCAGGCACCTGTTCAAGGCGGGCGAGCGCCTCGGCGGTCGCCTGGTCTCGGTGCACAACCTCACCGTCTACCATCGGCTGCTGCGGCAGCTGAGGGGGGCCATCGAAGCCCAGGACGCGACCCGGGTGGAGGCCTTGCGCCGGGGCGCCGACATCGCGAGCCGCGCGCCGCATTAGTGGCGCCACCGGGGGCTCTCCAATAAGCCGGGCCGGTCAATCCGGGGGGGTCCACCTTGACGCAGCCCCCGGCCGTGCTTCCCTTCCCCCGTCCGCGCCCTTTGATGGAGGAGCGCCCATGCCCGAGCCCTTGATGGCCGATCTGCTCCTCGCCCTGGACGCGCCCGCTCGCAGCGGCCCGTCCATGCTCGAGGGCATCGTGCCGCTGCTCGTCTTCGCGGCGATCTTCTACTTCCTGCTCTATCGGCCGCAGGCCAAGAAGCAGCAGGAGCACGACGCGATGGTCGCCGCGATCAAGAAGGACGACCGCGTCGTCATGCAGAGCGGGCTGCACGGCAAGGTGGTAGAGGTCGGCGCCGACACGGTGGTGATCGAGGCGGGAAGCAAGACGCGGCTGACCTTCGACAAGGCATCGGTCGCGCGCAAGGTCGAGGGCCCGGTCACCGAGTCGGCGGCCTAGGAGGATCGGTTGGACAAGTCGTACTGGTTTCGTCTCGGGGTGATCGGAGCGATGTTCGTCGCGTCGGTCTACGTGCTCCTGCCGACGATCCTGCAAGAGGATGCGCAGTCGCGGTTCGCCGAGAAGGCGTCCCAGGCGGTGACGTCGGGGCCCGCGGTGGTCCCGGTCTACGTCGTCGACGTCGCGTTCACCGGTGATCCCGACGTGGCGCTCACCCGCCTGCGCACGCGGCTCGACGCGCGTGACGTGGCCACGAGTCGCGTGTCGGTCGACGGCGACAAGCTGCGCGTCAGCCTCGAGGTGGGCGCGAGCCGCGACGAGGTGGTCGCGGCGGTCGCCGGCACGAGCAAGCTCGCGCTGCATCGGTTCGACGAGGTGGCCGCGGCCACCCGCATCGGGTCTGACGAGACCATCCCGTCGGGCGCCCTTCCGAGCGCGCTTCCCACCGCGATCGCCGCGGCGATGGACGACCACGGCGTCACCTGGGGCCAGCTCCAGTCGCTGGGCGGCACCGAGGCCCCCCCGGACCTCGCCCCGCTCGCCGCGACCGTCACCGACTTCGTCCCGGCCGATCTGTCCGCGGCGCCGCTGACCGCCGAGGGCGTGCCCGCCGACGCGGGCCTGCTGGTCCTCGCCGTCGATGGCGCGTTCCGCGGACTGGTGTTCGACGCAGGCGAGGGCTTGCGTCTCCGCGCGTTCGACGACCTCGCGAGCCGCGCCGCGCTCCGCGACGTGTGGCTCCCTGGCGCGTTCTCGGTGGTCATCGCCGACGGCCCGGCGGACGCCGTCGGCCCCACGACCACCGCGGCGCCGAAGGCGTCCCGCCTGCCGCCGTGGCTCGTCGGCCTCCTCCCGGACACCCGGATGAACCTCGGTCTCGACCTGCAGGGCGGCATCGATCTCACGCTCCAGGTCGAGCTCGAGGAGGCCGTGCTCTCGCAGGTCAGCCGCGACCTCACCTACCTCAAGGAGCAGGCGGCCCGCGACGGCGTCACCATCACCTCGGCGCGCGACGACCGCACCGATCCGATCATGACGATCGAGACGCCCGACTCGCTGTCGGACCTGCAGAAGTGGTTCGCCCGTGCGATGCCCGACTACGAGTACACCGAGAGCCCGGGGTCGGGCGTGCATGTGTTCCGGATGCGTGACCAGCGCGTGGCAGAGACCCAGGAGCACGCGGTCGAGCAGGTCCTCGAGACGCTGCGCAAGCGTGTCGACGGCACCGGCGTCAAGGAACCCTCGATCGTGAAGAAGGGCGGTGGGCGCATCAACGTGCAGCTCCCCGGCGTCGTCGACCTCCAGTCGGCGATCGACGCGATCGGCACCACCGCGGTGCTCGAGTTCCGGCTCGTGGACATGGAGTTCGACGAGAGCGAGCTGCAGCGCATCCTCACCGCGGCACAGGACACGCTCCCCGCCGAGCAGTTCGCCCACGACCCGTCGGTGAACCAGTGGCTGCAGCGCACCAAGCGGCTCCCCGAGAACCGCATCGTGATGTTCGAGTACGAGGACACGCCCGAGGGGCGCATCCGGAAGTTCCCGTACGTGCTCAAGGAGGTCATCCTCACCGGCAACGACGTGAACAACGCGGGCGTGGCGTTCGACCAGAACAACCTCCCGTACGTCTCGCTCGAGTTCAAGCCGCAGGGCTCGCGGATCTTCTGCACGGTCACCACCGAGAACGTCCGCAAGAACTTCGCCATCGTGCTCGACGGCGAGGTGAAGTCCGCACCGAGCATCCGCGAGCGCATCTGCGGCGGGCGCGCTTCCATCGAGATGGGCTCGTCGCTCGACGCGCTCAAGGACGCCGAGACCCTCTCGCTCGTGCTGCGCACCGGCTCGCTCAACGCGCCGGTCAGCATCGGCGAGGTGCGCACCGTCGGCTCCACCCTCGGTCAGGACGCGATCCGCTCCGGCGGCATCGCGACGATCATCGGTGCCTCGCTGGTGCTGGTGTTCATGTTCCTGTGGTACCGCACCGCGGGTCTGCTCGCGGACGTCTCGCTCGCGCTCAACGTGATGATGGTGCTCGCCTGCCTGGCGCTGTTCGGCGCCACGCTGACGCTGCCGGGCATCGCGGGCATCGCGCTCACCATCGGCATGGCGGTCGACGCGAACATCATCATCTACGAGCGCATCCGCGAAGAGCTCGACCTCGGGCAGCACGCGCGGCGGGCGGTCGACACCGGCTTCGACAAGGGCCTGTCCGCGGTGCTCGACGCGAACATCACGACGGCGATCGCCGGCATCGTGTTGTTCTCGTATGGCACGGGCCCGGTCAAGGGCTTCGCGGTGACGCTGTTGATCGGAATCATCACCACGGTCGTGAGCGCGTTGTTCGTGAACCGCACGTTCATGGAGCTCGCGACCCGCAGCTCCACCGCACGTCTGAAGATCTAAGGGAGCCGCGATGTTCGAGTGGGCAAAGCGTCGGCTGAACCAGGCCAACTTCGATTATGTCAGCGTGCAGTGGCCCGCGGCGATCGTCTCGACGATCCTGATGGTGCTCGCGTGGGTCGCGTTCGTGGTGATCGGTCCGAACTGGGGCATCGACTTCACCGGCGGCACCGAGATCGTGCTGCGCTACCACGACGACACCGAGATCCGCGACGTCCGCGAGGCGCTGCGGGCGCTGGGGCTCTCCGAGGACTCGGTGCAGCAGATCAACGATCCCGAGGACCACGAGTACTCGATCCGCATCCAGGACGCGACGTTCGGCTCCGCCGAGATGCGCGAGGCGGTCGAGACGCGGCTCGTCACGGCCTATGGGGCGGACTGGATCGAGCACTCCCGGTTCGATGCCGAGGTCGGGGCCCGGCTCTCGGTGATCTACCAGGGTGATCTCGTCACGCCGCAGCAGGTGTACGCCGTCCTCGACGAGATCGACGGCGTCGTGGTGCAGCAGGGGCGCGAGGATCGCGAGATCGTGATCAAGATGCCGGGGCTCACGCAGCAGATCGAGAAGGAGCTTCGGGTCGTGATGGGCTCACGCTCGTTCGAGGTGCTGTCCATCGACGCGGTCGGCCCGAAGGTCGGCGGCGAGCTGCGTCGGCAGAGCGCGATCTCGGTGCTCGCGACGCTGGCGCTCGTCCTGCTCTACATCGCGTTCCGCTTCGACATGACGTTCGCGCCCGGCGCGATCCTCGCGCTCTTCCACGACATCTCGCTCACGCTCGGCGTGTTCGTGCTGATCCAGCACGAGCTGAACCTGCCGATGATCGGCGCGCTGCTCACCATCGTCGGCTACTCGCTCAACGACACGATCGTCATCTACGACCGCATCCGAGAGAACTCCGAGCGCTACCGACGCAAGGAGATGCGCGAGCTGATCAACACGTCGATCAACGAGACGCTGTCGCGCACGCTGGCTACTTCGCTCACCACCCTGCTCGCGATCAGCGCGTTCCTGATCATGGGCGGGCCGGTCATCGAGGACTTCGCGTTCGCGATGCTGCTCGGCATCGTCGTCGGCACCTACTCGACGATCTTCGTCGCGAGTCCGACGATCCTCGTGATGCAGCGCGTCCAGCCGTACCTCGCGAAGCTGATGGCGGGCACCTCGGCGCCCACCGCCGAGGAAGGCGAGGCGGCCGAGGCGCTGATGAGCCAGTCCGAGCAGCGCCGTCGCGAGCGCGCGGCGCACGACGAGGCGCCCACGGTTTGATCGCGCCCTGCCCGGCAGGGTAGTGGGGCGAGGAAGGAGGCCGCTGTTGACCCGTTCGGAGCTCGTTCGCGCGATCGCAGAGCGCCACGGGCTCCCGCGGCGCGCGGCAGACGCGGCGGTAGGCGCCATCCTCGACGGGCTGAGCCGCGGTCTCGCCGACGGTCGGCGGGTCGAGATCAGGGGCTTCGGCACCCTGCACACGCGGCGGGTCGCAGGCTATCGCGGTCGGAATCCACGCTCCGGTGCCGGGGTTGAGGTGCCGCCCAAGTTCAAGGTCGTATTTCGACCGTCGGGTGCGCTGCTCGCGCGCGTGGCGGGCGACGAGGAGGGTTGAATGTGGTTCTGGCTCGCGCCGCTGGCGCTCGCGGGGAATGTGTACGTGAACGAGGTCGATGTGAGCGCGCTGCGCAACACGACGCTCACCGACGTCACCGTCCGCTTCGACGCGGAAGGGAACGTCCACATCACCGCTCCGCAGTACGAGATCCAGGTGGTGACCGCGGACAGCGCGCCCACCGCAGCCCCGTCGCCGACGCCAAAGCCCACGACCGGCCCCGCACCCGCACCTGCGGGCGCGGGCCTCGAGGCGGGTCGCTGGTGGTTGGTGACCGAGGACGACGGCAGCCGCGGGCACAGCGTCGAGGTGTCGATCAACGGCACGCCAGCGCTCACGGTTCGCTCTGGCGAAGAGCAGCGCATCGAGGATCTCGGCCCGTGGCTGAAGCCCGGCACGAATCGCATCACGATGCGCTCCATGTCCGCCGCGGCGGGTGGTGGCCCGCTCTACCTCTACATCGGGGGCGGCACGAACGAGAGCGGCACGCTGGTGATGGAGACGCCGACGGTGCAGTTCGGCCTGGGCCCGACGCGGGACGGGCCGTTCGAGCGCGAGTACACGCTGGCCGTGCCGCGCTGAGGCTGACTGCTGGCGCGCACCTGCGCGGGATCAGGGCGGGTCGTTGTGTTCGGGGCGCACCTCGCTACAATGGCACAGCCCCACCCCACTCCCTCCCTCGGGGCTCCCTCCGACCCTCCCCGCCCTCCTCTCTCCCCGCCCCGGAGCCCGCGTGAGCCTCACCGAGTTTTCGGCAACCCCCATGAGCACCCAGCAACCCTCCAACAAGCCGAAGTCCACCCTGAAGCGCACATTCGTCCTCGACACCAACGTCCTGCTCTACGATCCCGGCGCCCTGATGGTGTTCGACGAGCACGACGTCGTGATCCCGATGACCGTGATCGAGGAGCTCGATCGGTTCAAGAAGGATCTGAACGAGACGGGCCGCAACGCCCGTCACTTCGCCCGCCTGCTCGATGAGCTGCGCGAGAAGGGCTCGCTGCACGACGGCGTGCCGCTGCCCGGCGGCGGCAAGATCATCGTCGACTTCAGCGCCAACGGCGATCAGCCGCTGATCACCTGGGGGCCCGACACCAACGACAACCGGATCCTCGCGACCGTCCTGCGCATGAACGAGAAGCGCCCGGGCAAGGTCGCGCTGATCACCCGCGACACGAACATGCGCCTGAAGTGCGATGCACTCGGCGTGGTCGCCGAGGACTACGAGCACGCGCACCTCAAGGTCGACGAGCAGTACACGGGGGTCACCGAGCGCATGGTGTCGTCCGAGGTGATCGACGAGATCTACCAGAACAACGGCATCGGCTTGGAGGGCTTCAAGGGCTTCCACCCCCAGCAGTTCGTGATCCTGCATGCCGAGAGCAACCCGGCGCAGACCGCGATGGTCCGAGTCGACGGGAAGCGCGATCGACTCAAGCTGGTGAGCCGCTACAAGGAAGGCGTGTGGGGGATCTTCGCGCGCAACAAGGAGCAGCTCTTCGCGCTGAACCTGTTGATGGACGACGACATCCACCTCGTCACGCTCAACGGCGTCGCCGGCACCGGGAAGACGCTGCTCGCGCTGGCGTGTGGGCTGCAGAAGGTGTGCGACGACCGGCTCTATCGCAAGATGCTGGTCAGCCGGCCCATCTTCCCGCTCGGGCGCGACATCGGCTTCCTGCCGGGCGACGTCGAGCAGAAGCTGAACCCGTGGATGAAGCCGATCTTCGACAACCTCGACCTGCTGATCTCCACACACACCGAGGCCCGTCGCAACGGGCGTCCGCAGGAGCCTCAATACCAGGGGCTGATGGACCAGAAGATGATCGAGGTCGAGCCGCTGACCTACATCCGCGGCCGCTCGATCCCCCAGCAGTACCTGATCGTCGACGAGGCGCAGAACCTGACGCCGCACGAGGTGAAGACGGTGCTGACGCGCGCGGGCGAGGGCACGAAGATCATCATGACGGGCGACCCCTACCAGATCGACAACCCCTACGTAGACGCCTTGTCCAACGGCCTGACGTACACCGTCGAGCGGTTCAAGGACGCGGATCTCGCGGGGCACGTCACGCTGACCAAGGGTGAGCGGTCCGACCTGGCCGAGCTCGCGGCGCAGTTGCTCTAGCCGATGGCCGATCAGCTCGAGGGGCGTAATCCAGTGCGGGAGTGCCTCCTGCGCCGGCGGCGCAGGGTGCACAAGATCTGGCTCGATCGCGGCGCGAAGCCCGACGACAAGGTCAGCCACATCCTGCGGCTCGCCGCGGATCTCGGGGTGCCCGTCGAGCGCGTCGAGCGCGCGAAGCTCGACAAGATGGCCGAGGGGCGTGTCCACAACGGGGTGATCGCGTCCGCCGAGCCGCTGCCCGCGTGGACGACGCTCTCGTTGCTCGATCGGGTGTTCACGGACGGGCGCGCGCCGTTCCTCCTGCTCGCCGACGAGGTGCAGTACGAGCACAACCTGGGCGCGTTGCTGCGCTCGTCGCTCGGGTTCGGCGTAGACGGTCTGGTGCTGCCGACCCGACGCGGCGCCTCGGTCTCGTCTGTGGTCCAGCGCGTCGCGATGGGCGCGGTCGAGGCGGTCCCCGTGGTGCACGAAGGGCTGTTCTCTGCGCTCAAGCACATCAAGAAGGCCGGCGTGCGCGTGGTCGGCGCCGACATGGACGGCGTGCCGCTCGGGCAGGCGCGCCTCGGTGGCGCGGTGGCGCTGGTGATGGGCGGCGAGGGCAGGGGACTCTCGCCCACGCTGCGCGATCACTGCGACACGATCGTGTCGATCCCGCTCGCGGGTCAGCTCGAGTCGCTCAACGTCTCGGTCGCCGCTGCCGTGCTGATGTACGAGAAGCGACGCCAGGACGGGTGGTTCGCGCCCGCCCCCTGAGGTGGCGCGCGGCGATCAGAGGGACTTGCGGGTGATCTTCGCGGCGCGGGCCGTCTGCTTCAGGCGCGCCTTGCGCGGCTTGAGGGTGAGGAACTCGTCGAGCGCGCGATCGAGCGCGTGGAGGAGCGCGCCGAGGGTCGTGTAGTCGTCGGCGTCGAGCCCCTTCGACAGCACCTCTTCCTGTCGCTCGGCGAGCGTGCGCGCCAGCCGCTTGAGCTGATCGCGGCAGGCGCGCCGGGCGTCGCCCTTCTTGGCGGTCTTCGCGTGGCGCCGGGCGCGCTGCACGCGCTCGGACGACTCCTCGAGCAAGCGCGCCGCCTCGACGCCACGCGCGAGGCGCTCGACGTCGACCTCCTGCACCGGAGGCGCGATCTCGCCGTTCCCTTCGATCGGCTCG
The DNA here is from genome assembly GCA_964419905.1 of uncultured Enterobacteriaceae bacterium. Taxonomy (GTDB): domain Bacteria; phylum Myxococcota_A; class UBA796; order UBA796; genus JAFDJI01. The sequence continues at coordinate 8,966 of CAYQSE010000066.1, forward strand.
GACATGTTCGTCTGCCTCCCGGTTCTCCGCCAGTATCGCGCGCCGCGCGACGGTCGCAAGCCATCGCTACGTGACTGCTCACGGATGATAGGCGATGACACCGAGGAATGCAGCGGGATCGGGGTTGCGGTGCCACGCGCGCAGGATCTCGTCCGCGGGGCTCTCGCCGCGCGCGACCTGATCGACGAGCGGCTCCATCCACGGGAGGTCGTCCGGGTCGCAGCGGGCGATCCCCCCGGTGGCCAGCTCGAGGAGCTCCTCGGCCCATGCCGCGAGCGAACGTCCGCCGACGTGCCCGCGCAGCCCGTCGCGGCACGCCGCGTCGAACCGCTCCCACTGGCTACCGTGCCGCGCGAACCGCTCCGCGAGCTCTGTCGCGTCCGAGAGCGCCCGATCACAGTAGAACAGACCCTTGAACAGCGCCACGAACCCTGCGGCGAGGGGCATCGGCACGCAGTCGGCGCCGCGCACCTCGAGCTGACGCTTGATGCGCACCTCGGGGAACACCGACGTGAGGTGCAGATCCCAGTCCGCTTCGCTCGGGTACGTGCCGTCGATGCCGCGATCCATCCAGTCACGGAACGTGCGGCCGCCCGCGTCGCGCCACGCGCCGCCGATCTGGGTGAACATCATCGGGACGTCGAGCAGGTAGTCGACCCATCGCTCGAACGAGAACGCGAGCGCGGCCTCGGGGAAGCCGGTGCGCGCCGGGTCGGTCTGGGTCCACACGTGCCCGCGCCAGCTGGCCCAGCCGCTCGGCGCGCCGACGAGCAGCGGCGAGTTCGCGAAGATCGCGGTGGTCAGGGGGCCGAGCAGCACCGACATCCGCACCTTCGCGGCGCAGTCGGCCTCGCTGGAGAAGTCGTAGCTCGCCTGCACCGCGGCGGTGCCCTTCATCATGTGGTGCGCGAGCTTGCCGGTGCGCCCGAGGTAGGACTTCATCACCGCGTACCGGCCCTTGGGCACCCACGGGATGTCCTCGATCCGCGCGTACGGGGTGAACCCGAGCGCCACCTGGTGGATCGGCTCGTCGCCGATCGCCGCCTGGACCTCCTGGATGAACGAGCGGGCCTGCGCGACGACCTCACCGACGTGGCGGAACGGAGCGCCCGACAGCTCGAACTGACCGCCCGGCTCCAGCGTGATCCACGCCGCGTCGCGCTTCAGCGCGATCAGGTGCTCGCCCTCGTGGTAGGGCGCCCAGCCGCGCGCCATCATCCGCTCGAGCAGCCAGAGCACGCCGTGCTCGCCGAAGTACGGCACCGGATGACCGTCGGGCCGGAGCAGGTGGCGCTCGAACTCGCCGCCCACGAGGAAGCGCTCGCGCGGGGCGCAGTACCCCTCGTAGGCGGCCAGCAGGCCGTCCCGAGTCAGCTTGTCGGACGGTTGTGTGTGCATCCGGCTCTCCTACCGCGCGCCACACGTCGGGCAACTCGAACGGGGTCGCGGATCCCGGCCGCGTCGGGTATACCTGCGCCCGCTCCGACGAGGAACCCGATGCGCCTGGTCGCCCTGCTCCCGCTGCTCGCTTCGCTCGCCGCCTGCGTGCCCGATCTGCGCACGGACGGTGCGCACCTCGCCGCGTGGGAGCTGCCCGAGAATGACTGGCCGGCGGCCGAGCCGCCCGAGTGGCTCGTCGGCGAGGGGTTCTACCAGGGTCAGGTCGTGCCGGACTTTCGCCTGGTCGATCAGCACGGCGACGAGGTCTCGCTGTGGCAGTTCTACGGCCGCCCGGTGCTCGTCGACATCAGCACGATGTGGTGCGGCCCTTGCCAGCAGCTCGCGAAGGACGCCGAGCACACCTACCAGGACTGGCGCGAGGCGGGGTTGATCTACCTCACGGTGCTCCCCCAGAACCTGCACGGCCAGGATCCGACACAAGACGATCTGCTGCTGTGGGCTGACGAGTACGCGCTCACCTCGCCGGTGGTGTCCGATCCGGGGGGCAAGTGGGCATCGCCCGCGGTGCCGCAGAACCAGTTCCCGTTCGTGGCGCTGCTCGACGTAGATCTCACGGTGCACACGCGGATGTCGACGCCTACGGACGCCAACGTGCGCGCCGCCCTCGCCGAGCTGCTCGGGGAGCCCTGATCAGCGGATCCGCTGGATCAGGTGCAGGCCGTACGGGGTCTCGACGACCGCGCTGATCTCGTCGACCGCGAGCGCGAACGCGGCCTCCTCGAACGCGGGGATCATCTGCCCGCGCGCGATCCGTCCGAGCGCGCCGCCGCGCGCCGCCTCGGGGCCGTCGGAGTAGCGACGCGCCACGTCGCCGAACGCCGCCCCCGCTTCGAGCTCCGCGCGCGCCGACTCGGCCCGCGCTTGGGCCTCGGCCCGCGTGCGCTTCGTGCTCGCTCGGTGCGCGCCCTCGAACGCGATCAGCACCTGGGCGACCTCCACCTCGACCACGGCGTCGCGCCGCACGACGTGCCAGCCGAACGGCGTGCGCACCAGCGGCGCGAGGGCGCCCGGCGCTACGGCGGCCACCGCCAGCTCGAACGCGGGCACCATGGTGCCCGTGCGGTAGACCCCGAGGTCGCCGCCGCGCGGGGCGCTCGGATCGTCAGAGTAGGCGCGGGCGAGCGCATCGAGCGACTCCCCCGACTCGGCCCGGGCGCGGAGCTCCTCAGCCAGCGCGCGCGCCTCGGGCTCGGTGCGGTGAACAGACGCCGGAGCGTGCGCCGCGCCTCGCCACGCGATCAGCACGTGCGTCGCGGCGTAGCGCGCCTCGGTGGCGACAGGCAGCGGTGGCGGCGGGGGCTCGACGACCAGCGCGGGCGCGGGCTCGGGTAGCGCGGGCGCCTCGAGCGAGACCTCGCCGCCCGCGGTGCATCCGATCAGCAACAGCGTCCCCAGCCAGCGCAAGGTCGACCTCCGAGCGGGGCCCTTAGCATGGCACGACGCGGCGCTCCGCCGCTCGCCTCTGCATCGGGCCTCGGATAGCCTGCGCCCCATGCTGACGTTCCTCCTGCTCGGGCTCGCGCTCGCGGGCGATGCGACGCCCCCCCACGTCCCGGTCGAGGCGGTGGTTCGCCTCGTACAGGGCGCCGGGACCTGTGCGGGTGCCTTCATCGACGACGCGGGGACCGTCGCGACGGCCTACCACTGCGTGGCGAAGGGGGGGCGCCCGAAGGTGTGGACCCACGATGGCCGCGTCGCCGTCGGGCGGGTGATCTCGGTCGACGTCGCCGGCGATCTCGCGCTCGTCTCCGCGCCCGAGCTCGCAGGGACTCCCTGGCTCCCGCTCGCGGACGCGCCGGGGGGGCTCGGTGCCACGGTGCGCGCGATCGGCCACCCGCTCGCGGGCGATCTACCCTCCGGGTACGTCGAGGGGCTGCTGCGGTGGTCGGTCTCACAGGGCGTGATCGCCGCGGTCGGTCCGCGCGCGGTGCAGACCACCGCGCCGCTGAACCCCGGCAACTCGGGCGGCCCGCTGATCGACGACGACGGCGCGCTGGTCGGCGTCGTCAGCCGACGGTTCGGCGGGCAGGGGATCGGCTTCGCGACCCGCGCCGAGCGCGTCGCCGCGCTGATGGCGGGTGAGGGGAGGTCGTTCGGACCGCTCGGGGGCACGCTCGCGCTCGACCTGTTTCTCGCCTCCTACCAGGCGGGCATCGGCTCGATCGCGCTGGGCGGGCGGCTCGAGGTCTCACTCCGCGATCGCGTCGTGCTCGGTGGCGCGCTGGGCGTCCCGCTCGACGCCCGCTGGGCGGTCGCGCGCTATGAGGAGCCCGTCCGCTGGAGCAGCGCCGAGGCGCGCGCGGGTCTGCGTCAACGTCTCGGACGCGGCACGTGGACGACGACGCTGGACGCCTACGGCGGCGTCGCGAGCCTCCGCACGCTCCGCCCGGACACCGAGATCGTCTACCGCGGTGAGAGCGCGCTCGCGCCGATGGCGGGCGGTGCGCTCACCGTGCAGGGCGTGTCCCTCGATCTCGCGGTGGTGTTCGTCGACGGCGCGATCGAGCCACGCCTCCAGGCCGTCCTGCGCTTCCCCGGCGTGTTCTGGATGTTCTAGGAGCCTGGGGGCGCGCGCAAAACGGTCTCCCAAGGGCCGCCTTCATCACCAGAGGTCGCGGAGGTAGGTCTCGACCTCGGACCAGTCCAGATGGAGCTGTGCGGCGGCGTCCTGGAGGATCTGGAGCTCTACCGGCCCGATGTGGCCGTCGCTCTGTCCGGCGCGCCAGAACAGGCCCATGAGCACCATCTTCTCATCCTCGGGCATCGACGCGGCGAGCTCGGCTGCGGCGTGCTGGCGCAGGAGGAGGAAGCGGATGCGATCGTGCAGTCCGAGGCGCTCCAGGCGCGCCTGCGGGAACGTGCGCCGCAGGAACTCCTCCTCGCCCTCACTGATCTGGCCGTCCGACTCGAGGATGCGCTCGCAAACCGAGAGCGCGAACACGAGCTTGTAGGCGTCCAGCATCCGTCCGCCGTCCGTGCCGATCCCGGCCTCGTCGACGCCGACGGCCTCGTCGACGCCGTCCAGGAGATCAGCGGGATCGACCTCGCGCGAGAGCACGCGCGTCCGGAGCAGCTCGCCGTCCTCGATCACCAATCGGGGCGCGGTCGTGCCGCGTCGGCCGAGCACCCACAGGTGGAAGATGGCGCCGCCGCGGCTTCCGAGGCTCGGAAACGCGCGCCGCGGCAGGCTCCGGATGCCCTCGTAGTTCCACGCGGGTGAGTACTCGCTGAGCGCCTCGTGCAGGGCCGCGGCCGCGGCCTCCAGGCCCTCGCTCCCCAGCGTGAACACGAGCCCGAGGCGCGGGCGCTGGGCGTCGTCGTCGTCCGTCGGCGAGACCTCGCAGAACCAGGCGACCGCGGTGTCGATGGTGTCGGGCAGGCGCTGCAGGGCGGCGAGCGCGGCGATCTCGACGGCGCGCCAGTCGTGCCCGTCGTCGCCGAGGATCGCCTCGGGCGGGATCGAGAACGCTGGCCCCATGCGGATCTGGGGCAGCGGCAGCTCGGAAGTGACGGATACGGGCATGGGACCCCCAGCGGCGGTCCGATTGTACTTCAGCGTGAGGTCGGAACGAGGCAGACCGCGTCGACCCAATGTCCCGCGAACTCCGCTCCGCTGCGCTCGTTCTCCACGTTCTCGAGCGCGAACACGGCGATCGCGAGGTAGGCCTCCCCGCTGCCCCCGGGGACGGTGAACTCGACCTCGGGCCGCGCGCGGGCGAACGGCCCGTCGAGCTCTTCATAGGTGGGCGCTGGGTGACGCACGAGCACCTCGCCCTCGCCGCGGCTCCACGCGAGCGGGAACCCGATCGGGGACCCCTCGATCAGCCGCACCTCGAGCCCGAAGAACGTGTCGATGTCGGTGCCGGCGAGCGTGCGCACGAGCTCGGCGTGCAGGCGCAGCGTCTGCCCGCGCAGCGCGGACGCGTCCACGAGCTGGATCGCGTCGGCGCGGTCGTGGTCGCCGGGACCGAACGCCTCGGTGGTGTTGTAGCGGAGCCACTTCGAGCCCTCGACCGGCCCGAAGCAGCTGTTCGCGCCCTCGATCGACGCGCCCGCGCCGCCCCACTGTCCCAGCGTGGACGGGAGCCCCGGCACGTACACGCCGCTCTCGAACCCGCCCGCGGCGATGAGGTTGGCGCCCGCGCCGTAGCGCTCCACGCACGGATCGGGCGCGGGGGCGCCGACCCCACACGCCGTCGCGTCCCCGAGCCCGGCGCACGGCTCGGCGACGAGCCGGAACAGGTCGCTGCGGACGAGCGGTCCGATCAGCTCGTCGCGCTGCAGCGTGGCGTCGCCGTTCCCCGACGGGATCTGCTGGCTCGGCACCAGCGCCCCGCCGTCGCCCATGCCCCACTCGACCACCGCGAAGTGGAACGTCGACGGCCAGCCCGAGCCGAGATCGCCGAGGAAGTCGAACGTCGCCTCGAGGCGGTCGCGCGCGGGGCTCCCGCCGCTCGCCGTGCACCCTCCGATGAGCTCCACCCAGCTCGGGCTGCCCGACGACGACCACTCCCACCAGCTACAGCGGTACTGGTTGGTGCCGGGGTTCGCGCCAGTCTGCATCATCGCGAGCAGGCGCCCGCTGGGCGCGGGGAGGGTGCCCGCCTTGCTCCACGGGGAGGGCACGGTGCTGCTCGGATGCACACCGTCGGTGTAGACCAGGACGCCACGGTCGGAGTTCACCCGCACCCACGGCGCCGAGAGATAGAGCGAGCCGCTCGAGGTCGACGCGCTCCTGAGCAACCCGAACAGGTCGACCGGGTTGCCGCCGTGCGCGACCTGGACCGCGCCGGCGTCGGTCTGCCCATCGATCACCGAGGCGAACGTGTTGTCGATCGCGTGCACCATCCAACCGTCGGTGCGCACGCTCGCCGCGGCGCCCGAGATCGAGCGCACCTCGAGCACGGGCTGGATGGGGCCCGGCGCGCAGCTGAAGCTGGTCGCCATCTCCTGCCAGCCGCCGTCTGCCGAGTCGAAGATGCCCCAGGTGGTCGACACCGGGGTGAAGGAGCCGTCCGGCTCTTGCGTGACACGCCGCGCGCCGATCCGCGCCCTGACGTTGGGGTCGAGATCCTCGACCCAGGCTCTGAACAGGCAGCTCTCGCCGAGGTCCGCGGTGAGCAGCGGATCGGTGATCCCGACGAGGATGGGCGTCGTGCCGCTCACCGAGATCTCGCCGGAGGCGGCGCCCGAGAACGCACTCGTCGAGCTCGCGAGCTGTCCAGGCGCCTCGACGGTGAACCCGATCGGGACGCCGGCTTCCGCGAGATCCCACTCGAGGTTGTCGGCGCAGGTTGGCTCGTCGTCCGACGGATCGTTGCACCGTGTCCCGTGGATCAGCCCCTCGGTCGCGTCGTCCGTGCCGCCGCCGTCCGTGTCGACGGCGAGCGGATCGCAGTCGAACCACGCCTCGGAGAGCGTGCACGGATCCCGCGGGTCGATCCCGTCGAGATCGTTGTCGAGGCGCACGCCGTCGCACAAGCCGTCCCCGTCGCTGTCGGGCGCGGCGCAGTCCGTCCCGGCGGCGACCTCGTCGCCGTCGAGGATCCCGTCATCGTCGGAGTCCTCGTCGTTGGGATCGCAGCCGTGCAGCGCCTCCTCGGCGTTCGTCAGCCCGTCGCCGTCGTCGTCCGCGTGCTGGCTGCCGGAGTCGTCGGTGTCCACGGTGTCGTCGTTGTGCGGGCCCGGACAGGCCACCAGGAGTGCCAGGAGCGCCAGGGTGCGAGACAAGCGGCCTCCACGAGCCCCTACGCTAGCATGCGCGTCGGCCTTACGGCGGCTGGTGTCCTGGGGTGCGGTCCGTTATGATCGCGGAACCCTGGGCGATTCGGGTCGCCCGCCAACATCCCTGGAGGATCCCGCCATGGCTGACGTCTCGGAAGAGGTCAACACGCTCGAGAAGCGTCTGAACGCGATCATCGAGAACCTCGAGGACAAGAGCAAGGAGCTGATGGGCCGGGTGCGCAACGACGTGCTCCCGCAGGCCGAGGCCACCGTGCGCGACAACCTGTGGTCGTCGCTGTTCGCGGCGCTCGGTGTCGGCCTCATCCTCGGCCTGGTGATCGGTTTTGGTAGTGGACGCCGCTGAGGCGTCCGCAGAGGCTCCGGCAGCGGAGCGCAGACCGACCCTGGCGTCTCGTGCCGCCGGGGCCGCCGTGCGTTTCGCCGAGGGCTACGTCGAGCTGGCCCAGCGCGAGGCGAAGCGCGACGTCCAGCGGCTGATCACCGGGCTGGTGATGGTGTTTCTCGCCATCGTGCTGACGATCTTGTCGGCCGTGCTCGCGCAGGCGTTCCTCGTCGCGCTGCTGGCCGAGCTTGGGATCAAGCCGGTGTGGACGCTGGGCGCGGTGCTGCTGTTCGACCTGTTCGCCGCCCTGGTGCTGTCGCTACTCGGCCGCTCGCTGCTCGCGCGCCCGCTGCTGCCGCAGAGCCGCAAGGTGCTCCGCGACACGATGGAGATGTTCATCGGGGCCTGAGCGGCCTGCCCGCTACGGCAGGTAGATCAGGTACGTCTTGTCGTTGTCGGTTCGGCCGCGCAGCAGCACGTCGTCGCGACCGTCCCCGTCGAAGTCGGCGAGGGTTGCCGCGCGCGGCGACGCCGACCACTGCGGCCAGCCGAGGTTCTGCGCCTTGGTCACATCGACCGAGGCCTGGAGGCCGTTCGGCCCACCGCGCAGCCACAGCGTGGTGCGCTCCCCGCGGCCGCGGAGCAAGACGTCGTCGTAGCCATCTCCGTCGAGGTCACCCACCGACGCCTCGCGGCGCGCGTCCGACCAGTCGGCCGCGGTGAGGCCGAACAGACCGAGCACGCTGCCCGCGTCCGTGATGCCCGACGGACCGCCGTACCCGATCCACGACTCGTCGCTGGTGGATCGCCCGAGCAGCAGCACGTCGGCACGCCCGTCGCCGTCGAAGTCGCCGTGCACCATGTGGTGGTCCGCATCCGACCAGACATCACCCGGGATGCCGAGCGGATCGCTTAGGACCTCGTAGGCGCAGGTCAGGCCTCCGACCCCACCGCGGACCCATCGCGCGACCTCGAGCGTGCTGGCTCGCGTGACGAGGTCGTCGGCGCCGTCGCCGTCCAGGTCGAGCACGTAGGGCAGGTGGTTGTCGGCCCGCCATCTCGACCGATCCATGCAGGGCCCTTGCTGCGAGGCGGGCGGGGTCGTCAGGTCTTTCGCCGTCTCGAACCCACCCTGGCCATCCGCGAGCAGCAGCAGCGCCTGCGCGGTGCTCGTCGTCGGGAGCACCATGACGTCGGTGTCGCCGTCACCGTCGAAGTCGCCGACGACGATCCGGTGGCTCGACGCCGCCCAGTGGGTCGCGCTCATCCCGAACGAGCTCGTGATGTTCGATGGTGCGTGGAAGCCGCCGCTGCCGTCCGCGCGGAGCAGGAAGGTCGCGTCTCCGGTGGAGCGGCCCTGCAGGAGGATGTCGTCGGCGCCGTCGCCGTCGAAGTCGCCGACGTGCGCGTCGCGGTACGCGTCCGACCAGTGGGCGGCGGTCATGCCCGACGCGGTGGTCAGCGTGACCTCGTTGTGCAGACCGCCGCGCCCGTCACCGCGCAGCAGGTAGGTCGCGTGCGCGTCGAAGCGCGTGCGCAGCAGCAGGTCAGCCTTCCCGTCGCCGTCGAAGTCGCCGGTGTGGAGCGTGCGGTACGCGCTCGACCACTTCGGGCCGCTCATCCACGACGAGTCGGTGAGGTTCGCGCTGCCGGTCGTGCGCGGCGCGCAGGCGGCGTCGACGGCGTCGGGCGCGCACGGCTCGTACACCCGCACCCAGTCGATCTGGTGATCGAGCGCCTGGAACCCGGGCAGCGTGAACCCGCCGGTGGGGACGATCGAGGTGTTCAGGATCCAGTAGAAGGGCAGGGTCGGGAGGTCGAGCGGAAACGCCGGCCACGTGTCGTCCACGTTCACGCCGGGCACGTTCGAGTTCAGCACGACGCCGGGCTGCAGCCGCCCCTGCGCGATCTCGCCGATCATCAGGTCGTCGACGAAGTAGCGCAGCGAGGCGGCGTCCCACTCCACCGCGTAGACGTGCCATCCGCTCGCGAACCGGGGGTCGCCCGGGTCGTGGTGGTTGCCGATGCTCTGACGCACCTTGATCCCGTCGTCGTCTCCGAAGAACGACCCGCCGTGGAAGCTGCCGTGGACGTCGGACGGATCGTGGGCGACCGCCTCCATGATGTCGATCTCGCCCTCGGTCGGCCAGTCGCCGTTCGGGAGCAGCCAGTGGGCAGGCCACGCGCCCGTCTGATTCGGGATGATCGCGCGCACCTCGAACCGCCCGTGCAGCTGCTCGAACCCGTCGGGCGCATACGAGGGGTTGGAGTGGATCGCGCCCGAGACGATCGGGCAGTCCTCGGTGGTGAGGTAGCTCTCGCTCTCCGTGCCACCGTTGCCGCAGTCCCACGGCCACGCGTCGACCAGCCCCTGCGTGATCGTCGTCACCGGCTTCGCCGAGAGGTGCAGGACACCGTTCTCGACCTTGACCTGGCTCGCGTCGAGCTTGTTGATGCCGCGCCCGCCGAGCGGCTTGCCCCAGTCCATCCAGTTGTAGATGTCGTAGACCACCCAGGTGCACTTGTTCAGGTCGGCGATCTGCGCGTGGACCGACGACGGGCACGCCTCCCAGCTCCAGTACCGACTCATGCAGCGCGGCGGCGTCTGGACGGCGTCGTAGCACGGGTCGCCCGGTGTGGTCGGGCCGTTGAACTCGTCCTCGAACACCATCCTCCACCGGTTGGCCGTCAGCCGCTCGGGCACGACCGGATCGGGCGTCGAGGTGTCCTGGGTGTCGGTGTCCGTGTCGGGCGGCGAGTCGGTGTCCACCGGCGTCGAGGTGTCGGTGTCCGTGTCCGTGACGCTCGTGTCCACGGTGTCCGTCGCGCCGGTGTCGGAGGTGTCACCGGTGTCGGTGGGGGTGCAGGCGGCGTGGGCGGCGAGCAGGAACAGGAGCGGTGTGCTGCGCATCGGGACCTCGGGCGGTCCGCGGCGCTTAACCGTTCGGTCGGATCACTGGAGGCCACCCGCCGCGAGCGCCATGCACAGGAACGCGAAATACACGACGATGAACCCGACGGTTGCGGTCACGGTGCAGCCACCCATCAAGCAACCACCACCGCCGAGGCCGACCCCCACGAGCGCCATCGGGCGCCCGTCTTCGCTGGACGCGCCGGCGCTGATCGACCGGAGCTCGACGAAGCCCAGCACGATGGCGACCAGCGACAGCAGGCCGCCGACGAGGAGAAACGGCGAAAACAAGCATCCGAACAACGACATCAGGATGCCGAGCACCCCGGTGACCAGGGCGACGATCGCCATCGGACCGGCGCCCGCGGGCGCCGGCGCGTCGTTCGGATGCATCGGGGGCTACCAGGAGAACGAGGTCACGGTCCACTTGGCGCCGGCCTGCTTCAGGCTGGCCGGTGCGGGCATGCGGTTGGGGCCGCAGAACAAGTAGACGCGGGTGGTGCCCTCGGCGTCGTTCGCCTCGCGGCGGGTCACCACGATGCTGCTGTCGTCGGCCATGCACTCGTGGGCGGTCTTCGACGAGGACTTGAGCTGATAGGTCTTGAGGCTCTCGATGGCCTTGGCGTCGTGGCAGGTGCCCGGATCGCAGTACTTGGTGATCCAGGCGTCGAAGCTGCCGGCCTTGATCATCTTCATCGAGTCGAGGATCGCGTGCTCCACCGTGCCCTCGGCGGGGTTGGTGAACTTCTGCGCCTCGATGGTCTTGCCCGTCGGCAAGGTCACCGACTGCGGCGTGGAAGCCGCGGCGGCCGCGGCCGGGGACTCGGCCCAGGCGACGCCCGGCTGCGCGGTGGAGAGCCCCGTGAGGCCGAGGAGTACCAGGAAACCACCGATGCGAAATGCGCTCATTGCTGCCCCCGTGTTCAGTGCGGTCGGAGTGTACACCCGCGGCGTCGATCGTCAGCGGGGTCCACCAGGGTTTGGACGCCCCGAGCCCCAACCCATTCGACGTTCTCGGGATTCCAAGGAGGATCGCTTCACGCGTCCTGGGGGCTCGACACGTGCTCCGCGCGTGGCGCGCGAGAATGTGTGGAGGGTGTCAAGTTCGCTGTTGACGATCGCTGGGCAGGACGGCAACTTGATCGCTGTGTGGCATGGGGTCCGACCAGCCGGCTCGCCGGGGGTCCATTTCCTACACGGGCGCGCGACGAGAAGTCCGCGCCCGTGTTTCGTTCGAGGCGTGCCCCCCACGACGACAACGCCCCGCCGGGACGAGCCCGGCGGGGCGTTGAAGTGTGTGGAGCCGAGAATCGGACTTGAACCGACGACCTGCTGATTACGAATCAGCTGCTCTACCAACTGAGCTATCCCGGCGACGCGGCGGCCATAACGTCCCCCCGCGCGCGGCGTCAACGTGCGCGACGCTTCCCGGTGGCGATGCGACGCGGCAGCGGGTAGATAAGCCCGCGATGCGTACCCTTTCCGCGATGCTCTCGGCCCTGTGGGTCGGCTCCCTCTTCCTCGCCGCCCCCGCAGCCGCTGGCGAGCCGGTGGTGTTTCCCGACGTCACGCCGGGCTCCACCAGCGACTTCGCGCTCGCGTTCATGCTCCAGGAGAAGGTGTTGGTCGCGCTCGAGCGCGACGGCCACCTCGTCCTGACCGCTGACGCCGCGCGTCCGGTGGTGGGCGGCGCGCTCGATCAGTGCGCCGACCAGCCGGGCTGTCCGTTCGCGGCGCTACAGCAGCTGCCCGCCGACGTGGCGGTCGTGGTGCGGGTGTCGCGCGCCGACGGCGCGGTCCACGGCGAGGTGTCGGTGTTCGACTCGGGCGGCACCAAGCCGCTCGAGGTCCGGCACTACATCATCGAGCCTGGCGCCGAGAACGCGTTCGCCCGCGAGATCGCCAAGCTCACCGAGGAAGTGCTGTCGCTGCGCTCGCCCGCCAGTGCAGGCGAGCGGGCCGCCGCGCAGGCGCTGGTGCAGGCGGCGTCGGCGCCGCCTGTCGTGACGGCGCCCACGACCGCGCCTGCGCCCGTGCCGACACCGGACGTGCCCGGTCCAGCGCCCGCGACACCGAAGCCGCCGCCCGCCCGTGACTACGCGACGCTCACCTTCGAGGAGCGGCTCGCCGACACAGGCGTCGAGCCCCGCCACATCCTCGGGTCCAAGCGCCACTTCATGAAGTCGAACCTCGACCCACGAGACTGGCTGTTCAAGAGCCGGTCGCACGCGGGTCGCGTGGTGATCGACGTACGAGGCGGATACTCCTTCGGCGACTCCGATCGCGCGGCGGACGTCCGCGTGGTGCTCGACGAGGAGGGCGGCAACGCCAGCGAGTGGCTGCAGGAAGGGCCGCGCCCGGGCAATCGCGTCCGCGCGGGGCTGTTCGTGGGCTACGCCCCTACCACCTGGATGGACTTCGGGGTGCTGCTCGGCCTGCAGTACAGCCAGAAGTACCTCACCACGGGTTGGCGGGCGGAGGGCGGGCCGGCCCGCCCTTCCAACGAGGCCGATCCGGTCGCGGCGCTGATGATCGACTTGCAAGCCCGCGTTCGGTTCTACCCGGCGCCTGTCGGCGTGGCCAAGCCGTTCCTGCTCGTCGGCGGCGACCTGCGCATCTTCGACGCGTTCCACATCATCGACCCGGCCCATCCGTTCGTCCCGAGCACCCGGCTCGACTATCCGGATCCCCCGGGCGGGCTCATCCCGGGCGTCACGGGCGGCGGCGGGCTGCTGATCGACCCGGGCACGGTGGTGGGCTTCTTCGTCGAGGGCACCTACACGCACCACCTCGGGCTGCGGGCAGGCCCTGCCGAGCTCGGCGCCAAGCCGTCGGACGCGCCGACCCCCGCCGAGCCCACCGGCTACACGATCGGCGTCGTCGGCGGCGTTCAGTTCAGGATCTGAGCGCGTCCCGCTCGCGAAACGCCGCGACGGTGCGGTCCAGACCGATCGCGAGCGGGGTGTGGGCATCCCAGTCGAGCGCCGCGCGGGCGCGGGTGAGGTCGGGGCGGCGGCGGCTCGGATCGTCGACCGGCCGGGAGAGGTGCTCGAGTCGCGGTGTGACGCCTGCGGCCTCGCACACCGCCAGCGCGAGCGCGAGCACGGAACGCTCGTCGTCGCGGCCCAGGTTGCACGGGTCGGACAGATCCGAGTCCATCAACGCGAGCAGCCCGTCGACCAGATCGTCGACGTAGCAGAGCGATCGGGTCTGCGCGCCGTCGCCATGGATGGGCAGCGGAGTCCCGGCCAGCGCGTGGGCGACGAACGCGGGCACCACGCGACCGTCATCGCGGCGCATCCTCGGCCCATAGGTGTTGAAGATGCGCGCGATCCGCACGTCGACACCCCGCGATCGGGCCCACGCCATCGTCGTCGTCTCCGCGAACCGCTTGCTCTCGCTGTACACGGCGCGTGGCGAGGTGGGATCGAGGCGCACGTCACAGTCCTCGCGCTGGGGGTGGGACAGCGGCTCCCCGTAGACCTCGCTGGAGCTCGCGAGCAGGAACCGCGCGCCGTCCAGCGCTGCGCGCTCGAGCAGCCGGCGCGTCCCCTCCGACGCGGTGCGGACGATCGCGAGCGCGAGCGGTGCGAAGTCGACGGGCGAGGCGGGGGAGGCGAGGTGAAAGACGCGATCGAAGCGCGGGAGCGCGGGCAGGGGATCGGCCACGTCGGCGCGCACGAAGCGGAGCCCTCCGGTGGACTGCGCGGCCTCGAGGTTTCGCAGGTCGCCGGTACAGAGATCATCGACGGCGACCACCTCCCAGCCCGTGGCGAGCAGACGATCCGTCAGGTGGGATCCGATGAAGCCGGCGGCTCCAGCGACGAGGGCGACGGGCAAGTCGGGCTCCTGGGCAGGGTGCGGAGCTTGTCCGGTCCGCGGCAGGTAGAGTATGGCTGTCGGGCGCCGTAGGGTAGAGCGAGGGAGCAGCCGTGGCACGCAAGAAGGGCGAGGACACCGTCGAGCGCGATGACCTCGCGGACTTCTTCGACGGCGACGTCGACTGGCTCGACGAGGACGAGTCGAACGCTGCCCTGCCCCTGGATCCTGCGACCGGCGAAGAGCTTCGCGTCGCCCCACTGGCCGATCCGTCGTTGTCCGACGACCGCGGTGCGCCGCAGCATGGCGGGCAGCCTACGCAGCGCGACGTACCGACGCTGCCCCTCACGACCACGCCGCGAGCCTCCGAGGCGCCCACGCTGCTCCTCGACGATCCGGCGCCGACCCGCGTGCGGTGGCGGCTCGACGAGGCGCAGACGATCCCGCCCACCCACATCCCGGAGGACATCGCTCGCCGCCGCGCCATCGCAGATCTCGAGACGCTCGCGCCGCAGCCGCTGGAGATCGACGAGGACAGCGAGGAGCTTGCGCTCGACGATCCGAGCACGTCCGTGGTCGAGGGCGTCGCGGTCGTTGCCCCGTCAGCGCCGGAGCCGGGCCTCGAGACCGAGCCGGAGGGCGCCGTGGCGCGCTGGGCGGCCGCGGCCGACGCGCTGGTCCGCGAGGCGTCGCACGCGCCTGAGGCCGAGCGCGGCGCGCTGCTGTTCTGGGCGGCTCGGATGCACCGCAAGCGGCTCGGAGACGTCGACGCCGCCAGCGCGCTGCTCCATGACGCGGCCGACGCGGGCTACGAGGACCCGGGGCTGCACCGCGAGCGGGCCACCCTGGCGGTCGCGCGCGAGCGCTGGGCCGAGGCCGAGCGTGCCTACCTGGCGCTGGCGGGTGGCCTTCGCGGCGTCGCACGCGCAGAGGCGCTCCAGGACGCCGCGGGCATGGCCGCGCACCGCGGCGACGACGAGGCGGCGACGGCCCACCTGATGGCCGCCGTAATCGCGGATCCCGAGGACTACATCGCGTGGTCCCTGCTCGCGGATCGGCAGGCGCGCGCGGCGGCCGATCGCGAGCGGGTGGACGCGCTCGGGCACATCGCGGCGCTCGCGCCCGCTCCCGTGGCTGCCGACGCCCTGTGGGAGCAGGGCGAGGTGCTGCATGGGCTCGGTGAGCTCGAGGCGGCGCGCGCGTCGTGGGAGGCCGCGCTCGACGCGCTGCCGTCCCACGCCCCGGCGCTTCGCTCGCTGTGGTCGGCGACCAACGCGCTGCACGAGCCGGCGGCGCGCGCGGTGTTGTTCGCGCGCGAGGCAGCGCGGGAAGGGCAGAGCGACGCGGGCTGGTGGCGCGTCGCCGCGGCGCTGGCGTACGCCGAGGCGCGCTGTGACGACCTCGCGCTGGCAGAGCTCGACGCGGCCTGTGCGCTCGGCGAGGCCGCGGCGTGGGCCGAGCGGGTGGCGTTCTTGTCGACGCGGGCGCGGTGGGACGACCTGGAGCGCGCGCTGCGCGCGGAGATCGCGTCCGAGCGGCCAGCCGCGGCGCGCGCCCACGCCGCGTGGCGCCTCGGTGTGCTGCGAGAGCGGGAGCATGGGGACGTGGCCGGTGCGCTGGAGGCACATGGGCAGGCGCTCGCGCTCGATCCTTCAGCGGCGCCCGCACGGGAGGCCGCCGCGCGCCTCCTGACCGCATCCGACGGGCTGCCTGGCGTGGCGCGCGCGGCGCGGGACGCCGCCGAGGTAGACGAGGAGCCCGAGGGTCGCGGGGCGCGGTGGGCGTGGGCTGCCGTGACGGCCGAGGCGGCGGGGCTGGCGAGCGAGGCCGAGGCCGCGTGGGCCGAGACCGCGACCGCGCTGCCTGACCTCGTCGCAGCGCACGCGGCCCTGGCGCGACTCGCGGACGCGCGCGGCGACGCGGCAGCCAGCGCGCTGGCGTGGGGACGCGCAGCCGACGTGGCCGAGGACGATCCGCACGCCGCAGCGTTCCGGTTCCTCGCCGCGGGCGGGGGGCGCTCGTCGGCCTCGTACGAGGGCTTGGTGCAAGCCGCGCTCCTCGACCCGTCGAGCCCGGTGCTGGTCGAGGTCGCGACCCACGCAGCGCTCAGGGACGGCGACCACGAGGCGGCGGTTCGCGTGCTGGACGCGGCGGCCCGCGCCGCCGGAGGCGCCGTGGCCGCGCGGCGGTGGTGCGAGGCGGCGCGCGTGCTCACCGATCACCTCCAAGACGCGGGACGCGCGCGGGACGCCGTCGACCACGCGCGCGCCGCAGCGCCGCGCGCTCTCCTCGTCGGTCTCCGCGGCGCGCAGTGCGCGGGCCCCGAGCACGACGCCAGCGCCCGTG
>CAYQSE010000067.1:0-25468 GCA_964419905.1 uncultured Enterobacteriaceae bacterium
GGTGAGCATCGACTTGAGGCGCTCCTCGAACTCGCCACGGTACTTCGCGCCGGCGAGCATCGCGGGCAGGTCGAGCGCCAGGACCTTCTTGTCCTTGAGCGACTCGGGCACGTCGCCGGTGGCGATGCGCAGCGCGATGCCCTCGACGATGGCCGTCTTGCCGACGCCCGGGTCGCCGATGAGCACCGGGTTGTTCTTCGTGCGGCGGGCGAGCACCTGCAGCGCGCGGCGGATCTCCTCGTCGCGGCCGATGACCGGATCGAGCTTCCCGTCGCGGGCCTCCTGCGTCATGTCGCGGGTGTACTTGGCGAGCGCCTCGTACTGCGACTCGGGGTCCTCGCCGGTCACCGTCTGGCCGCCGCGCACGCTCTCGAGCGCGACCGCGATGCGATCGCGCGTGGCGCCGTAGTCCTTGAGCAGCTGACCGGCCTTCGAGGTGCCCGAGGCGATCGCCATCAGGATCACCTCGGTGGACACGTGGCTGTCGCCCAGCTTCTTCGCCTCGGTCTCGGCGGCCGTCACCACCGTCTGGAGGTCGCGCGACAGCGACGCCTTGTTGCCGCCGCTGACCTTCGAGTACGAGTCGACGATCTTCGCCGCCTCGCCCATGACCAGGTCGGGGTTGATCCCGATGGTCTTGAGGATCGACGGGACGACGCCGTTCTCCTGCTGCAGGAGCACGAGGAGCACGTGGCCCGGGCGGATCTCCGGGTTGCCGAGACGACCGGCGAGGTTCTGGGCGTCGGACAAGGCCTCGCGGCTCTTTACGGTGAACTTCTCGAACTTCATGGGGAAGCCTCCGGGGCTCGTCTCTCACCGAGCACGAGCGCGTTGGGCCAAAGCTAGGCTCGCGAGGCGCAACGTAAAGGCCGCGCCCCCCACCTGCCGGGGAGCGGCGAGTATCGCCGCAGGACGAACCTCGACGCAACACGCGCCGGGCTCTCCTCGCGGTACAGTGCGCGGCGGGGAGGTTCATGACCGAGGCCGCTCACAGCCGAAGTGATCGCGCGGGCTCGCGGAGGCGCCTGCGCCATGGGTTCTCGCGGCAGGCACACCGTGAGCTCGACGAGCTTGTCGCGCTGCTTCGATCGGGACAGCCCGAGGAGCGCGAGCACGTCTGCCACGCGCTGGCGAGGATGGCAGAGCGCGCGCAGAGCCTGGGGCTGTCTGGCGTCACCGACGGCGCGCGCGCCGCGGCCGAGCAGATCCGGCTGGGATCGTCGGGCGCAGTCCTCGGCGCCGTGGTGCGCGCGCTCGGCGAGGGTGATCGGCCGAGGCTCTTCGCGCCGATCGCGGTGATCACCGGCGGGCGCACCGACCTGCTCGGACGGCTCGACCAGACCGGCTGCGAGCGCGCGCGCATCGTGCCGTCGGTCGATGCGCTGCGCGACGAGGTGTGGTTCGAGGACATGCAGGCGGCGCTGTGTCCGGTGAAGCCGCGCCGCGAGCTGCAGCGACTCGCGCAGGAGGCGCCTGGACGCGCGTATGCATGGGGGCCCGCCGCGGACGTGCAGAAGCGGATGACGGCGCTCAGCGACGGGGCGGTCGGCTACTTCGGCCTGCCGCTCGACTTCGCGGGCGTGCTGGAGCGGATCCGCTTCGACACGTGGCGCCGGATGTCGCCCGCGCCACGCGTCCAGCTCGTCGCGGGGGCGGACGTCCTCGGCGATGCGGTGCAGGCGGCGCTGACCCAGGCGGGGATCGCCGTGGTGCGCGGCGCGTCGGCGCCCGAGGTGCTCACCGGCGTGCTCGCGACCTGCCCGGAGCTCGTGCTGGCCACCGGCAGCCTCGACGCGGGCGATCTGGCCGCCGTGGTGGGCACGCTGCGGGCCGACGAGGACGCCGGCGCCGTCCCGATCGTGCTCATCGGCGACGAGCGCGACCACGGCATGGAGTCGGGCATCGTCGACGGCGTGCTGCCGCCCGATCTCCCGCCGACGCGCATCGCCGCGGCGATCCGCCGACGGCTCGATCGCCCCTCGGGGCGCGTACCCCACCGCGACCCGCTGACCGGCCTCGACATCCGGCCCGCGGTGCTGGCCCGCCTCGACGCCGAGTACTGCCGCGTGCGACGAGAGGGGCGCCCGCTCGCCATCGTGCTGCTCGAGCTCGACGGCGTGCCCACCGAGGCGGCCGACGCCGATCGCGCGCTGCGCCGCGTCGCCGAGGTGCTTCGCGCGCGGTGCCGTCGCTACGATCACCTCGGACGGCTCGGCGGCGGCGCGTTCCTGATAGCGCTCCCCGGCTGCACGGCGGCCGTCGCCGCGCGGCGGATGGTCGAGATGCAGGAGGCGGTGCGCCGCCGCGTCGCGCGCGACCTGCTGCTGGCCGAGCTGACGTTCACCGCAGGCGTGGCCGACGCGGTGCTCGGGCTCGACACCCTGTTGGCGCGCGCAGACCTCGCGCTCGGCGAGGCGCGCCTGCGCGGGCGCGGCGCGGTGGAGTGGTCTCGATGAGCGCGCTCACCCTGTGCGTGGTTCGGCGAACGCCCGATCTCCTGCTGGCCTGCCCCGAGAGCGCGAGCGCCGATCGCCTCGTCCTGTGGCCGGGGGAGCCGCCGGCGCGCGTCCCGGATCACGCCTCGGTGGCGCCGATCGTCCTCGAGGGGTGGCTGAACGGCGAGGTCGCCTACGCGGAACAGCTCCCACCCGGGGTGCCCGCGGCACGGGGCCGCCTGCCCACCGACCTCTCCGCGTATGTCGTGGCGCGGGTGCTCGACGCGCTGCGCTTCCTGCACGATCTCGGCGAGTCCCACGGCGAGGTCGGCCCCGATCGCATCGCGCTCGGGCTGGATGGCGAGGTGGTGCTGTTCGGTCGGGGGCGACACAGCGGCCTCCCGCGCGTCGATCGCGTCGCGTGCCTGTCGCTGCTGCACGGCGAGCGCGAGCACACCCTGGTCAACCTCGATCTCGACGGGCTCCTCGCCGAGGTCTCCGCAGCGGCCCCCGAGGACGGCGCGCAACGCCTCGCCGCGTGGGTTCGCGCGCAGCAGCGCGACCCTGGGCCCGGGCCCGAGCGCGTCACCTTCCACCTGGAGGCGGGCGACGCGGTCGACGAGATCGTGCCCGATCTCGGCCCCGACCGCGGGGAGGGTGGCCTGCTGGAGCGGTGGGCCGTCACCACCAGCCCCGGGCGCACGCCGCCGGACATCACCGAGGAGGTGTCGAGCACCGCGCCGGTGATGGGGATCACGCTGTGGAACCGGCTGTCGTCCCCTCTGCCCGACGCGCCACCCGACCGCTTCGCCGCGGTGAGCGGCACCCCGTCGCGCGCGCTCCGCGACCTGCTCGCCGAGGACCCACCCGACCCGCTGCCCGGCCCGCTGGTCGGTCCGCTGCCCGCGTTCGTCCTCGAGGGATCGCAGTTCGACGATCAGCCGACGATCGTGGGCGCGCCACGGGTCACCGAGTCCGCGCCGCCGCTCCGCCCCCGCGCAGCACCCGAGCCTGGCGTGCCGCTCTGGTTGCAGTGGGTGCTCGCGATGACGCTCGGCGGCCTGCTGATGTGGGGCGTGATGGTGCTGTGGGGCCCATGAGGGGCAGCCGTCCGCGCACCGCCCGAGCGCTGTGGAGGCCCGCTCACAGGGTCGTCAGGTAGGCGATCACCGCGTCGCGCTGCGCCGCGCTCAGGTCGTCGCCAAAGGTGTGGCCGCCGTTGCCGTACCCCGGGAGGGTCGTGTCGTAGACGGTCGGCTCGCCTGTTCCCGGCTCGCGGACCTCCCACGGCCAGCCGACGCGGTCGAGGTCGTAGGTGGAGTCGGAGAAGTCGCGCCACCACGCCGCGGGGCGCGTGCCGCTGTCGAGCAGCGCGTAGAGATCGGGCACCGAGCCGTTGTGCAGGTAGGGTGCGGTCGCCCAGACGCCATCCAGCGGCGGCGCGACGTAGCCCGCCTCCGGCTCGAACACGGCCGCCCACGGACCCTCGGCCCACGCGCTCTCTCGGAGCCAGTCGACGAAGCGCGGGTCGTCGAGGAACGCCCGCGCATAGGCGGGATCGGTCCCCACCTCGTCGAGCGGCACGACCTTGCTCGGATACACACCGTCCGGGCCGTAGGTGCCGTGGCACTCGGCGCAGTGCAGGTCGAAGATCTGCGCGCCGAGGGCCACCGCTTCGACGTCGACCTCGCCCGGGTAGACCGGCGGACGCAGCGCCTCGATGTAGGCGCGTACATCGGCGAACTCGGCGTCGATCGCCTGCAGGTGTTCGGCGTCGCGCACCGCGACCACCGAGATCTGCGTCATCAGCCGGGCAAAGTCGCCGCGCCCGACGCCGTTGTAGTACAGCCGCTCCTTCTTGCGGACGTTCCACCACGGCGGCACGTCGGACGCCGGCAGGGTGGGCGGCGGCGAAAACGCAGGCTCGGCGCCCCACGCGAGCGTCTCCGGATCGCGATGACCCGCGGCGGCCCACTCGATCCCGAACGCCGGGTTCACGCCACGGAACGGCGTCTTCATCGCCTCGCCGACCGCCTCCGCGCCGCGCACCAGGCGCTCGGTCGCCAGCGCCTCGGGCGATCCGCCGCCGTAGCGGTCGCGCACCCGATCCCGGATCAGCCCGTACAGCGCCGCGTCGTCCCGCCCCGTCGCGTAGTCCGAGCCGGCGTTGCCGAGCCCTGGCACGAACACCCCGTTCAACATCCCGCCGTGGCAGCCAAAGCAGGTGATCCCACCGACGACGCTCGCCCCCTCGGGCGACTCGAACAGGTTGAAGCTCGGCGGCAACGCGGCGGACGCGCCGTCGCGCTCGAGCAGGTTCTCGGGCGGCGCGTCGTCGCCGAACCCGGCCATCAGGTTGAACCACACCTCCTCGGGGATGCCCGCACCGACGTAGCCGCCATAGCGCAGCACCTCCCAGCCCCGCTCGGGATCGCCGGGCGGGCGGGCGTTGCACGCGAGGAGGACGACCAACGGGAGCAGGGCGAGGCGCATGGCCCCCGACTATCACGGCGCGCCGCCGGGCTCCGCCTCGGTGCCCGTCGTGTCCGTTGCGCCCACCGCCCGCGCACGCGTAGGCTGACGCCATGATCGCTCTCCTGCTCGCGCTCACCGCCGCCCTCGCCCAGGACGCCAGCTGTCCCACCACCGACGTGTGGCCCGACGAAGACTGGGAGGACGCGCCGGTCGCTCCCGCGCCGGACGCGATCGCGGCGCTCGATCACTACCTGTTCCCGCCCGACCTCGACCGCGCGTCCAAGGACCGCGAGGGGCGCCGCACCGACGGGCTGCTCGTGCTCCACCGCGGGCGGGTGCTCCACGAGCGCTACGGCGGCGGGTACGACCGCGACACGCGCCACCTGATCTGGTCGGGCACGAAGAGCTTCACGAACAACCTGATCGGCATCGCCGTGCGCGACGGGCGACTGTCGCTCGACGACGCCGTCTGCGACCACTACCCGACCGCGAACCCCGACGCGTGCGCGGTCACGGTGCAGCACCTGCTCGAGTTCTCGAGCGGCTTCGACTGGCGCGAGACCTACGAGGGCGTGAGCCCGCGCGCGAGCTCGGTGCTCGCGATGCTGTACGGCGAGGGCAAGCGCGACATGGCCGCGTTCGTCGGCGGCCACCCGCTCCGTGACCCACCCGGTGACACCTACGCCTACTCCAGCGGCGACACCGTGCTGCTCTCAGCGGTGCTCGGCGCGGTGCTGGAGCCCGAGCACGGCGAGCGCTTCCCGTTCACGCTGCTGCTCGACCGCCTGGGCATGTCCAGCGCGCGCTTCGAGCGCGACAACGCGGGCACCTACGTCGGCAGCTCCTACCTCTACGCGACGCCTCGCGACCTCGCCCGCGCCGGCTACTTCTGGCTGAACGACGGCTGCTGGAACGGCGAGCGCGTGCTGCCGGCGGGGTGGATGACCGCGTCCACCCAGGTGAGCGAGGCCGTCCGCACCGGGCCCGTCGAGCCGCTGGACGGCGGCGTGCAGGGCCGACAGTTCTGGCTGAACCGCCCCGTGCCCGAGCAAGGCCTCGACGCGCCGCCGTGGGGCGCTGTCGCCGGCGAGACCGCGTTCGCCGCACGCGGCCACTGGAGCCAGTCGATCGTGGTGCTCCCCGACCACGATCTCGTCGTGGTGCGCACCGCCGACGACCGCACGCAGGCGCTGAACTACGCGCGGATGCTCGAGCTGGCGATAGCCCTGATCCCGGAGGCGAGCCGATGACCCGCCTCCTGCTGCTCGCGCTGCTCGCCGGCTGCTCGTCGGACGTGCGCCTCTACGACAACACGCTGTGGCAGCTCGCAGCGGGCGTCGAGTCCAAGCACCTGTGCAGCTGCCTGTGGACCTTCGAGCGCGACGAGGCGTTCTGCGACGAGTGGGTGCGCGTCTCGCCCAACATCGCGTCGAGCACCGTGTTCGAGGACGAACAGCGCGTGCGCGCCCGCGGACTCGGAGCCGGCATGACGATCGCGGCGTTCACCGAGGATCCGTGGGGCTGCGAGTACGCGGAGTAGCCGCCGATCCGCGCGGGCGCGCGGCTACCGCTTGCGCGCGAGCAGCAGCCCGTCGCGCACCGTGATCATCACCTTCTCGACGCGCGCGTCCGCCGCCGCGTGCCGGTTGAACGCGACCACCGCGTGGTCGGACTCCTGCACGGGCGCGAGCACCCGACCACTCCACAGCACGTTGTCGACGACGATCAGGCCGCCGGAGCGCACCTTCGGGACGATCGCCTCCCAGTAGTCCACGTAGGACTCCTTGTCGGCGTCGATGAACGCGAGATCGAACGGGCCTGGCAGCGCAGCGAGGCCGTCGCTCGCAGGGCCGAGGACGCTCGTGATCTTGCGCCCCCACGGCACGCGATCCCAGTGGGACTGCGCGATCGCGCTGGTGTGGGGGTCGATGTCGAGCGTGAACAGCTCGCCGTCGTCCGCCATGCCCTCGGCGAGACACAGCGCCGAGTAGCCGGTGTAGGTGCCCACCTCGACCGCACGGCGCGCGCCGACGAGCTGCGCGAGCAGCTTGAGCAGCCGCCCTTGGAGGTGCCCGACCTGCATCTGGGCGCCGGGCACCGAGGCCTGGGTGAGGGCTCGAAGCGCGTCGTAGACCGGGTGCAGCGGCTCGGTGTGGGCGACCGCGTAGTCCTCGATCTCCGGCGCGACGAGCGGGGTCACTTGTGCCGGAACACGATCCGGCCGCGGGACAGGTCGTACGGGGACACCGCGACGGTGACCCGGTCGCCGAGCACGACGCGGATGCGGTGCCGGCGCAGCTTGCCGGCCAGGTGGGCGTGGACGTCGGTGTTCGCCTCCGTCTCGACGAGGAAGTTCCCGCCCGGGAACACCTCCTTGATCACGCCTTCAATCTCAATCAGGTCATCAGATGCCAAGTGGACACTCCTGCACGGCGAGCCGGCTAACCGTGCGACCCCGCTTCCACAAGGGGCGAGTCACCGACCGCCGCCCCGCTTCTTCTTCTTTCCGGCGTGCGGACGCGCCGGCGCCGGGCCCTCCGGCGCCTCGGGCGCACCCTCTGGATACGTCTCGTGGACCTGGCGCCGGAACGCCTCGAACCGCCCCGCCTCGATGCTGTCGCGCATCGCGCCCATGAACTGGTGGAACCACGCGATGTTGTGGATGCTGCACAGCGACGCGGCGAGGATCTCACCCACCCGGAACAGGTGGTTGAGGTAGGCGCGGCTGAAGTTCTTGCAGGTGTAGCAGGTGCACGCGGTGTCGGGCGGGTAGAAGTCGGCGCGGAACCGGCTGTCGGAGACGCGGATGCGGCCCGCCCACGTGTAGAGCACGCCCGAGCGCGCGTGCCGCGTCTGGATCACGCAGTCGAACATGTCCACGCCGCGCGCCACGCCCTCGACGAGATCGAGGGGTCGACCCACGCCCATCAGGTAGCGGGGCGCGTCCTCGGGCATGTGCGGCGTCGTCGCGTCGAGCACCTCGCACATCAGCGCGTGGCCCTCGCCCACCGACAGCCCGCCGATCGCGTAGCCGTCGAAGCCGATGCCGGCGATCGCCTCGGCGGACCGCTTGCGGAGCTCCGGCCAGAACCCGCCCTGCACGATGCCGAACAGCGACTGGTCGGGGTTGGTGTGCGCGAGCTTGCTGCGTTCCTCCCACCGCGTGGTGCGGTCCACCGAGGCGCGCGCGTACTCCATGTCGGCGCCATACGGCAGGCACTCGTCGAACACCATCGCGATGTCGCTGCCGAGCTTGCTCTGGATCTCCATCGAGCGCTCGGGGGACAGGAAGGTCTTGCGCCCGTCGACCTCGTACTTGAACTCGACCCCCTGCTCGGTGACGGTCTTCTCGAGCGAGAACACCTGGAACCCGCCCGAGTCGGTGAGGATCGGCTGCTCGACCGCCATGAACTTGTGCAGCCCCCCCGCCTTCGCGATCAGGTCCTCACCGGGCCGCTGGGACAGGTGGTAGGTGTTCGCGAGCAAGATCTGCGTGCCGGTGTCGGCGAGGTGCAGCGGGGAGACCGCACGCACCGCCGCCTGAGTGCCCACCGGCATGTACACCGGTGTGCGGACCACGCCGCGGGCGAGCTGGAGGGTGCCGGCGCGGGCGCGGCCATCGGTGGCGTCGAGACGGAAGGGGAGGGTTCGCATCACCGGCTCATAGCGCGGTGACGCATCCGCCGCGCGCCTACCCGCCGAACGGCAGCGTGACCTCGAGGTGCACCGCGCCCGGGCTGCTCCGCGGCAGCACGAGGGCAGAGACGCCGCGCTCGACGCAGCCCGCCGCCGGCTCCGCGGCGAGCACGCGCGGATCGGCCGCTGCCGACTCGACGCGCCCATCCGCGCCGACCACCACCCGCAGAGGCACCGCGCGGCGGGGCGCACACACGATCGCGAGGTCGGCCGCGGCGACGCCGAGCGCCGTCTCGAGCGCGCGACGCTCGTCGCCGGACGCCGCGGTCGACGACGCACCGGACGCCTCGACCGCGATCGGTGCGAGCGCCACGGGCGCGCCGATCGCAGGCGTGACGCCGCCGAGCCAGCCCAGCGCCCACGCGGCGATGCCCAGCGCGACGACCGACAGCGCCCCCCCCACACCGACCACCGCGCCCAGGCCCACCATGCCGAGCGCGGCGCCTGCCTGCGAGGGCGGCTCGGGCGGCGGTGGAGGCGGCGGGATGGGACGTTCGGCGGTGCGCGGGCGGGGCATCGGGCGGGCCTCCTCGGGCGGAGCGGCGGGGAGCGGCGCGGGCGCGGGCGCCTCGGGCATGCGCGTCGGCCCTTGCGCGGGACGGAGCGGCGCGAGGTGCTCCCGGATCTGGGCCACCGTCCACCTGTCGCCTGGCTCCAGCGCCATCGCGTGCGTGATCACCGCTTGGAGTCTGGCGTGCGCCTCGGGACCGCCGAGCCCGTCGGGCAGCCGCGGCGGCGCGTGGGCGACGAGGTGGGCGTGCGCGCTCTCGAGGTCTCCCCGGTGCGGGAGCGCGAACGGCGCGCGTCCGGTGAGCAGGAAGTGCAGCAGCCCGCCGGCAGCCCACACGTCGGTGGACGGGCGCGGCGCGAGCCCCTCGAACTGCTCGGGCGCGGCGTACTCGGGCGTGCCGATGAACGCGCCGAGCCGCGTCACCCGACTGCCCACCCCGCCGAACGACTTCGCGATGCCGAAGTCCGCGACCCGGACCCACGGCACCTCGGAGGCCAGCACGCGCCGCGCGAGCAGCACGTTGTCGGGCTTCAGGTCGCGGTGCACGATCTCGCGCTGGTGCGCCACGTCGAGCGCCGAGAGCACCTGGTCGAGGATCCCCGCGGCGACCGACGGCGGCAGCGGCCCGACCCGCTCGACGTGGCTGCCCAGGCTGCCGCCCTCCTCGAAGCGCGTCACCAGGTAGGGCGGGTGCCCGACGCGGTGCACGAAGCCGCGACACGCGACGATGTGGTCGTGCGAGAGCTCTTGGAGGATCTGGGCCTCCAGCGCGAGCCGCTTGAGGAACGGCCCGCTGTCGCGCGCCGCGTACAGCACCTTGATCGCCAGATCGGGCGGCTGCACCTCGCCCGCCGCGTCGACCGCACGCGCGAGGTAGGTCAGGCCCGCGCCGCCGACCGCGAGCGCCCGCTCGATCCGGTAGTGCCGATCCAGCAGATCGCCCGGCGCGAGCACCGGCTCCCAGCCCGTCTCGGGGCGCGGCTCCCCGCAGCCGAGGTTCGGACACGTCGCCGGATCCTCCACGAAGGTGGTCAGGCAGCGCGGGCAGTAGCAGGCCGAGGCCATCGGATCTCGCTACCTCCGGCTCTGAACGAGGAAGTGATCCGCGGGGACCACGCAGAACCCGCGCGGCGCGAGGTCCTTCCACCGCGCCTGCATCACCTCGGCGCCCTGCCTCCCGCTGTTGTAGTCGGTGCGGTAGCCGCACGTCGTGTAGTCGTTGCCGCGCGCGCTGGTGCCGCCCGCGCACGTCGGCAGGCCGCCCCACGCCGTGCCCTCCTCCGCCTCGGCGATCGGCCGGCACAGCGCGGACGCGTCGGTGTCGAAGATCACGATCTTGAACCGACGCCTGGGATCACGCGCCCGCTTCCGCAAGCCGACGTGCCGCAGCAGCCCGCCCACCGTTCCGTTGGGGTTCGCGCGCGCCCATGCGGCGAGCTCGCGGGTGGGGCTGACCTCGAGCCACCGGCGGTTGCCCGCGCGCACCGGCAGCGGAGAGACCCACGCCACCGAGAGCGTCGGGGGCGGTTCGCTCGGCATCGCGCACGGCTCAGAGGCGATCGCGACCGCGAGCAGCCACGCGATCACGCCGCCCCCTCAGCGCGCACGCGCAGCGCGAGATCGCGGTGCGTCCCGGTGCCGATGACCTCGAGCCCCGGCTGCGGTGGCCCGCCCTTCAGGTGCCGCGCGCGCAGCGCGTCGACGCGCGCCATCGCGTCGATGCTCGCCCGCTCGAAGGCGGCATCGCGCTCCTGCGCGTAGACCAGCTCGGTGAACAGCGCCTCCTGGAGCGCGACCTCGTTGCACGCGAGCAGCACGTCCACACCAGCGCGCGTCGCGCGATCGACCTGCACGTCGACCGACCAGCGCCCGGCGACCGCCTTCATCTCCATGTCGTCGGAGAACACGACCCCGCCGAACCCGAGCGCGCCTCGCAGCAGGCCCTGCCCGATCCGCGGCGAGAGCGTGGCCGGCCACGTCTCGTCCCACGCCGGATACACGACGTGCGCGGTCATCACCGTGCCGACGCCCGCCGCGATCGCAGCGCGAAACGGCGCCAGCTCGACCTCCTCCAGGTCGCGGGCCTCGCGCTCGACGATCGGCAGCGCGAGGTGGGAGTCGGTGTGCGTGTCGCCGTGCCCCGGGAAGTGCTTGGCGCAAGCGATCACGCCCTGCGCCTGCTGCGCCTTGACGAACGCGGCGACGTGCGCGGCGACCTCGCTCGCGGAAGACGAGAACGCGCGATCGCCGATGATCGGGTTGGCCCGGTTCGAGTCGACGTCGGCCACCGGCGCGAAGTTCAGGTTGAACCCCATCGCGCGCAGCTCGCGACCCAACGCGGCCGCGACGTCCGAGGTGAGGTTGTGGGCGTTGCCGACCGCGCGCATCGGCGGCCACACCGTCGCCGGCTCGCGCACGCGCTGCACGCGCCCGCCCTCCTGATCGACAGCGAGCAGCGCCGGTCGGTGCGGATCGACCAGGGCGGCCAGCTCGCGGTTCAGCTCGCGCACCTGCCCCGGCTCGGCGACGTTGCGCGCGAACAACACGAACCCCGCGGGCCGGATCTCGCGCACCAGCGCGCGCAGCTCGTCCGTCACCGCGTGCCCCTGCAGTCCGATGAGCAGGCGCTGACCCGCGCGGCGCTTGCGATCCGAGAGCGAGGTCTGCTCGCCGGTCGCCGTCACGCGCTCACGGCTCATCGGGCAGCTCCGCGAGCTCGATGAGCACCCCACCGGTGGAGCGCGGGTGCACGAACACCACCCGCGCACCGTGCGCGCCGGGCTTCGGTGCGTCGGAGGTGAACCGCCACCCGAGGCCAGCCAACCGCGCCATCTCGGCGTCGACGTCGCGCACGCGGAAGCAGAGGTGATGGAGCCCGGGGCCCCGCTTCTCGAGCGCGCGTGCGATCGGCCCTTCCCCGTCCAGCGGCGCGACGAGCTCGATGCGGGTGGGTCCAGACACCGGCAGGAACGCGGTCGCCGTCTGCTCGGTCGCTACATCCTCGGTGCCTGCGAGCGGGAGCCCGAGGTCGCGCACGAAGCGCTGAACGCCGTCGTCCAGGCTCTCGACGGCGATGGCGATATGGTCCAGACCCAGGATCACGAGGCGCCTCCGATCGGCACAGTGTATCGAAGCCACGCGGCGCGTGCCCGCCCGGGCCCCCGGCTAGGGGTCGGAGAGCCCGGGGTGGGCCTCGGAGAGCCAGCGCCACCCGACGAGGTGAAGGTGCTCCTTGACCGGGAGCGCGACCACGTCGCCGGGCTTCGGCTCCTCGAGGTGGAACGCCGCGTCCTCGATCGAGACGCCGTCGGGCGCGCCCACCTCGAGCAGCTCGACGATCCGCCCGCGGCCCGCGTCCCAGCGCACGTCTCGGTTCGGGCACGACGCCGAGATGACGCCCCACAGCGCGCGGACGATCTCCTCCTTCTTGCCCTGCTCGTCCGCCTCGTGAAGCGCGCGGGCGATGCGGAGGCGGTCCTGCTCGTCGGCGAGCCGGAGCCAAAGCGCCGCGCGGGTGACCTGGCCGACGCCAGCAAGCCGCACATCGGTCGCCGCGCGGTTCGACAGCTCGAACAGCAGGTCGACGAGGCGCACCAGCGGCACGGCGGTGGTGACGTCGAGGTGGGCCTGGAACCCCGGCCCGTCAGGCATCACCACCATGCGCAGCGGGAGCGCCTTGAGCTGGAGCGTATGCGGCCCCTCCACGTCGTAGGGCTCACCGAGCTGGGTGAGCCACGCCGCGAGCTCGTCGGGCGCGGGGCAGCGCGGAGCGGCCGGGAAGGTGACGGTGAACGCCAAGCAGCGACCTCCCATCCAGGGTGAGTGTACGCGAAGCGATCAGTCCTGCCACGGACGGCCGCGCTGGCGGTAGTCCCCGCCGCGCAGCTCCACGAAGGAGCACATCTCCTCGAGCCGCGAATACACGCGATCGCCCACCCGATCCGCCAGCCGCGGCGTCGCCGCATCCGCACCGCCGCCGTGCAGCTCGGTGAGGTTCGGCACCGCGCGCCCGGTGACGGGGCCGGGCGCGTAGTTCGACGTCCCGAGGATCGTCGCCGCCGCGTTGTAGCGGCGCGAGATGAGCTCGTCGACGACCGTGCCCTCCCACTCGGTGTTCCGACCCTTGCCCAGCTCGTCGATCGCCAGCACGTCGACCTTGGCCAGCGGATCGAGCAGCTCGCCGGTGCCCGAGCCGCGGTCGAACGTGCTCTTCAGATCCGCGATCAGGTGGCTGAACTCGACGAAGCGCGCCGACACACCGTGCTGGAAGATCACCTCCCGCAGCAGCGCGACCAGCAGATGCGTCTTGCCCCGACCCACCTCGCCGAACAGCACCAGCCCGCGGTTGTCCTCGCGCGGGCGGTAGCTCTCGCTCCAGGCGAACACGCTCTGAAAGCTCTTGAAGTTCTTCCCGCTCTTCTCGAAGTTCACCAGCGTGCAGTGGGCGTGGCGTGCGGGGATCCGCGCCGCCGCGAACCGCCGGATCCGCTCGTTGAGGACGTAGCAGCGACACCGCCGACGCACCGCGTTGGGCTCGCCCGAGCGGGCCACGAAGCCGGTGCCACGACAGTCCGGGCAGGCGCGCACGCAGGTGCACAGCTTCGCCGTCGCGAACGCGCCCTCCCGCACCACCAGGTAGCTCTCGCCGAAGCAGACCTTGCAGCGGGGATCGCCGCCTGGGTGGGCGAGTCTCGTCGTCGTATGTTTGGCGGTCATCGGTGCACCAGATCCCACAGCGTCGCGGCCGTAAGCAGGGGGTAGTCACGACGCAACCCGTCGCGCGCCGCCTCGTCGACCGCAGCCTCGAACGCGGGCTCGTCGACCATCCCGGCCAGATCCCGCAGCGCATCGCGCGCGCGGTGAACGCGATCGTCGCGCTCGCTCGCGGGCATCTGCTCCCAGGCACCCCGGAAGAAGTCCCGCACCGCGCCGAGCGCCCCGCGCAGCAGCGTCTCGCCGTCCCCCGACGGGAGGCGCTCGAGCGTCGTCACGAGCCCCTCGAGCGCCTCGCCGCGCGGATCCTTCTGCGCTTGGGTGCGCAGGACCTGCGTGAGCGCCGTGAGCGGATGGTCTCGGTCCGTGGACGCAGGGAGGGGCTGGAGCGCGCCGCGGGTCGCCTTCGCGAGGTGTGTTCGGGCGTGCCGCAGCGCGAGCTGCGCGCGCGTTCGGCGCTTCCGCCGCGCGTCGTGCGCGCGCTCGAGTGCCCGCACGATCGTCGGCACGCCCACGCCCTCGTCGAGCCACCGCAGCAGCAGGCTCGCATCGTCCGGCGACAGGAAGGGGGCGCCGCCACGCAACGCCACCAGGTGTGCGCGCACCTCCTCCACTTCCCGACGCCGCTCCTCGGACACCTCGTCGCTCACCCGCCACGCCTCCTTGCGATGCGCCACCTGACGGTCTATCTTCCCCCGTCTTCGCGTACGACGAGAGGCGTGGGAATGCGTTGGTGGCTCTCCCTCGTGCTGTTGGTCGTAGCCGCTCACAGCGGCACGGCCCAAGCCCGAGACCCGATCGACCTGCTCGATGACGACGAGGACGTCCTCCGTGACGCACCCTCGGAGCCCACGGCGCCCGCGCCGTCGAGCGATCTCCCCACCCTGACCACGCCCGCCGAGGGCGATCTGCTCGGCGAGACACCCGAGGAGGCGGCGTCGAGCGCCGACAACGCGACGATCTACCGCGACACGATGGAGCGAGTGCGCGATCTCGAGCCCGACGAGGAGATCGCGGCCTGGGAGCGCTACCTGCTGCGCTACCCGTCGACCGCGTTCCGCGAGCGCATCGAAGAGCGCATCGACAAGCTGATGGACGCGCTGTACAGCGAGCGGATCGTGCCGCAGGGTCGCGGCGAGACCGTCGACGCCCTGCTCGCCGAGCTCCCGTTCAGCCAGGCGCTCCTGCTCGAGAACATCAACCCGCGCACCCGGCTCGGCGTCGGCTTCGAGTGGGGCTTCCCGACCTGGCTCAACCTCTACGCGAGCTACGAGCACGCGCTGATGCGCAACTTCTCGGTGCAGGGCGGCATCCGCCACCGCTACACCGGGTGGAGCGCCGAGGCAGGCGTCCGCTACTCCCCGATCAAGTCGCTGCGCACCCAGACGCTGGTGACCTTCCTCGGTGACTTCCGGTTCAACATGATCCCCGCGTTCGCGGCGTTCCGCCCGCAGGTCGCCTTCGGCCAGATCGTCGCCGACGTCGTGCACGTCCAGGCGCAGTTCGGCCTCGACATGGAGTTCCGCAACCCGGTGGGTGTCCACCTGGTGGGCGGCGCGAACGTCACCTGGCTCGCCTCGGATGCGGTGGCGCTGTTCCTCGAGGGGCAGATGGACCTGAAGAACGTGACGTGGAAGGAGGGCGGCGTGTTCGCGTTCAACACCGTCACCTTCGGCCTCAAGTTCTTCCCGAAGGTCGCCAACACCAAGCCGCGGAGCCTCGAGGCCAACGTCGGCGCGAGCCTGCCCGTGGGCACGAACTACTGGGCCCACCACTACGGCTCGGTGATGGGTCAGGCGAACTACTACTTCCCGTCGAAGTAGGGCTCCTCGACCGCGGCGGCGCCTGCGCGCCGCGGGTCGCCCATGCCGTGCACGCGGCCATCCGGCGCGCGGGACGCGAGGTGCGCGCCGCCGAAGTACATGCTCGGCTGCGGGAACGGCGACACCGAGAGCCCGTCGCGCGCGAGCGCGGGCACCGCTTCGGCGTAGCGCCCGGCGATCTCGGCGTACAAGGTCCCGTCCTCGTAGTGCAGCCGGTCGGCGGCGACCGACTCCTCGGGCGTCAGGCGGTGCACGACGAGGTTGCGCACCACCTGGAGCAGGGCGGTGCGGATGCGGTTCGAGCCGCCGCTGCCGAGCGCGGTGAGGCGCCCGTCGGGGTGGCGCAGCACCATCGGCGTCATGCTCGACGCCATCCGTGCACCCGGCGCGAGGCGGTGGAAGCCGCCAGGGTTGATGTCCTGCTCGCCGAGGAAGTTGTTCAGGAACACGCCGTGCCCAGGCAGCACCAGCCCGCTGCACTCGCCGGCGCTCACGGTGATCGAGCACGCGTTGCCGTGCCGATCGATGGCCGAGACGTGGGTGGTGCTGCCGAGCCGCGAGGAAGGCTCGGGCGGCAGTGCGCCGACGCCGCGGTCGAGCAACGACGCGAGGCGCCTGCGCCCCGACGCGATCGTGCCAGGATCCAGCAAGCGCTCCGCGTGCTGCACCGAGGGCGTCTGCTCACCGATGACCTCGGCCCGCGCGTGCAGCGTCTCGGCCATCACCGCGCGCAGCAGCAGCACCTCCCGCGCGCTGCCTTGCGGCGGCGTGGGCTGCCCGTCGAGCAGCGCGGTGCCATACGCGAGCAGCATGCCCCCGCTGGACGTGGGGGGCGCGAGCAACAGCATCGTGCCGTCGTCGCGTCGGAGCGTGACCGGCATGCGGCGCTTCACGGCGTAGGTCGTGAGATCGGCGCGGGTGAGGCCACCGCCTCGCCCCGCGACCTCCGCGACGAGCAGATCGGTGAGGGGCCCGTCGTGCCACAGCCCCTCGCTGCCCACCGCCACCAGCGCGTCGTAGAAGCGCCCCAGATCGGCGTTCCGGTACAGGTCGTCCGCCTCGACGAGTCCGCCGTGCGGGCCCATGAAGAACCGCTCGAACTCCGGGGTGGAGCGCACGATCGGCGCGAGCAGCCTGGCCGCGAACGCACCCATCCAACGCGTCGGCGTACCGGTCTCGCACGCGCGCCGCGCGGGCTCGAGCACCGCCGGCAGCGAGAGCCGGCCCGCCTCGCGCTGCGCGGTGCACAGGCCCGCGAGCGCGCCCGGTACGGCGACGGAGCCCGGCCCGACGTGAAACGTCTGACGTGCCGAGCCGAAGTCGACCTCGGCGGCGTAGAACGCGCCGGGCGGCGGCTGATAGGGCCGGGGGTCACCGCCGAGGCCCGGCGCCGTGGCGAAGAAGTCCCAGGCCGCCGGCTCGCCGTCGACCACCGCGACCGCGAAGCCACCGCCCGCGGCGCTCGACAGCAGCGGCTCGGCATGGAACGACGTGAAGAACGCACCCACGGCGGCGTCGACCGCGTTGCCGCCCGCACGCAGCACCTCCACCCCGGCGGCCGAGACCGCCGGGTGGCCCGAGGTGACCACCCCGCCCCCGCCGTGCATCAACGCGCCTTAGTCAGGGAGGTAGCCGTTGCCGAAGAGCACCCGCTGGATCGGCGTGTCCGCGTGCAGGCGCTCCAGTCGCTCCAGGAGCGACTCGATCGCGTCGTACCGAGTGCGGCCGAGATCGACGACGTAGGCCACCGCGCGATCCCCGATCGGCTCGGGATCGGTGACGTAGTGGAACCGCCCCTGGTCGGCCTCGCCGAAGTCGCCGTTGTAGCCGGCGAGGTACCAGTCCGCGATCACCGCGTCGACCACCTCGACCCGCGCGTCCGCCGGCAGCGGCGCCTGCAGCTGGATGGTCAGCGCGAGCCAATGCCACGGCGCCTGGCTGCACACCCACACCGCGAACGGACGCCCCGACAGCGGGAACATCACCGGGATCTGGCTGAGCGGCTCGAGCCCCTGCACCTGCACGATCATCGGCTCGGTGTCGCTGTAGATACCCGCGACCTCGCCCGTCTCCGGGTTCACGAGGTCGACGCGGATCATCGCGTAGGGCCGCGCCCCCTCGGGGATGAACGGCTTCGGCTCGCCGTCTGGAGAGGCGGCCATGCGCGCCGCCTCGGCGTACCAGCCCTCCTGGTTCGAGACGACGTCGTCGAAGTAGCTGACGTAGCTGTCGCGATGCGCGCGAAGGAACAGGTCGGGGTGATCCTCGGCGGACTCGAGCAGCGCGCGCGCGGCCCCATAGAGCGCCGCGGCGGCCTTGCGCCCGTCGTCGTCCATCGCGGGGTTCTCGATGAGCCCCTGGTAGACCGCGAGACCCGCCTCGAGCTGGCAGGTCGTGAGCAGCAGCTGACCGAGCTGGAGGTGCGCGTCGATCTGCTCGGGGTAGCTCGTGGTCGTCTCGACCAGGGTGCGCTGCGCGTCCGCGATGCGGTCGCCGAGCTGGTAGGCGGTGGCGAGCCCGGTGAGGAAGTGCACCTTCATGTCGCGGTGCTCTTCGTCGGGGTAGCCACGCGCGAGCTCGACCGCCTTCTCGAGGTAGGGCAGCGCGCTGCCGACCTCGCCGCGGTGCATGTACGCCATGCCCAGCGCGTTGTTCATGTCCGGGCGGTCGGGCCCGAGCGCGAGCGCCTGCTCGAAGTCGCGGACGGCGTCCTCGAAGCGCTTCTCGTTGATGGCTGCGATGCCGCTGCGGGCGTGGTCATCGAGGGTGGACATCGGATCCCCTTCCGTTGGCGAGGGGCTCGGTATACCACCTTCGACCGCTCGTGGCGCACGGCGGTCGCTTCGAGTTCAGCTCTCGCGCTGCGGCGTGCGCATCTCGTCGGTGACCAGCCCGAGCAGGGTGGTCGACAGCTCGATGATCTGCTCGTGCGAGAAGCCCTCGCTGCGAAGCTGACGGTAGAAGCTCTTCGCGACGACCTGGTTCCGATGGCGCACGAGGGTCTCGGGATTCGACGTGACCATGCTTTCTCCTGAACGTGTCATCCCTCTTACATGTTGCAACCTTCATGCCATGCGAACCAAGCGACGAGAGCACGGAGAAACCTTTGTTTTTTTGCTTCGCACGGGCCGAGCGCGTCCGTCGTTACGCACTTCGTCCGCGTAGGTGCGAACGAGCCTTCGCACCTGAAAAACCGGCTCGCCGGCCGAAATTGGTCGATCCGGCGGGTTGCGGGCAGCGGCACCGCTGTCAATCCCCCGCATCGAGAACCGCCTGAACCTCAGCGCCCGCAGGTTCCTCCAAGCTCGCGGAGCGAGCGGTGCCTCTGGCCGTTCGCGTCCGGGCGGAGATTCCAACCCGGAGAGAGATCCCGCGCGCGGTAGCTCGGAGAGCCTCCCTGCTGCCTCTTCGGGTCGACCACCGGTGCATGCGCGGACAAGCAGATCGCGCTGCGCGCGACGCCAGCCCGGCGAGTAGAGCGGCATAGGCAATCGCCTCAGCCCCTCCAGCGCCCCGAACGGTCACGGGCACGGGCACGGGCACGGGCACGGGAGGAGCCCGCGCGCTACGCGCGACGGGCTCCCTAGCGCTTCAGGCCCGCCTTCTTCTTCGCCATGGACACGAACGTCTTGATGTTCGGGATCTCGGGGTCGAGCTTGACCGCCTGGTTCAAGTCGTCGAGGGCCTGGCGGTAGTTGCGGCGGTAGTAGTGGCTGATGCCGCGACGGCAGAACGCCATGGCGTGGTCGGGCTTCATGGTGAGCGCGGTGTCGAACAGCTCGATCGCCTTCCGGTAGTCCTTGCGCGCGAAGTACAGGTCGCCGACCGCGACCTGGGGCTCGGGGCTGCTCGGCTCGAGGTCCTCGGCGACGGTGAAGTCGCTCATCGCGCGACTGTAATCGCCGACGTCCAGATAGAGGCGCCCACGCCCGATGTAGGCGTCCACACAGTCCGGATCTGCGTCGAGCACATCGGAGAAGTAGTTGACGCCGACCTCGAGGTTGCCCTGCTTCGCCGCCTGCCGCGCCCGCTCGAGCAGGTCGGCGATCTCCGCTGCGGTGAGGCTCGGTGACGGCTCGCGGGCCTCGATGTCCAGCTCCAGCTCTTCGAGGTGGTCCTCCGAGAGCTCGAGGAGCTCTTCCTCCTCGTCTTCCCACTCCTCGTACTCCTCGACCTCGAGGGTCAGGCCCCCGCCCTCGTCGTGCTCGAGGTGGTCCTCGTCCTCGAGCCCCTCGACGGCGATCGGCTCGTCATCGTCCTCGACCCCCAGCACCTGCGCCGAGCGCCCCTCGGCGCCCAGCTTCACCGCGGCGGCGCGCGGCTTGGGCGTGGACTCGTCGCGGATCGTCGGGATCGCGGCGGATGCCGCATAGAACTGCGCGCTGACAGGCTTCGCGGCCGGCGCACCCGCGGGTGCCTTGACCTTGACCTTGACCTTGGGCGAGGGCTGCCCACGCGACGGCGTAGGCGAGGGTGTCGCGCGCGTCTCGGCCACCTGTCGCTGCGCGTCCGCCTTCGTGACGATCACCTCGTCGACCGACGCCTGATCCTCCTCGTCGTCGACCGACTCCACGCTCGACTGCTTCGCCGCACCGTCGGCGCCCTCGGCCAGCATGGCCTCGAGCACGCCGCTGTCGACCAGCAGCGTCTGCTCCTCGTCGCCCCCGAGCGCTGGGGCGACATGCTCTTCCTCGGTCGCCGGATCCTCCTCGAGCGCCGCGAGCGCCAGCGCGCGCGCGCGCACCTGATCCGCGCTCATGACCTCGGTGGGGTTCTCCGCGGCACCGGTGGGCTCCCAGTCGTCCTCCTCCATCACCACGACGTCGTCCGACCCACCCTGGGTGGCGACGGGCTGCGATCTCGGCGGCGTGACGTCGGCCGCCTGGAACACGGGCGTCGACGCCTCGCCGCTGACCTCGTCGGTCTGCAGCGGCCCGTGGTCGTCGGTCGTTCCCTCGGGCCCATCGTCGAGCGGCACCGCCCGCGCGTTGATCGTCGCTTGATGGATCGGAGGCGCGGTGCGCGACGACCCACCGTGGACGGCGAGGCTCAACAGCTCGTCGGTGTCGTCGCGACCGCCCAGATCTGCGTGCAGGCCCGGCGAGGTCTCGACGCCCGCCGCGGCAAGGAGCTTGCGCGAGCGATCGAGCGCATCGCGGTGCACCTTGAGCACGCTCGAGAAGTCGAGCTGCAGCGCGGCCAACACCTTGAGGTGGGTCTGCGCCGCCGACAGGGTGGCGAGGAGATCCTCGCACTGCACAAGCGTTTCTTCGTGGACGCTCAAGGGGCCGGATCCTGGGTGTGCGTCAGCCGCGCAGGGCCTGGGCGAGTTTTTCGATGCGCGCGGTCAGGTCGAACCGCGTCGCCGCCAGCAGCTCGAGGTGGACCTGCTGATCGGCAGCCCGCTCCTCCAGGAGGGCCTGCTCCGCGGCGGCGGCACCCGCGATGCGCTGCGCGAGCGCTTCGTGGTTCGCCTCGAGCTGCGCGGCGCGCCGCTCGATGTCCATGAGCCGGCGCGTGGCCCCCTCGATCGCCAACAGCGTGCCGAGGAGATCGGAGACGCGACCGACCGTGAGCTCCGCCTCGACCAGCGCGTTCACGCGATGCTCGACGTACTGCTCGATGTCGAGCTTGGTGGCGCCGAACGTATCCACCTCCGCCATGGTCGAGACTCCCCTCCGAGGCGCGCGCGACAGCTGCACCCTCGGTTCCCGCGGACGGTACCACCGGGCCGCGAGGGGCGTCAATCGACCCGGGCGGGGTCCTCGAGGCCAGATCGTGCGTGCCCGTCAGCGGATCCCGTGCCGCTTGAGCATCCGCCCGATGGTCTTCCGGTCGACCCCCGCGATCCGCGCAGCCTTGGACAGGTTGTCGTCGCAGTGTTCGAGGAGATCTTCGAGGTACCGCCGCTCGAACGCATCGATCAGCTGATCACGGGCCTCTTTCAGCGAGAGATCGCCCGCGGGGAGGCGCAGCGCGCCCGACACCGTGCTCGGCTCCACGTCGGGATCGACGGGCTCCTGGGGCTGCAGCGCGTCGGGGAGGTGGTGCAGGTCGATCGTGTGCCCGTCACAAAACGGGATCGCGCGAAGCAGGACGTTGCGAAGCTCGCGCACGTTGCCGGGCCACCGCCACGCCTCGAACACACGCTCCACCTCACCAGACACGCGCTGCACGTCGTGATCGAAGTGCGCCGTCTTGAGCAGGTGCTCGATGAGGAGCGGGAAGTCCTCGCGGCGATCCCGCAGCGGCGGGAGCTGGAGCTCGACCACCGCGAGCCGGTAGTACAGGTCCTGCCGGAACTGACCGGACTCCACCAGGCGCAGCACGTCCTGGTTGGTCGCCGCGATCACCCGAACGTCGACGTTGCGCAGCTTGCGATCGCCGACGCGGCGCACCTCGCGCTGCTCCAACACCCGCAGCAGCGCCGGCTGGAGCTCGAGCGGGAGCTCGCCGAGCTCATCGAGGAAGATCGTGCCGCCGTGCGCCTGCTCGAACACGCCGGCACGCGGCGCCACCGCGCCGGTGAACGCGCCGCGCTCGTGTCCGAACAGCTCGCTCTCGATCAGGTTGCGCGCCACCGCACCACAGTCGAACACCACGAACGGTCCGGACTTGCGCGGGCTCCGCTGGTGGATGGCCCGACTGACCAGCTCCTTGCCCGTGCCGGTCTCGCCGGTGAGCAGCACCGTCAGCTCGGTCGGCGCGATCCGCTCGAGCACCGAGAACACCTCGCGCATCGCGACCGACCGGCCCACGACGGCGCCAAAGTGGGTGGTCTCGGAAGGGACGATGTCGATCACCTCCTCGCTCGGGGTGAACTCGATCTCGGTCTTGCCCACCTTGAAGGTTCGCGTGCGGTCGCCGAGGTAGACCTCGCGCACCTTCACGTCGTTCATCCACGTGCCGTTCGTCGAGCCGAGATCGCGCAGGATGATCCCCTCGGGCGTGCGACTGATCTCGGCGTGGTTCCGGCTCACCGTCTGGTCGGTCAAGCGCAGGTGGTTGCCCTCCCGCGACCCGATCTGCACGACGTCGTTCTCGAACTCCTGCTCGAGTCCGACATCGGCGCCCTCGACCACACGCAGGTGCATCCGACGCAGGTGGAGCTGCCGCCCTTCCTTGAGCTCGCCGATGACCGAGGTGATGTCCGACATGGGGCGCAGGGTAACCTGACGACGCGCCCCGAGGGGGGATCAGTCGTCTGCGGATCCTTCCGGATGGCCGGCCCGCTTGAGGATCCGCTGGATCGACCGACGGTCCATCCCAGCGGCGCGCGCGGCCGCGCTGACGTTGCCCCCCTCGGCCTCGAGCACGGCCAGCACGTAGCGGGTCTGGAAGTCGTCCAACCACAGCCGACGCGCCTCCATGTAGGGCAGATCGGTGCGCACGACCGCGGCGGAGACCGCGGACACGGCCCCTGGTGCGGGCTGCCCTGCAGGAGTCGGCTCCGAGAGCAGGCGCGGCGGCAGGTGCTCGAGCCCCGCGTGCGGCCCGCGGGTCATCGCGGTGAGGTACTGCGCGATGTTGCGGAGCTCGCGCACGTTGCCCGGCCACGGCCAGCGCATCAGCCAGTCACGGAGGCGCGCCTCCAGTCGCGGTGCCGGCCGATCGGCGCGGGCGGCCGCATCGGCGAGGAAGTGCTCGAGCAGCGCGGGGATGTCCTCGGGGCGCTCGCGCAGCGGCGGGAGCTCGAGCTCCACGACCGCCAGGCGATGGTACAGATCGCGGCGAAACCGCCCCGCCGTGACCGCCTGACCGAGATCGCGCCAGGTCGCGGCGACCACCCGGATGTCGGCGCGCCGCTCCTCCTCGGATCCGAGCGGGCGGAAGGTGCCTTGCTCGAGCAGGCGGAGCAGACGCGTCTGGGCCTCGAGCGTCAGCTCGCCCACCTCGTCCAGGAAGAAGGTGCCGCCGCGCGCCGCGTGGACGAGGCCCTCGCGGCGCTGGTTCGCGCCGGTGAACGCGCCCCGCTCGTAGCCGAACAGCTCCGCCTCCACGAGCATCGGCGAGAGCGCGCCGCAGTCGACGGGGACGAACGGGCCGCGGCGCCCGGAGTGCTCGTGCACCATCCGCGCGACGACCTCCTTGCCGGTCCCCGTCTCGCCGACCACGATCACCGGCAGCGGCGTCGTCGCGACCTGGGCCAGCCGCTTGCGGAGCCGCTGGATCGAGGGGTGCTCGCCGATCAGCGTAGTGGTGGACAACGACTCTCCCGTGGCCGCCCCAGGGTACCCCGATCAGCGCGCGCGCACCGGGCGCCAGCGCCCTGACGACACGCGGCGTCCGCCCAAACGCTCCGGGTGCTCCATCACGTAGGCCCAGGCGCGCTCGGTGCGCAGCCCGAGGTGTACGTCGACGAGCACGCGACGGTACAGCCCCTCGTGCACCCCTTCGTAGTGGTCGATCAGCCCGAGCACAGCGGGCTCCAGCGCACCGATCAGCTCGCCATGCACCCACCCTGCGTCGGGATCCGGGACCAGCGCCGGATAGCCGGCGGGGAGGTCCCACAGCGCCCCGCGCACGCGCGCCGGCGATCGCGGCCGCCGCGCGAGCAGCCCCGACATCGTCTGCCCCTCCCGCAAGGTCCCGTACACGAACAGCGCAGCCGCCTCGCTCATCGCTCCCCTCGCTCGTCGTGCGCCGGGAGCGCGTGCAGGTGGTCCGCGAGCGCCTCGGCCAGCGGCACCAACAGGTCGTAGACCTCTCGCTCCTCGGGCTCGCGCCTGAGCTGCGCGTAGAACGGCTCGGCGAGCACCGCGCGCTCGGCCACCAGCACCGCGACGCCCGCGCGCTCGAGCACGTCGAGGAGCGCGCCGCCGTCCACGCCACTGCCGACCCGGCGACTCGCGATCTGACCGCGCGCGCGCACGAAGCCGTCCGCGATCGCGAGGAGCTCGCCGACGCGCCGACGCCGCACGCGCAGCGTCCACACCCCACGCTGTGCCCGGACCTCGAGCCGCGCCGGGTCGAGGCGATGCAGCAGCAGCATCGCGGCCAACAGCGCGACATAGGGGCTCGACAACACGAGTCGCTGCCGCAGCGTGCGCGCGTCCGGGACGCTTCGGGGCAGCGGCTCGCCGGGGTGCAGCAGCCCCCCGTGCGCCACCTTCACCCGATCCGGCAGCTCGGGCAGCCCGACCCCGCCCTGCCCCTGGCGCGCGCGGTGCAACAGCTCGTTGACCTTCGCGAGCCCGCCGCGCAGCGCGACGAGCGTGGGCGGCAGCGTGATGAGCAGCCCGGGGCGATCCCACGCGGTCAGGTACGGCGCGTCGACGCGCAGCGGCGGCTCGCCCGCCGCGCCGCGGATCGGGAAGCTGTCGAGCGAGCGGTCCATCAGCACGCGCTCGACGTCGGGGCCCAGGGTGTCGGGGGCTGCAGGACGCCCGAACAGGCGTCGATCCCACGGCATGAACCGCGTCCACTTCTGGCTGCGACGGATCTGCGCGTGCCGGTCGCCGTCGGCGGTGAGCAGATCGGCGAGCCACGCGCGGTAGTCCGCGTCCGACAAGATGATGGACGGCGTGCTCTCGACGAGGTCGGCGTGCTGCACCGCGCCGCGGCTCACGATCAGCCGGTCGT
The DNA here is from genome assembly GCA_964419905.1 of uncultured Enterobacteriaceae bacterium. Taxonomy (GTDB): domain Bacteria; phylum Myxococcota_A; class UBA796; order UBA796; genus JAFDJI01. The sequence goes on from CAYQSE010000067.1 coordinate 25,236, forward strand.
CGACGCGCTGCGCGTCGCCCCGGGTGAGCGCGAGGTCGACGTACCCGCCGATCGGCGCCTCGTGCGCGCCCGCTGCGTCGAGGAGCGCGCGCAGGTGACCGAGCGTCAGCTCGCCGTGGTCGATCAGCTTGCCCAGCAGGTAGCGATACGCGTCCGGGCCGCACTCCCGCGCGCTCTCGCCGCCGAGCTGAGGGGGGGTGGACGCGCGCGCGCTCGCGGTGAGCGGCAGCGCG
>CAYQSE010000068.1:0-1775 GCA_964419905.1 uncultured Enterobacteriaceae bacterium
ATGCCGATGATCTTGCCCATGGGTGTCTGCCTCTCTTGAGATGACGGTGCGAAGTGAACCCAGAGCGCGGTCGGCACCGGTCCTGTCGCTCGGCCGGCCGCACGGTGCGCAATGCTAAGCGCGTCCGGCGGGCCGTCAACGGGCGAGGCTCGGGATCGACCACCCCCCAGGGGGTCTCGCCAGCAACCGTAGGGACGCCGGGTCGCGTCGACAAGGGGGGTTGACGTCGAAACGGACCGTGCATAGCGATGCGGTCCCTTGGAGAGGGCCATCCCTCCACCACTTTCGAACCCGATCCGCGCGACGGGCAACCCGTCCCTGGTCACCCCACCCACGAATCCGCGAATGGAGTCCATCATGGCTAGCTTCCGTCCGCTCTACGACCGCATCCTGGTCAAGCGCCTCAAGTCCGAAGAGAGGACCTCCGGGGGCCTCGTGATCCCCGAGTCCGCGAAGGAGAAGCCCCAGCAGGCCGAGGTCATCGCCGTCGGCCAGGGCCGCCTCACCAAGAAGAACGAGCTCGCCCCGCTCACCGTGAAGCCGGGCGACATCATCCTGTTCGGCAAGTACACCGGCGACGACATCAAGCTCGACGGCGAAGAGCACCTGATCCTGCGCGAGCAGGACGTGCTCGCGATCGTCGAGAAGTAGTCCTCCCCCTCGCTTCGAACCGCTTCAGGAGTCCCCTACCATGAGTGCCAAGCAGATCGAGTTCCACGACAAGGCCCGCGCCGAGGTCCTCGCCGGGGTCAACACCCTCGCCAACGCCGTGCGCGTCACCCTGGGCCCCAAGGGCCGCAACGTCGTGCTCCAGAAGTCCTTCGGCTCGCCCGTGATCACCAAGGACGGCGTCACCGTCGCCAAGGAGATCGAGCTCAAGAACAAGTTCCAGAACATGGGCGCCCAGATGGTCAAGGAGGTCGCCTCCAAGACCTCTGACGTCGCAGGTGACGGCACCACGACGGCCACCGTGCTCGCCCAGGCGGTGTTCACCGCGGGCTCCAAGCTCGTGGCCGCCGGCGCCAACCCGATGGACCTCAAGCGCGGCATCGACATCGCCGTCGCCGCCATCGTCGCCGACCTCACCAAGATGTCCCGCAGCGTGTCCAGCACGCAGGAGCTCGCCCAGATCGCGACGATCTCCGCGAACGGCGACACCGAGATCGGCCGCATCCTCGCCGAGGCGATGGACAAGGTCGGCAAGGAGGGCGTGATCACGGTCGAGGAGGCCAAGGGTCTCGAGACCACCAGCGACATCGTCGAGGGCATGCAGTTCGACCGCGGCTACCTGAGCCCCTACTTCGTGACCGATCCCGATCGCATGGAGTGCGTGCTCGAGAACCCCTACGTCCTGGTGTTCGAGAAGAAGATCTCCAACATCAAGGACCTCCTCCCCATCCTCGAGAAGGTCGCCGAGCAGAACCGCCCGATCCTGATCGTGGCCGAGGACATCGAGGGTGACGCGCTCGCCACCCTCGTCGTGAACACGCTGCGCAAGACGATGAAGGCGTGCGCGGTCAAGGCGCCCGGCTTCGGCGACCGCCGCAAGGCGATGCTCGAAGACATCGCGACGCTCACCGGCGCGAAGGCGATCATGGAGGACCTCGGCATCAAGCTCGACACGATCGGGCTCGCCGACCTCGGCACCGCCGAGCGCATCGCGATCGACAAGAACAACTGCACGATCATCAACGGCGCGGGCAGCCCGGGCGACATCCGCGCCCGGGTCAAGCAGATCCGCACCCAGATCGAAGACACCTCCAGCGACTACGACC
>CAYQSE010000068.1:1785-25341 GCA_964419905.1 uncultured Enterobacteriaceae bacterium
GCGAGAAGCTCCAGGAGCGCCTCGCGAAGCTGGTCGGCGGCGTTGCCGTCGTCTACGTCGGCGCGGCCACCGAGATCGAGATGAAGGAGAAGAAGGCCCGCGTCGAGGACGCGCTGAACGCGACCCGCGCCGCAGCCGAAGAGGGCATCGTCCCGGGCGGCGGCGTCGCGCTGCTCCGCGCCGCGGCGGCGCTCTCGAGCCTGAAGGCCGAGGGCGACGTGCAGTTCGGCATCGACATCGTCCGTGAGTCCTGCGAGGCGCCGCTGCGCATCATCGCCGCGAACGCCGGCGAGGACGCGTCGATCATCGTGCACAAGGTGCGCGAGAGCGGCGATCAGTTCGGGTGGAACGCGGCGACCGGCGAGTTCGGCGACATGGTCGAGTTCGGCGTCATCGACCCCACCAAGGTCACGAAGACCGCGCTGATCAACGCCGCGTCGGTGGCCGGGCTGCTGCTCACCACCGAGGCGATGATCGCCAACAAGCCCGACAGCGACGACGACGAGTAGCGGCTCACGCCCTGCGCTCCCGAGGCCGCGCCCGGTCGGAGACCCCGACCTCGCGCGGCCTCGCTCGTCGAGGGGCTACTCCGTCGCGTCGTTCGGGTCGTCGGACCCGTTGGCATCGAGGGGCGCACCCTCCTCATCCGTCGGCGCCTCCTCGCCGTTCTCGCCCTCGCCGCTGACCCGACGCAGCAGGTCGAGCCCCGAAGCGCGCGCGGGCGCACCGCCATTGACGCGCTGCCCCAGGGCGCGATCGTTGCGCAGCCACAGATCGCACTGGCTCGAGCGCCCCACCGGCGTCCACCCCTCCCGCAGCGCCGCCAGAAACCCGATGTGCTCGAGGTAGGACGGGAACCCCACCCCGTTCGCGCAGTAGTTGCAGGTGGCGTTCGACTCGATCGCCACGAGCACCGGCTTCTTGTCGAGGTCGCGCATCAGGTCGCGCACGAACACCTTCTCGGCGACCGGGCGGTTGAACGGCGAACGGTAGCCGCCAAGGCGGCCGTTCGGGTAGACCACGCTGAGCGGGAACGCCATCGGGTAGGTGGCGACGTGCGGCCGCTCGAGCATCAGCACGCCCGGGTAGGCCTGCCACAGGTTCGACGACACGAACAGCACCGGATCGCCGCGCCGGGTGAGCTGCGCCATCCGCGCGGTGATCGGCTTGTCCGCCACCCGCCCGACGCCGTCGACCACCTCGGCCACCGGGAGCAGCATCCACGCCGCCATCGCGAGCACCAGGACACGACCCCGCGGCAGGCTGCGCAGCACCTCTGCGACGACGAACGCCGCCCCGAGCGCGGTGAGCGCGTTGGCGGGGATGCGATGGTACTGCCAGCCCTTCGCCTGCAGCGCGTAGACCACGACCGCAGACGCCGCGCCCGCGAGCAGCAGCAGCGACGTGCGCCGCTGCGCACCACGCAGGAACACCCACGCGGCCGCCGCGACCACGACGAGCTGAAACACCAGGTAGCGCGTGCCCGAGCGGATGATCGGCGGCGGATGCCCGTAGGTCTCGTAGCCGGCCATCAGCGCTGGCACCCACACGTCGAGGTAGGCGTGACGCGAGATCGCGGGCATCGCGAGCAGGAACAGGCCGTAGCCCGCCGCGACGGCCAGACCCGCGAGCACCTCGGGCCCGAGCCACCGCCGGCGAAGCTGCCACAGCAGACCCACCTCGATGGCCGCCATCGGGAGCAGGAAGTGCGGCTTGATGCACGTGCCGAGCCCAGCGGCGAGGCCTGCGAGCACCGCGAGCACGAGGTGCTCTCGATCCTCCGCGCGCCGGAGCCGCGTGATCAGGTAGGGCAATGCCAGGAGCACGAACAGGTGCTCCCGCTGCCCGAGGTTCTTCGACATCAGCACGGAGTACGAGAAGCCCGCCCACGCCAGCGCGACGATCGGCGCGTGGTCGACCTCGCCGAACCGCGGCATGCGCAGCCTCGCCCACGCGATCGACGCGAAGGTCACCGCGAGCGCCAGGCCCTTGAACCAGCCGATCGCGGTGCCGCCGAGCGCCCGCGCCAGCCACACCGGGATCGCGTGCAGGTAGTGGATCAGCGGCGGGTTGTTCTCGACGTAGTCGACGTAGGGCACCTGCCCGTCGAGGATCCGCGCGCCGACGTCGAGCAGCACCGCGGGATCGTGGCTGAAGCGCAGCGGATCGGTCCACACCACGGCGGCCATCGCGGCCATCACCGCGACGGTCGCGACATCCACCCACCGGGAGTCATCGGTTCGAAGCAAGCCTGTCCCTCTGCTGGTCGTCGCGAACAGGTCGCGAGCGCCCCCCGGTATAGCCCGACCCCCACCGTGTCCAACGCCGCCCTTGCGGGAGCGCGCCCGCTGGCGATAGACGCCCCCCCATGTCTGGCTCCCGACATGCCCCAGGTCCCGCTTCGAGCCTACAGATGACGTGGATCGCCGCGTGGGGGTTCGTGCTCGCCAAGGTGGCCACCGTCGCTGCGTTCTCGCGCGAACCTGGCGTCTCGGCCGGGTTGGGCGCGCTGTGTACCGCGCTCGCGAGCGACGGTGCGGTCGTACTGTGGATCGCGGCCGCGGAGGGCATCTTGTCGCGCTTCCGCGCGACAGGCCCACGCGCGCGCTGGGCTCCGCTGATCGCCGGCGGAGCGATGGGACTGCTCGCGCTGTCCACCATCCAACCGCTCACCGCGGCGCTGGCCCTCACGCTCGTGTTCCTGGCGACGACCCCGCTGGTGGCGCGCGCCACCGCCCGCCTGGCCCCCGGCGCCACGCCGGTGTTGCTCGCCATCGTGGCGCTGTACACCGTCTCGGCGCTCGTCACCGTGCAATCCACCCCCCGCGACGCCGCGATGCAGACGCTGCACCGCAGCCCGCTGGTCGACGCGATCGCGCGCGCCGTCGCCCCGTCGCGCGCCGACCGTGCCACGCCGGACGCCGACGAGGGCGGGCTCCAGCCGCCCACCGGGAGCTCCTGGACGCGCGCGGTGCGCTACTCCGGGCTGCTCAAGCCGAAGCACGTCGTCCTGTGGGTGACGCCGTCCACGCCACCGGCCACGACCTCGCTGTACAACCCGCGCGTCGACACCACCCCGAACCTCGATCGGCTGAAGGCGAACAGCCTCCGCTTCACCCGCTTCTACGCGAACGCACCGACGCAGGAGAAGTCGGTGTTCTCGATGCTGTGCGGGATGCACCCGTACCCCGCGAGCGCCTCGATCCCCGACATGAACCCGCGCATCGCCTGCCCGTCGCTGATCGAGACGCTGGGCGCGCAGGGCTACCGCAGCGGGCTGTTCTCGGGCCTGTCGCTGGGGCTCGACGATCTCCAGAAGTTCCTCGTCGAGCGCGGGCTGGACGCGATGATCGACGCGGACACCGTGCCCGACCGGAGCACGCGGTGGACGCACCGCTTCGGCGTGGACGACGGCGCTGCAGTCGACGCGGCGATCCGATGGCTCGATGCCCGCCCCGATCCCGACCAGCCGTTGCTGACCATCCTGCTCGCGGGCCTGCCCAGCGCGCCGTTCGACCTGCCGCCGGCTCCGGGCCTGATCTCGCTGTCGCCGTCCCCGTCGCGCCGGATCCGGCACCAGCGGAGCGTGCTGTACAACGACGCCCAGTTCGGTCGCCTCCACGACGCGTTCACGGAGCGCGCCCTCGCCGACGACACGCTGTTCATCTACGTCGGCAGCCACGGCCAACCCATGGGCGAGCATCCGAACAACCGCCACCCCGCCGAGGCGCTGTACGAGGAGAACGTGCACGTCCCGCTGGCCCTGTTCAACGCGCGCCTGTTCCCGCTCGAGACGGTCAGCCAGCGCATGGGCAGCCACGTCGACCTGCTGCCCACCCTGCTCGAGCTGCTCGGAAAGCCGATCCCCGAGGAGGCGCAGGGACAGAGCCTCGTGGCGCGCGACTTCACGTACCGCCCCGTGCAGCTGGGCGCGTTCCTGCGCGACACGCTCGCCGGGATGCGCCACGGGCACTTCAAGTACGTCCACGACGTCACGCTCGGTGAGGATCGGCTGTTCGATCTGAGCGTGGATCCGAACGAGCGCGACGATCTCGCCCCCCAGTTCGACCCGGAGCGCCTTGCGACCTGGCGCGCGCGCGTGGTGGCCCACCAGGCCGAGCAGCGCAGCCTGCTCACCCAGCACCCGTCGCACGGCGTCCCCTACCTGCACCGCGCCTACACGCAGATGGAGGTGGCGCTGGTCGACGAGTCGCGCCGGGTGGCGTGCGACGCGCCCGGCCCCGCCGAGGGCTGGCGCAGCTGTCCGAACCAGCCCGAGTTCATGGAGCTGCGGCTCGCGGTGCGCAAGCTGCGCGCGGTCAACCGCGAGTGCATGCAGCTCCACCCGCCCGAGAAGGGCGCACTGGAGCTCGTGTTCCCGAGCGTCAGCCCCCCGCCCCGCTACATCGGGGGCGGGCTCGAGGACTTCTCGCGGCGCACGGGCGGCGCGCCGGTCGAGATCACGTGGACGCTCGGCGACCGCGAGCCCGTGCGGATGATCGTGGACGACGCCGACGCCACCTCGTACGACGCGCGCCGCATCGACTGGCCCGACGGGGTCGACGCGGTCGCGGTGAAGGTGGAGGTGCGCACCGACGACTGGTCGGATCGCCGCTCCTGCCTGGTGCTGGCGCCATGAGCGATCGCTCTCTCCTGCATCGACCTCTCCCGGTGCCGATCGCGCGCCTCGTGCTGCTCGCCGGGCTGGGCTTCGCGCTCGCGAAGGCCCTGGTGCACTTCGATCTGATCGCGCGTGGCCGCGGCGAGGGTCTGGCCGCCACCGTCGCGCTCAGCCTCGCGACCGACGGCGCCGTGCTGCTGTGGCTGCTCGTGCTCGGGCTGCTGGTCACCCGCCGCGAACGCCCGACGCACCTCGTCGTGTGGGGCCTGCCGGCGCTCGGCCTCCTGTTGGGCGCCTACGCGATGCTCAACGTGTTCTTCGTGCTCGAGGTGGGCACACCGCTGACCTTCGACCTGCTCGCGGTCGACGCCGGCACCGGCGAGGCCGCGGCGATGCTCCAGAGCACCGCCGCGCGCCTGACGCTGGGCGGGCTCCTCGCCTACCTCGTCGTCGCCGTGCCGCTGGTCCGCGTGGTCGAGGCCGCGTTCGCGCGCCGATGGCTCGGCATCACCCGGCTCATCGCGCTGTACAGCGCCACCGCGATGCTCATCGCCGTGTCGAGCCCGCGCGCCGCCTCGGTGCACGGACTGCACCGCAACGCGGTGTCGGTGTTCCTGCTCAGCCTGCGCGAGGACGCCGCGGGGCTCGCGATGGCGAACACCGCCGCGCCGGCGGCGCGCCCCCAGACCTACACCGCCCCCGAGGGCGATCACTGGACGCGTCCGGTGAGCTGGGAGCGCGGCGCGCGCCCTCGCCACGTCGTGCTGTGGCTCGCGGAGTCCACCGGCTTCCGGTACACGACGCTGCACGACCGCACCGTGGACACCACCCCCACGCTGACCCGGCTCAAGGGCCAGAGCCTGTGGTTCACCAGCTACTACGCCAACGCGCCGCTCAGCGCGCAGGCGATCTTCGGCATCCTGTGCGGCATGTACCCGCACCCGACCGGCGCGCCGATGTCGCAGGCCAACCCGCGCATCGCATGCCCGTCGCTGATGGAGACGCTGACCGATCGCGGGTACCACGCGGGCCTGTTCACCGGCGCGCTGTTCGGCTTCGGCGACAAGCAGAAGTTCCTGGTCGAGCGCGGCTTCGACATCCTCATCGACGGCGAGACGGTGACCGACCGTGGGAAGTACTGGAGCGACGGCTGGGGCATCGAGGACGCAGCGATCGTCGACGAGGCCCTGCGCTGGCTCGACCGCCGCCCCGACCCGGCGCAGCCGACGCTGACCGTGATGATCCCGATCATCCCGCACGCGCCCTATGGCCTCCCCCCAACCGCCGAGACCCCGTTCGGCACCGACACCCGGCTGGGCCAGTACCAGAACGGGCTCCGCTACGCCGACGCCCAGTTCGCCCGCTTCTACGACGCCTATGTAGAGCGCGGCCTCGCGGACGACACGCTGTTCATCTACGTCGGCGACCACGGCGAGGCGTTCGAGCAGCACCCGGGCAACCGCAACCACGCCAGCTTCATGTACGACGAGAACCTGCACGTGCCGTTGCTGTTCATCAACCCCCGCCTGTTCCCGAGCGAGGTCGTCAGCCATCGGCTCGGCAGCCACGTCGACCTGCTGCCGACGATCCTCGAGCTGATCAGGCAGGAGGTCCCATCGGGCGGGCAGGGCCAGAGCCTCGTCAGCGAAGCCTACCAGTACCGCCCGGTGTTCATGGGCTCGTACATCAACGGGCACCGCGGCGGGCTGCGCGACGGGCGCTACAAGTACATCCACCACTACAACACCAACCTCGACGAGGTGTACGACCTCAGCCGGGACCCGCTCGAGCAGCACAACCTCGTCGACACGTTCGACCCCGAGCAGGTCGCTTCGTGGCGGCGGTGGGTGCTCGACTACCACGCGAGCCAGCGCGTGTTCCTGATGGAGCACGAGACGCTCGGCGAGACCTACCTGCAGCGCATCCTCCCCACGCTCGCGGTCGGGCTCGAGCGCGAAGGTCGGCGCGTCCCCTGCCTGCCCAAGGGCCCACGCGACAAGGCGATCGCCTGCCCCGGTCAGCCTGATGCGCTCGATGTCAGCCTCTCCAACGAGTACCTCAAGGGCGTCCGCCGCGAGTGCCTGCGCGTGCACCCGCCCGAGCACGGCGAGCTGGTGGTCACCTTCACCGACATCCAGCCACCGAGCTTCCTCGGCGCCGGGCTGCTCGACGCCGAGCGCAAGAAGGGCGGCGCACCGGTCGAGGTCGCCTGGACGCTCGGCGACGCCGAGCCGATCGTGCAGATCCTCGGCGACGACGAGGAGGCCGCCTACCAGCTCCAGCGGCTCCCCGTGACCGACGAGCAGGAGCCCGTCGACGTCCACGTCGCGATCCGGTCGGGCGACTGGACGAACCGCGGCGCGTGCATCGTGCTCGCGCCGTGACTCCCGGCTGGGACTTCCGCCTGGAGGTGAACGGGCAGGGGTAGCGGCAGGCTCGCTTGGCGAGCTGGGAGGAGCCTGCGGGCGTGCACGCTTCGCGCGCTACACCCGACGAACTCCTACCGACCGCTGTAGTTGGCCTCGATCCAGCTACGGTAGGCGCCGGTGCGCACGGCGTGGATCCAAGCGTCGTTGTCGAGATACCACCGGACCGTCTGCCGAAGCCCCTCGCCGAACGTGTGCCGCGGACGCCAGCCGCACTCGGTCTCGATGCGCGTGGCATCGATCGCATAGCGATGATCGTGGCCCGGACGATCCCGCACGAAGCGCTTGAGGTCGAGGAGCGTGGCGAGATCGGCGCCGGTCTCCTCGGCCACCGCGTGGCAGATCGCGTCGACCACCTCGACGTTGCGCAGCTCGGCGCGCCCGCCCACGTTGTAGGTCCGCCCGTGCGTCCCCCGCTCGATCACCGCCCAGATCGCCTCGGTGTGGTCATCCACGTAGAGCCAGTCCCGCACGTTGCTGCCATCGCCATAGATCGGGAGCGCCTTGCGCTCGAGCGCGGACAGGATCATCAGCGGGATCAGCTTCTCCGGGAACTGCCGCGGGCCGTAGTTGTTCGAGCAGTTGGTGATGCGCACCGGCAGCCCGTAGGTGCGGTGCCACGCGCGCACCAGGTGGTCGCTGGCCGCCTTGGTCGCCGAGTAGGGGCTGGACGGATCGTAGGGTGACGCCTCGGTGAACGCGCCCGTCTCGCCCAGCGAGCCGTAGACCTCGTCGGTGCTCACGTGATGGAACAGGCCCTCGCCCTCCGGCCACGCGGCCCGGCACGCCTCGAGCAGCTCGAAGGTGCCCATGACGTTCGTCCGCAGGAAGTCTGCGGGCCCGTGGATGCTCCGGTCGACGTGGCTCTCGGCCGCGAAGTGCACCACGAGCCCCGGCTCCCAGCGCTTGAAGACCCCACCGAGCGCCGCGCGGTCCGCGACGTCGACCTGCTCGAAGTGGTAGTTCGGGTGCGCGGTCAGGGGGGCGACGCTGTGCAGGTTGCCTGCGTAGGTGAGCGCGTCGACGTTGACGAAGTGCAGGTCCGGACGCCGCGGCACGGACCACAACAGGAAGTTGGCGCCGATGAAGCCGGCGCCGCCGGTGACGAGGACGTTCATGCGGTCTCCTTGGCCAGCGACACTTCGCGGACGAGGTACATCGGCCGGATGCGCACCTGGGCCAGCGCGCGCCACTGGTACTCGCCGAGCACGCCGAGCATCAACAGCTGCGCACCGCTGGTGAGCAGCATCAGCGCGACGATGGTGGTCCACCCCTCGACCTCGCTGCCGAGCACCACGTAGCGGAACACCAGCGCGGCGGCGGTGATGAAGCCGAGCACGGCGGACACCACGCCGAACACCGCGATCATCCGAATGGGGAAGAACGAGTAGCCCAGCACCGCGTCCATCAGCAGCGTGAGCTTCTTCCCGAAGGTCCACCGCGAGCGCCCGACCCGTCGCGCGAGCCGATGGTAGGGGATGAAGTGCGTGGCGTAGCCGGACCAGAGCAGCTGCCCCTGAAAGAACGGCGTCGCATCATCCAGCGAGAGCACGTACTCGAGCACCCGCCGCGTGAGCAGCACGTAGTCGAAGCCCCCGTCGGGCATGTTCGGGAAGCTGAGCCAGCGCATCGCGACGTAGAACACGCGCGAGGTCCACACCCGGAACGCGGACTCGTCCCGACCCTGCCGCATGCAAGCGACGATCTCGTGGCCCTGGTCGCGGTGGGCCGCGATCATGTCGTTGACCAGGCCCGGCGGGTCCTGACCGTCCGCGGACATCGAGACGATCAGCTCGCCCCGTGCCTGACGCAGCCCCGCGAGGCGCGCCGCCGGCTGCCCGAAGTTGCGGGTGAGCGCCACGATCGTGACCAGCTCGGGGTACTCGGCCTGGATCGCGCGGAGCTCGGCCAGGGATCCATCGCGCGAGCCATCGTCCACGAACACGAACTCGAAGCGCAGCTCCGGGTGCCGCGCCACCACCTCGTCCAGCAGGCCGCGCGTGGACGCCCACAGCGAGCCCTCGTTGAAGTACACCGGCATCACGAACGAGAGATCGACGTGGCTCATCGCGTGCCCTCCAGCGCGTAGCCGTGCAGCGACAGCGCCGCGCCCGCCACCGCCTCGAACGCCGCGACCTGGCCCGCGGCGAGCACGTCCCGCCACCGGCCGGCCCGATCCGCCTGCGGCGGCAGGCGCGTCTTCTCCTTCCAGGCGAGCGTCTCGTAGGGCTCGTGCGCCTTGCCCGGGTACTGAAGCATCTCGTCGGAGTAGTCCTCGCCGACCGCGAGACAGATCGCGCGGAGCACCGGCTCGGGGTCGCGAACGAGGCCCTCGTAGTGCACGGTCACCGTCCTCGGCACCCCACTCAGGGCCTCGGAAGCCCCGAGCACATTGTCGGACCACTGCGCTGCGATCGCGTCGATCTCGGTGGGCAGATCCGGGGCATAGGCCGAGGTGAACCGGCGGGCGGCGAGGTCGAGGTAGGAGCACGCGACGTCGCGTCCGTCCCGAACGATGTGCACGAAGCACGCCTCGGGCCACAGTCGCACGAGATCTGGGATGTGGTGCACGTGGAAGTTGTTCTTGTCGCCCCACCGAGAGAAGTGATCGCGCGTCGTGCGACCATAGAGAACGTAGACCGCCGCACACGCGTCGGCGTAGGTGGAGGGAGCCCGGGCGACGACGTGGGCGCGCAGGGCGTCGGCGGGCACGCCCCACGTGTCGAACTTCCGCGACGAGGCGACGGCCTCGGCGAAGGCGCTTGCGCGCTCGGGGTGCCACGGCGTGAAGCGAGGCTCGAGGAACACCGCGAACCCGCACTCGGGCGGGATCACGATCTCGGGGTGGCTCGCGAGCATCAGGCGCAGCAGCGTGGTGCCCGAGCGCGGGCTGCCGATGATGAAGATCGGCGCACCGAACCGGTCGGCCCCGCTCATACGGGTCCTGGCTCCCGCCCGAAGTCACGCGAGATCCCGCGCAGGTAGTCGCGGTAGTCACACGCCGGCATCACCTGCCACAGCGCATCGAACCCGTCGAGCGTCAGGAAGCCCTGGCGAAGGCACGCCTCCTCGGGGCATCCGACCACCAGCCCCTGGCGACTCTCGACCGCGTGCACGAAGCCGCTCGCGGCGAGGAGGTTCTCGGGCGTGCCGGTGTCGAACCACGCCGTGCCCCGCCCCATCGGATACGCGCGAAGCGCACCTTCTTCGAGGTAGACGCGGTTCAGATCCGTGATCTCGAGCTCACCGCGACCGGACGGCGCGAGCCCGCGGGCGCGCCGCGCCGCGCCCTCACCGTAGAGGTAGAGCCCCGGGATGGCCCAGCTCGAACGGGGGTGCGCAGGCTTCTCCTCGAGGCTCACGACCCGATGGCTCGCGTCGAACTCGACGACGCCGTACGCAGTCGGATCGGCGACGCGGTAGGCGAAGATGGATGCGCCGCCGTCGTGCTCCTGCACCGCGCGTCGGAGGAAGTCGTAGCGACCGTGGATCAGATTGTCGCCCAGCATCAGCATCACCGCGTCGTCGCCCACGAACGACTCCCCGATGATCAGCGCCTCGGCGATCCCGCGGGGCTCGGCCTGAGCGGCATAGGCGAGGGTGATGCCCCAGCGCGCGCCGTCCCCGAACAGCCGCTCGTACTGAGGGAGGTCCTCGGGAGACGAGATGATCAGGATCTCCCGCACGCCAGCCAGCAGCATGGTCGTGAGCGGGTAGTAGATCATCGGCTTGTTGTAGACCGGCAGCAGCTGCTTGCTGGTGATGTGGGTCAAGGGGTAGAGCCGCGTCCCCTTGCCTCCCGAAAGCAGGATTCCCTTCATCGTTACCTCTCGTGGGGCGCCCCCTAACGCCGCGTCGACGGCAGGGGAAGCAGCACGCCGCCCACGCCCGCGCGCACCAGGATGGCGACGACGCTCAACAACACGATCGCGGACGCGGCGGACGCCTCGACCCCCGAGCGTTGCAGCATCACCGACAGCGCCCCCTCGCGCAGCCCGAACCCTCCGAGCGACGGCACCATGCCGACCAGCCACGACGCGGGCGCGACGCAGAGCAACACGAACGCGGCCACCGGCGCGCGGATCGCCACCGTGAAGCACCACAGCGCGAACACGGCCACGAGGTGCTGGAACAGCGAGAGCGAGAGCGCCGCCGCGAGCACCGACGCCCGCAGATGCCGCCGGAGCAGGTCGGACGCCTGCTGAAGGAGCGTCGCGGTCCGCACCAGCCCGAACCGCCGCGCGACACGCTCGATCAGGCGCAGCGTCCTCGGATGCAGGCTGATCAGGCTCGCGCCCAGCACGAGCACGCACAGCACCGCCACCGCCACCGCCACGTCCGCGGGCAAGGCCGGGGATGCGCTCGCGAAGATCGCGAGGCCGCACAGCGCCCACAGCCCACACAGCCGATCGACCACCAACGTGACGCTCGCGCGCGTGACGCCGCCCTGCGGGCCTTGCATCCGCGCGATGCGGTACAGGTCACCGCCACCGCCGGTCGGGAGCACGAGGCCGATGAACAAGCTCTCCAACGTGATCCGCACGACGTGACCGAGCGAGAGGTGCGTGTCGTCGCTGCGCAGCAGCACGGCCCATCGCACGCCGATCAGCACGCCGGTGAGTGCATACAGGGCAACGCCGGCGATCAGCCATCCCGGGCGCGCCGAGCGCATCAACGCACCCAGGGTGCCCAGCTCGACGTTCCACAGGACGATCGCCGCCCCGAACAGGGTCAGCAGCAGGCGCACGACGAAGCCGAGCGCGCGTCGGACGCGCGCAGCGCTCAAGTCCGCCGCCTCGCCACCACCAGCAGGGAGCCACCCGCGGGAACGCGAACGCCTTGCTTCAGCACCGCGCGCTCCCCTGCGAGCACCGCCTTGAACAGCGCGTCGAGCGCTCCCCCCACCCGCAGCTCCGCGTGCGGGTCGAAGTCCGGACGGGGCTTGCGGTTGCGCCAGGCGGCGACCGCCATCAGCGGCAGGAGTGGACTCATGAACGAGGTGAGGTGCAGCACCTCGAGCCCGCTCCCCTCCACCAACGCGCGGAGCGTCGATCGCGTGTACCGCCGCTTGTGGTGCAGCCGCACGTCACGCTGACTCCACAGCCACTCGTGCTGCGGCACCGAGACGATCACACCGCCCCCCGGGCGAACGACGTCTCGAAGCGACGCCATCACTTCGCGATCTTCGTCGATGTGCTCGACGACGTCGAAGCTACCGACGACGTCGAACGCCTCGGCGAACGGCAGCGCGCGCGCGTCGGCGCGCAGGATGGCGGCGCCTGGCACTGCGCGCGCGGCCCGGCGGGCCATCACCGGGTCGTACTCCATGCCGGTCAACGCCAGCTCGGGGTGGTGACGGGCCAGGTGACGCAGCACGCCGCCCGTGCCACAGCCGACCTCGAAGAAGCTCTGCGCGACGGGGAAGTAGCGCCGAATCGCCCAAGAGAACAGCTGATTCCGGGCGTGACGCCAGAAGTGTTCGTCGTCGGCTGATGGCATCTGGACGTCATCGGGGTACCCTCTGTCGTCCGCCTCCTGGGTCACCAGGCAGGTCAGGACGCCGTCGTCTCGCGTCGCGCGCCAGCCACACGCCCGACACTCCCACTCCGGCGAGACATCCCGGCCGCCGCACCGCACACACCGATTCATGTTCACCTTCGCGACCCCCATTAGCCCCTGCGCAACGGCCCGGCGATGAACGACCTCGAAGACCTCCGCTTCCCGCGCCCGATCAAGGTCACGCGCCCGACGCCCGTGCCCCTGGCTCGCTACCGCGACGCGCTCCCCGCGATCTGGGAGAGCGACTGGTATACGAACCTGGGTCCACAGCACCAGGCGCTCGAGCGCGCGCTCGGGGAGCGCCTCGAGACACCGCACGCCGCGCTGTTCAGCAGCGGCACCACCGCCTTGATCGCGGCGCTCGCCGCGCTCGACCTGCCACGCGGCGCCAAGGTGCTCACCACGCCGTTCACCTTCCCCGCCACGGTGGACGCGCTGCACTGGTGCGGGCTCGAGCCGGTCTTCGCCGACGTGAGCGACGACACGTTCAACCTCGACCCGCGCTCGGCTGCGACGCGCATGTCCCCGGAGGTGGGCGCCATCCTGGCGGTCCACTGCTACGGCGTCCCGTGCGACGTGGACGGGGTCGGCGCGCTGGCCGCCCAGGCGGGCGTCCCGGTGGTCTACGACGCCGCGCCCGCCTACGGGGTCCGTCACCGAGGGCGCCCCCTCGCCACGTTCGGCGACGTCGCCGTGCTGAGCTTTCACGCCACCAAGCTGATGTCGACGGTCGAGGGCGGCGCGACCGTCTGTCGCACCCGCGCGCTCCACGATCGGATGATCCAGCTGCGCAGCTTCGGCATGGATCCGACGGGCACCCCCATCCAGGCCGGGCTCAACGGGAAACTAAGCGAGCTCCACGCGGCGTTCGGGCTCGCGTGCCTGTCCGAGGTGGACGGCGAGATCGCCCTCCGGCGCGCGCTCGCCGCCGCCTACCACGAAGGGCTTGCGGACATCCCGGGGATCCGGGTCCAGACCGTGCCCGCCGACACCGAGCAGAACCACGGCTACTTCCCGATTCGCGTCTCGGAGGCGGTGTTCGGTCGGTCCCGCGACGCCGTCTGGCGCCTGCTCGCGTCGCTCGACGTGCACGCCCGACGCTACTTCTTCCCGCTCTGCTCCGACATTCCGCCGTTTTCCGGCGTGGCGACGGCCGCGCCCGGGATGCTGCCCGTCGCGCGCCGCATCGCAGACGAGGTGCTGTGCCTTCCGCTCCACGGGGGCCTCACCGCAGACGACGTCGGCCAGATCGTCGAGGCGCTGCGCCGGATGCGTCGATGACGCACGAGCCGCCGCACCCCATCGCCGCAGACCTCGCGCTCGCCCTCGCGTTCCTTGCGTGGTGCGTGGCCGTCGTCGCCGATCCCTACCGGCTCAGTCACGACAGCGCGATCCTGCTCGACGTGGCCGGCAAGCTGCTGAACGGCCACACCCTCTACAACGAGATCGGGGTCACCAACCCGCCGCTCGCCTACTACGTGAACATCCTCCCGCAGCTCTGTGCGAAGGGGCTCGGTGGCTCGCCTGTACGGTGGCTGCAGGTCTGGATGATCGGCCTGACCGCGCTGTCGGTGAGCTGGCTACGGTTCCGGCTTTCAGACTGGCTCGGGCGGATCAACGCGACCCTCCTGGGCCTGGCGGTGATCGGCTGGTCCTTCCAGCTGCACTGGCGCGACGACTTCGCCCAGCGGCCGCAGGTGTTCGTGTTGCTCGCGATTCCCTACGTGGTCACGCGGCTTCGACGCATGGACGGGCGCGAGCACGTCGCGCTCGCCACGCTCGCCGGCGTGCTCGGCGCGGCGGGGGTGTGCCTGAAGCCGCACTACCTCGCAGTGTTTGCCGCGTTCGAGCTCGTGATGCTCTGGAATCTCCGACGCCGCTGGCTCGGTCCCGGGGTCATCGCGATGGCGATCGCGGGCCTGGCGTACGGCGTCCACCTCGCCACGCTCCCTTCGGACATGCGCCATGCGCTGTTCGAGATGTGGCTGCCCGCGCTGCGCGAGGGCTACCACATCTACGGTTCGTCCGAGCGTCTCGTGACGGCGCGTGTCGCGAAGCTGTCGTGGACGGTCGTCGTGCCGCTCGCGATGGCGTTCGTGTTCCTCGACGGCACCCGACGCCGCGCCGCCCTCGCGCTCGTTGCGGCAGCCGCAGCCGGCGTGTGGATCTTCGCGCTGCAGGACAAGGGCTGGACCTACCAGATGATCCCCGCGCTGGGCTTCACCTGGCTCGCGGTCGCGATGTCGCTGGGCGCGATCGTAGACGTCTTCCCCCGCGCGAGCCTCCTCACGGTGGTGTTCGCAGCGTGGGTCGGCTGGCCGGCGGTGGACCTCGTCAGGAACGACACGGCGAAGTCACCCAACCGGATCACCGAGATCGTGCTCGAACACACCCAGGTCGGCGACAAGGTGCTCGTCGTGTCGTCGAACGCCTACCAGGCCTATCCCGGGATGATCATCGAGCAGCGCGCCATCACCTCCTCGTTCCCGATGGCCTGGCCCGTGCCGGTGCTGTACAGCGAGGGGCTGCCCGGTGGCCGCTATCGCTCCAGCGCCACACGCAGCCAAGCCGAGTCGGTGTTCGCAGCGCGCGTGGTGCGCGATCTCCAGCACCGACCGGACGTCGTGATCGTCGAGACACGGCGCACGTGCAGCCACTGCGCCGAGGGTGTGAGCATCGTCGGCTTCCTGAGGCACATCCGGTTCATGGACGAGCTGCGCCGGGGCTGGACCGTCGTGGGGCGCGCCCAGAACTGTGAGGTCTGGGTGCGGAAGTCGCGCAAGCGATGACGCGAATCGGGCGCTCGCGGGTGAATGGACAGCCGCCCCCACCGTGGGATAGGCGCGCGCTGGAACCGGGAAGGCAGTCACGCGAGCCACAGACGCCATGATGGCGGGGGCCAGCCCCCCACGAACCTCGGGCGCGGTGCCGATGTTCGCGCTCGCCGCGCTCGGGCTGTTCACGGCGAAGATCCTCGCCGCGGCGGTGCGCCTGATCGAGCACGGCGGCGACGGGCTCTGGCTGCTCGCGACACTCAGCGGGTTCCCGGTGGACGTGCTGTTGCTCATCTGGGTCGCTGCGCTGGGCGCGATCGCGCACCGCGTCGCGCCGCGGCTCGTCGCACGGGTGGGCCCATGGGCGGGCGCCGCGATCGGCGCCCACGCCATCGGATTCACAGCCGTCGAGGTTGGTGGGGATCGACCGGGGTTCGTCGCCGCGATCGCCATCACCGGACTCGCGATCCTGGCGGTCGGAGGGTGGTTCGCAGTCCGCGACGCCCAGCGCTTCCTGCTCGCGCGCGGGCCGCGCGCGCTCACCGCGATGCTGCTCTACAGCGTGACCGCGCTCGCGTTCCTCCAGGCCAACCCGCGCCTGGCGTCGATCTATGGCCTGCACCACAGCCCGCTCGCCGATCAGCTCGGCGCGACGTGGACGCGCCTCGGCGGGCCCACCGCGCAGCACGTCCCCGCGCTCGGCAGCGAGCCCGCGTTCCCGAAGCCGGACGGCTCGCACTGGACGCGGACGGTGCGCTACAACACCCTGCTGCGGCCAAGGCACGTCGTCGTGTGGCTCGCGAGCGCGACCGGCGCCGCGCAGACCTCGCTGCACAACCCGCGGGTCGACACCACGCCCCACCTGCGCCGCCTGGCCGCGCACGGCCTGCGCTTCACCCAGCACTACGCGAACGCCCCCTCCAGCTTCAAGTCGCTGTTCACCGTGCTGTGCGGGCTGCATCCCTACCCCGACCGCGCGCTGCTCACCCGCGTCAACCCGCGCATCGACTGCCCGTCGTTGATGGGCCACCTCACGGAGCGCGGCTACACCGGCGCGTACTTCACCGGAAAGCGCTTCGCGCACGGCGATCAGCAGAAGTTCCTGTCGGAGCGCGGCTTCGACCTGACCGTCGACGCCGACAGCGTCGACCCGGGGCTGAAGGCGTGGACCCATCGCGGCGGCGTCGACGACGCCGCGATCGTCGCCGAGGCGCTGCGCTGGCTCGACGGTCGGGACGACCCGTCCCAGCCCACGTTCGTGGTGATGGCGCCGAGCATCCCGCAGGCCCCCTACGATCTGCCGCCGTCCGCGGCGCGAGAAGAGACGGGCGGATCCGCCAAGGCGCGGCACCGCAACGCCATCCGCTACGCCGACGCGCAGCTCGGCGCCCTCCACGACGGATACGCCGCGCGTGGGCTCGCCGCCGAGACGCTGTTCGTCTACGTCAGCGACCACGGAGAGCCGCACGAGGCGCACCCCGGGAACAACGCGGCTGGCAAGGGCCTGTACGAAGAGAACGTCGAGGTTCCGCTCGTGTTCATCAACGAGCGCCTGTTCCCGAAAGAGACGGTGAGCCACCGGCTGGGCAGCCATGTCGACATCCTGCCCACCGTCCTCGACCTGCTCGGCGAGACCCCGCCCGACGCGCTGCAGGGTCAGAGCCTGGTCGATCGAGACTTCGCCTATCGCCCGGTGTTCCTCGGGGCATACCAGGGCGACCGCCTCGGCGGGCTGCGCGACGGTCGCTACAAGTACGTCTACAACTACGCGAGCAGCACCGAGGTCGCCTTCGACCTCACCAACGATCCGAAGGAGCAGCAAGACATCCTCGCGACCCTCGATCCGAACCTCGTGGTCCGATGGCGGCAGTGGGTGCTCGATCACCACGCGCTGCAGAAGGTGATGCTCCGCAACCACCTCACCCTCGGCGAGACCTACCTCGAGCGCATCGCCCGAGACATGGAGGTGTCCATCGTGGACGCTGACGCGGGGCAGGTCTGCGAGCGCACCGACGGCGGAGCGGGCCGCCTGTGCGCCGGGATGCCCGAACACATGACGGTGAAGCCCGGCCGCGCGAAGCTCGCCGGGATCACGCGCGAGTGCCTGCTCGTGCATCCCCCGGAGCGAGGCGCGCTACAGATCGAGGTGCCGGCACAGGGTCCGCCTCCCGCCTTCGTCGCGGCAGCACTGACCGACACCGCGCGCCGGGCAGGCGGCGCGCCGGTCGAGGTCGCGGTGCAGATCGGCACGCGGGATGCCTTCACGCTCACCCTGGAGAACGGCAAGCGCGGCGCGCTGCAGAGCCAGCGCCTCTCACCTTCCGACGAACCCGCGACCGTGACGATCACGGTGCGCGCCGACACGACGAGCGACCGGCAGACCTGCCTGGTGATGTGGCCATGACCATCGCGACGAACGCCGTGCCGACCCGCCCCGGGCAGCGCATGACGCTGCTCGCGGCATGGGGCTTCGTGCTCGCGAAGCTGTTGCTGTTCGGCGAGCTGACGCTCGGCGCGGGGGACGCGATCTCGTGGCTCGCGATGCTGATGTCGCTCGGCGCGGACGCCTCGGTCGTGGTCTGGCTGGCGGCGGTCGGCGCCTGGCTCGACCGGGACGGCGTCCGGACCCGGCTGCGCGGGGTCGCGCTGCCTGCCATCGGCGTGTTCCTTGGGATCTACGCGCAGTTCAACCTGTTCCTGATCCTCGAGATCGGCTCGCCGCTGACGATCGACCTCCTCGGCGCCGAGGCCGGCGCGCGCGAGGCCGGCACGATGCTCAGGAGCTACACGGCGACGCTCGCGCTCAGTGGGATGGCGGTGTTCCTGATCACCGCGCTCCCCCTCCTGCGGCTCGTCGAGCGCGGCCTCTCCGGCCGGGGACGCCTCGCCTTCGCGGCGGTCGGCCTGTACGCGGCGACCGCGATGGCGGTGGTCCAGAGCACGCCCGCCGCGACCACCCCCCACGGCCTGCACAAGAACGCGGTCGTGGAGCTCGTGATGAGCCTCCCCGGCGATGTGGCCGACCTGACGATCCTCAACGTCAACGCGCTCGACCCGCTGGCGCAGGAGTTCCCGAAGCCCGCTGGCAACCAGTGGACCGCGCCCGTCCCCTACGACCGGAGCTGGCGGCCGAAGCACGTCGTCCTGTGGCTGGCCGAGTCGACCGGCCACCGCTACACGTCCTTGCACGACGCGAAGCTCGGCACGACGCCCAACCTGCTCCGCCTCGCCGAGCACAGCCTCACCTACTCGCGCTACTACGCGAACTCTCCGCTGAGCGAGAAGGCGATCTTCGGCACGCTGTGCGGGATGTACCCCTACCCGGGCATGTCGAAGATCGCGAAGGTCAACCCGCGCATCGCGTGCCCGTCGCTGATGGAGACACTGAACGAGCGGGGCTACCACGCGGGCCTGTTCACCGGCGCGCTGTTCGGGTACGGCGACAAGCAGAAGTTCCTGTCCGAGCGTGGGTTCGACGCGATGGTCGACGGCGACTCGGTGCGCGACCGCGAGAAGTATTGGGCGGACGGCTGGGGCGTGGACGACGCGGCGATCGTGGTGGACGCGCTGCAATGGATCGACGAGCGACCCGACCCCGAGCAGCCGCTGCTCACGGTGATGATCCCGATCATCCCGCACCTCCCCTACCGCCTGCCCCCCGGTGCCCCGACCCCGTTCGGCACTGCGACCCGCAAGAGCCGCTACCTCAACGCGCTGCACTACTCCGACCTGTTGCTCGGCCGGTTCCAGGACGGGCTCGCCGAGCGCGGCCTGCTCGAGGACACGCTGTTCGTCTACGTCGGGGACCACGGCGAGGCGTTCGAGCAACACCCCGGCAACCGCAACCACGCGCACTACATCTACGAGGAGAACCTCCACGTCCCGATCGTGTTCAGCAACCCGCGCATGTTCGCCGAGTCGCTGACGAGCCACCGCCTCGGGAGCCACGCCGACCTGCTGCCGACCATCCTCGACCTGCTCGGCCAGGAGATCCCCGACGGCATCCAGGGACAGAGCCTGGTGAGCGAGCGGTTCACCTACCGTCCCGTGTTCATGGGGGCCTACCAGGGCGCCCACCGCATCGGACTGCGCGACGGCAACTACAAGTACATCTTCGACCTGAACAACGACACCGAAGAGGTCTACGACCTCGCGAACGACCCCGAGGAGGCCCGCAACCTCCTCGAGCTGATCGACCCCGACCGGGTGGCGATGTGGCGACGGTGGGCGCTCGACCAGCAGGTCAGCCAGAAGGCGTTCATCGTGAACCACGCGGCGATCGGCCCGAGCTACCTGCAGCGGCTGGCCAAGGCGCTGAAGGTCAAGCTCGAGGACGGCGACCAGGTGATCGACTGCGACCAGGTCCGCGGGCGCGACCGGATGCTGACCTGCCCCGATCAGCCCGACGTGCTGGGGGTGGCGCTGACCCGCAAGCGGATGCGCGGGGTGACGCGGGAGTGCATCCGCGTGCACGCGCCTCCGAGCGGCACGATGGTGCTCGAGCTCGCCGACGTCGAGCCGCCGCCCCAGTTCATCGGCGCGGGGCTCTCCGAAGAGTCCCAGACGGCCGGCGGCACCCCCCTCGAGATCACCTGGCGGATCGGCGACCTCGAGCCGGTGTGGATGGTGGTCGACGACAAGCACGCCGAGTCGTACACCGCCACCCGTGTCGTGCTGCCGGACACGGTCGCGAAGGTCGACGTCCGCGTCGAGGTCCGCTCGAAGGACTGGACGAACCGCGAAGGCTGCCTGGTGCTCTCCCCCTGATGGCTCACCCCTCCTCGGCCATCAGCTCCTGGTGTGCCTTGTCGAGCTCCTCGCGCACCGACGCCGGCGCGATCGGGTAGGCGAGCCCCATCGCACGCATCGTCTGCACGATGATCTCGGCCACCTGGAGCTGCATCCACGACTTGCTGTCGGCCGGGATCGCGAACCACGGCGCCCACGGCTTGCTCGTCGCGTTGAGCGCGTCCTCGTAGGCGCGCATGTAGTCGTCCCAGTGGCGGCGCTCGCGGATGTCGCCCGCCTCGAACTTCCAGTGCTTCTCGCGCTCCTTGATCCGGTCGAGGAAGCGCTTCTTCTGTTCCTTGCGCGACAGGTTCAGGAAGAACTTCAGGATGGTGGTGCCGTTCTCGGCGAGGTGGAGCTCGTGGTCGGCGATGGAGCGGTAGCGGCGCGGCCAGAGCTGCTCGGGCGGCACCGGATCGGGCAGGCGCTGGCCGTCGAGGATCGCGGGGTGCACCCGCACGACGAGCACCTCCTCGTAGTAGCTGCGGTTGAACACGCCGATGCGCCCGCGCTCGGGCAGACGGCAGGTGGTGCGCCACAGGAAGTCGTGGTCGAGCTCTTCGGAGGACGGGCGCTTGAACGAGTAGACCTGACAGCCCGACGGATCGATGCCGCTCATCACCGCGCGGATCGTGCTGTCCTTGCCCGCCGCGTCCATCGCCTGGAACACGAGGAGCAGCGCCCGGCGGTCCTGCGCGTACATCCTGCGCTGCAGCTCGGGGATCTCGCCGAGCAGGGCCGCGACCTGGGTCTCGCGATCGGACTTGCTCGGCGAGTCGTCGGGCCGATCGTTGGGCCAGCTCTCCAAGCGGAACGACCCGTCGAACGGGACGCGGTAGCGGTGGTCGGGGGGGGTGAACACGAGGCACCTCGGGGGTCGGTTCGTCACTCTACCAGCGGGGGGTGGTCACGCGGTACGTCCGCGGGTATCCCTGCACCCTCCCCGGGATGGACCCTCATGGCCGAGCCCTCTGCTCCCCCCCGCCGCCTGGACGCCGACGTGCTGACCCGCGCGGCGATCACCCTCGCGTCGGCCGCGCTGCTCTCGCTGCTCTCGGCGCCGATGAACCTGCACGCGCTGCATTGGTTCGCCTACGTGCCCTTCTTCTGGGTGCTGCGCGCCGAGACGCCCCGCGCCAACCGACGCTACGCGTACCTGTACGGCGTCGTCGCGGTCGCGGTGATCTTCCGGTGGATCGTCGAGACGATCACGCTGTTCTCGAACATCCCCGGGCCGCTGGCGGTGGGCATCCTGCTGCTGTTCTCGGCCGCGTTCGGGCTGCAGTACTTCGCGGTGTGGATCGCCGTGCATCCACTTCGCAAGCGGCTCGGCGATGCGTGGATCCTCGTGTTCCCGGCGTGGCTGGTGATCGTCGAGTGGCTGGGGATGCACGCGACGCTGTTCCCGTACAACCAGGGGATCACGCAGTACCGGTTCTCACCCACCTGGCAGCTCGCGAGCGTGACCGGCGTGTGGGGGCTGTCCTACCTGGTGATGTTCGTGAACGCCGCGCTCGCCGAGGCGGTCTACCGGCGGCGGGAGGGGCGCCCTGCGCCGATCGGCTGGGTCGCCGCAGCGGTCGCCGCGCTCTCGCTGGTCGTGATCTGGGGCCACCAGCGCTACGAGCGCGTCGAGCGGCTGCTCTCGGAGGCGCCGGTGATCACGGTCGGGATGATCCAGACCGACAAGACGATGACCCACCGCTTCTCGGAGAGTCGCCGCCAGGCGCTGACCGACTGGATCGACGAGACGCGCGCGATCATCGAGGTGACGGAGCCCGGCGACGTCGATCTGGTGGTGTGGTCCGAGGGGTCGAGCCCCTACAACGTCCACGAGGGACGGATCCGCGACCTGATCGGGTCGCTGGCGCGCGTGGGCGGGTTCGAGCTCTTCGTGGGCGGCGGCACCGTCGAGCGGCACGCCGTCGACGGCAAGGAGTCGTTCACCGCCTACAACTCCGTGTACCTGTTCGGGCGCGACGGCGCGATCCGCGGTCGCTACGACAAGGTCGTGCCGCTGCCGTTCGGCGAGTACCTCCCGCTCGCCGAGACGTTCCCGTGGCTCGCCGATCTGATCGAAGGGCCGGGGAACTTCCGCGCCGGCGCCCGACCCGACGTGCTGCAGGGCCAGACGTACCGGATCGCGCCGCCCATCTGCTACGAGGCGATCCTCCCCTCGCTCTGTCACCGCTACCCGCAGCCCGACGTCGTGATCAACCCGACCAACGACGCGTGGTTCGGCGACACGGCGGCCCCCCACCAGCACGCGATGCTGTCGACCTCGCGCGCGGTCGAGCTCGGGCTGCCGCTGATCCGGACGGGCTACACCGGCGTGTCGTTCGTCGTCGAGCCGCATGGGCGCATCTACGCCGAGACGCGCCCCTTCGAGCGCGCGAACCAGCTGGTGAAGGTGCGCATGGCGAGCGTGCCGACGCCCTATCGCCGGTTCGGCGACTGGTTCGTGTGGCTGTGTGGCCTCACCGTGATGGGCGCATGGCTCGCCGCACCGCGGCTGCGGCGCGCTGCCTGAACCCGACCGGACCAACCGGACTCCATGCTCCCGCCCACCGTGCTCCTCATGCCTCTCCCACACAAGAACATTGGGTGGAAATGGCACACGGGGGCGGGAGTGGAGACCTGCGGGGACTTGGCTCCCCCGGCTGATGCGGTTCCAGCCCCGCTAAGGGCCGCGACACCTCCAGGGTAACTGAACCACCTCGGAGCGTCTACCCCCATCCCGAGGCCCCAGATCGATCGTGCCCACGATCCGCACGGCGGCTGCCGGTCCGCACATTACCCAGACTCAGGAGCGGAAAAAACTTGCCGGAGTCGCTGGACGTGCGAATAATGAGAACAGGGTCGGCTACGGTCGGCTTCCGGATCAGATGGCCTCCTCCGCCGGTCTCGCACCCGGTTAGCTCTTGCGTCTCCTCCATCTCTCGTGGTGGTTTCAGGCGGAGGAGGCTCTCTCCCGACCCCATGACGATCGTCGCTTCGCGGCGCCGCGTTAGCGTGCGCGTCGGGAGGTGACGGATGGTCGAGGCGATCCGATACGACGGCGAGGCGCTGTCGCTGATCGATCAGCGCGTGCTGCCGGGGCGCGAGGCGTGGATCCGCTGCACGAACGCGCACGAGACCGCGAACGCGATCCGCGACATGGTGGTGCGCGGCGCCCCCGCGATCGGGATCACGGCTGCGTACGGGCTGGCGCTGGCCGCGCGACGCGGCGACGATCTGAACGAGGCCCGCAGGGTCCTCCTCGCGGCGCGACCGACCGCAGTGAACCTCCGCTGGGCGCTCGATCGCCTCGCGCAGGTCGCGCCCGCCCACCTCGCCGACGCGGCGCGCGCGATGCACGCGGACGACGTGGCGATCAACAAGGCGATGG
>CAYQSE010000069.1:0-24573 GCA_964419905.1 uncultured Enterobacteriaceae bacterium
AGTTGTTCGCGCAGAAGTTGAGCACCGGCGCGCCGCCCTGCACGGATACCGTCGCGCCCTGCGGCGTGGTGAGGACGCGCTCGGTCTTGAAGGTTCCGGCGGCGCGGATCGCGTCGAGCTCGGCCTGGAGGGACGCAGCGACTTCGGGGTTCATCGGGGTCTCTTGCTCCTGAACGGGGGCGGCGACCGCTTGGGGTGCGGTAGCGCGCGGTATTCGCGCGTTATCCGTTGCTGTCGCGCCTGTCGTGCGGCAGAGTAGTGGACCGCCCGGAGGGCACCCATGCGCCTCGCTCCCGTCGCCTCTCTCGCTGTCCTGGCCGCAACCTCGGCCTGTCGGAACGATCGGCAGTTCATCGTCGACATCCCGACGCTCGAGGTCGAGGTGTTCACCCCGACCTACGGCGAGTTCCTCGGCGACGCGCCGATCACGGTCACCGGCCGTGTGACGCCTCCGGCGGCCACGCTCACGGTCGAGGGCGAGGCGGTCGCGATCGCCGACGATGGCACGTTCACCACGACGCTACCGGTCGGGCACGCCTACCGCATCGTCGACGTGGAGGCGGCCTACGACGTGCAGTACGAGCGCATCCGCGTGCCGGTGTTCCGCGGGCACGACCCGGTCGAGAGCTGGCCCGGCGGGCTCACGATGCGCCTGACGCCGGCGGGCATGGAGCGCCTCGGGCTGGGCCTCGGCGCGATGATCGACGCGCTCGGCTGGGAGCAGATGATCCTCGACGCGATCCCGTCCACCGATCTGGGCTGGCTCTGGCTCGGCGCCACCCACGTCACCCACGACCCCACCGCGATCGAGCTCGTGCCCGCCACCAGCGGCATGGACATGCTCGTCGCGTTCCGCAAGGTCGACATCCACTTCGCCGCCGACTTCGACGTGTGGGGGCAGCAGTGGTCCCTGCCGATCACGGTCGGCTACCAGCGCATCGGCATCGGCGCGCGCGCGATCCCGGCGGTCGACGGCGCCGGCATGCTCTCGCTGGCATTGCAGGACGCCAACATCGTGATGCAGGATCCCTCCATCACCGTGGCGGGGCTCGACGCGTGGCTGCTCGAGATCCTGCTCGACGGGCTCGGCCAGCTCATCGAGCCCATCGGTCAGGTGCTGCTCGACGCCGTGCTGGACCAGTTCGGCAGCTTCGACCTCGGCGGTCCCTACGTGTTCGAGACCGATCTGCTCGGCGTGCCCGTCGAGGCGCGGCTCTCGGACGTGTTCGGCGATCTCGGCGGGCTCGGCGCGGGCCTCGGACTCGGCCTCGGCGAGCCGGCGACGGTCGGCGTGTTGCCGATCCCGGTGCCCACGACGCTGGCGACCAACGTGCATGCACAGCTCGGGCTGCACGAGGGGCTGCTGCACCTCGCGCTGGTCGGCGGGCTGCTCGACATGCTCACCCAGGATCTGGAGCTCCCCGGCGCGATCGGAGAGCTCATGGGGAACGCCGCGCGCAACCTGCCCGGCGGCGAGGACGCGCCGACCGACACCGAGGGGTGGTGCCTGTCGGTGCAGCCGATGGACGCCCGGGTCGTGCGACTCCAGACCGGCCTGATGCCGTGGGTGGTGCTCTACCTGCCCGACGTGATCGTCGATCTGGGCTACCGCGAGAACGGCGCGTGCGTGTCGTGGCTGGTCACCTCGCTCGCGTTCGAGGTCGGGCTCGACGTGCGCGCGGGTCGCGTCATCTCGCTCGACATGCAGCTCCCGGAGGGCGCGGTGCTCGAGTACGGCGCGCAGCCCGGCTGGGAGGAGGGCGAGGTCGTCAGCGGCCTGGCCACCTTCCTCAACGGCGCGCTGGGCCTGCTCGGTGGGCAGTTCCAGATGGATCTCGGCGACCTGATGGGCGGGCTCGGCGACGCGTCGGGCAACGCCGACCCGCTGCTCGGTGCGCTCGGCGACCTCGATCTGAAGATCGTCGACAGCCAGCCGGTGCTCGACGCGTCCGGTGCGCCCATCGAGGGACTGTACGCGGTCAGCCTGCAGCTCTGGCAGCCCTGATCAGTCCGCGAACTGGATGAGCACCTTCGGGTGGGCGCGGATGCGCCGCTCGAAGCTGTCACGCTCCCAGTCCGCGATGCGGACCACGGTGTCCTCGCCCTCGCCGAGGATGACCCGCCACACCGCGTCCTGGATGCCGTTATCGCGCGCCTCGAGCAGGCGGCGTGTGATGCGCCACGTGTGGAAGATGCGGCGCCCGACGACGCCGTGCAGGGTCAGCCCGTTCATCACCACGCGGTGGAAGTCCTGCACCGTCGCCTCGCCGTTGCGGACGCCGAACAAGATGACGTGACCGCCGCGCCGCGCGACCTTCAGCGCGTTGTTCAGCGACGAGGGATGACCGGCCATCTCCATCGCGACGTCGACACCCACCCCGCGCGTGAGCGCGAGGACCTGCTGCTGGAGCTCGGCGTCGGCGCGCCACGGTGCGTCCGGCGACGGCGCGGACGGCGTGAGCACCGCGTCGCAGCCCAGGCGTCGCGCCTTGTCGGCGTTCTCAGGGTCCGGCTCGATGCCGATCACCATCGACGCGCCGAGCGCGCGCGCGATCAGCACCGCGAACAGCCCGATCGTGCCCGTGCCGAGGATGGCGACCGTCTTCCCCGACAGGTCCACGACCTGACACGCGTGCACGGCGTTGCCGAACGGCTCCTGGATCGCTGCGACCTCGGGGCGGATCTTCGCGAGGTCGGTCGGCCACAGCGCCTTCGCGGGGAGCTTCACGTACTCGGCGAAGCAGCCGTCCATGCTGATCCCGATGATCTTGTCCTTCGCGCAGACGTGCGTCTCGCCGAGCTGGCACTGGTAGCAGGTGCCGCAGATGATGTGCGACTCGGTGCTCACGACGTCGCCCACTTGGTAGCCGTACTTGGGCCCGACCCGGGAGCCGACCTCGACGATCTCGCCGATCAGCTCGTGCCCGGTGATCCGCTTGTCCCGGCCCTCCTCGTCGAGCGAGCCGAGGATCATGTCCCCGAACGACGAGCGGAACCAGATCCCGCGATCGCTGCCGCAGAAGCCGGCGTAGCGCACCTTGATGATCACGCTCGAGCGGTCGTAGCCGGTGTCGGGCTCGACCAGCCTCGGGCGCGGCACGCGCTCCTTGACCAGCCCGGTCGAGCCGCTCCAGTCCTCGCGACTGCGGTCGAAGGTGAGCGCCCACATCGTCTCGGTCAATCCAGCCTCCGTCAATGCGTCAGCCCGGCATCGCGACCGGGAGGCGCCGCCGACCCCAGTGGCCGGGGCGCTCCTCGAAGTGCCCCGGGATGGGCGTGTTGCAGCTTCGGCACGCGCCGCCGTCGATCGCCCAGTGACCCAGCTCGTACCAGTCGCGCTCGACGAGCAGCGCCCCGCAACCGGGGCACCACGTGCTCCCGCCCGCGCAGTCCTGGATGTTGCCGGTGTAGACGAACCGGATGCCCTTCTCCATCGCGATGCGCCGCGCGCGGTGCAGCGACTGCGGGGAGGTGGCCTTGTGGTTCATCATCTTGAAGTCAGGGTGGAACGCCGTGAAGTGCAGCGGGACGTCGGTGCCCAGCGTGTCGCGCACCCAGTCGGTCAACGCGTGGATCTCGTGCTCGGAGTCGTTCTCGCCGGGGATCAGCAGCGTGGTCAGCTCGACCCAGGTGTCGGTCTCGTTCACGACGTAGGCGATCGTCTCGAGCACCGGCTGGAGCTCCGCGAAGCACAGCTTCCGGTAGAAGTCCTCGGTGAACCCCTTCAGGTCGATGTTGGCGGCGTCCATCGCGGCGAAGAACTCGGGGCGCGCCTGCGGCGTGATGTAGCCAGCCGTCACCGCGACGGTCTTCAGGCCCTTCGCGCGCGCGACCTCCGCGACGTCGAGCGCGTACTCGGCGAAGATCACCGGGTCGTTGTAGGTGAACGCGATGCTGCGGCAGCCGTACGCGAGCGCGACGTCGGCGATATCGAGCGGTGTCGCCATCGACTGCAGCTTGTCCATCTCGCGCGCCTTCGAGATGTCCCAGTTCTGGCAGAAGCGGCAGCCCAGGTTGCAGCCTGCGGTGCCGAACGAGAGCACGGAGGTGCCAGGCAGGAAGTGGTTGAGCGGCTTCTTCTCGATCGGGTCGATGCAGAACCCGCTGGAGCGGCCCCAGGTGGTGAGCACCATGCCCGTCTCGGTCGCCTCGCGGACGTAGCAGAAGCCGCGCTGCCCGGGACGCAGCGCGCACAGCCGCGGGCACAGCTCGCAGACGATCCGCCCGTCCGCGGCGTGGCGCCACCATCGACCCGGGTGAGCTGGCGGGGCGCTGGTCAAGGGTCGATCACCTCCTGATGTTTCTGTACCTCGAAGCGCTCCAGGGTCCAGGGCTCGGTGGGGCGGATGCCCGCCTTCCGCAGCGCGATCGCGAGCTGTTCGTCGACGGTGTCGACGCCTGGTATCTCGGGAAGCAGGAGTCCTCGCCTGCTTCCGCAGGTCACGATGACGCCGTACTTGTTTGGATCGAGGCTCCCGCGATCCGTCACGGGGGTCGGCGGCTGGAGGACGCTGACCTCGACGGTCAGCTCGGGGAGCTCGTCGCTGCGGACCGGCGGGAAGCGCGGGTCCGAGAACGCCGCCAGCCGGGCGCAGACGGCGACCTCGTCCGCCAGCCGGGCGGTCGTGGGCGCGATGTGTCCGATGCAACCGCGGAGCGCGCTTCCTGCGTGCAGGGTGACGAACACCCCCGCCGGACGGTCGAGCGCGGGGGGGCGTGGCGCTGGCTCGTAGGCGCGCCCCTCCAGGTGCGCCGCGATGGCGTCGCGCGCGATCCGGGGCAGTGTGTGTGGCAAATCGCCCGTCATGGGCGCCGCCGGTGCACATGGACCCGGATCGGGTCGCGCGTGCGCAGGGTCACCGAGGGAGCGAGCGTGAGCGGTGGCGCGCCGGACCAGTCGAAGCGGAGCCGCCTCGTGAGGGCGGCGAGCACGAGCCGGATCTCCATCAGGGCGAAGTGGTTGCCGATACACACGCGCGGTCCGCCGCCGAACGGCAGGTAGGCCATGCGCGGCAGGCGCTTCTCGAGGTCGCCGAGCCAACGCTCGGGCTCGAACGCGAGCGGCTCGGGGAAGTAGCGAGGGTCACGATGGCTAAGCCACGGCGCGACCATGATCTGGTCGCCGCGCCGCATCACGTGTCCGCCGATCTCGATGTCCTCCATGGCTTCGCGCGCGATCACCCACGCGGGGGGGTAGAGGCGCATCGCCTCGTGGACGACGGCAGCGCAGAACGGCAGGTGTTCGAGGTCCTCGAGGCGCGGCGGGCGGTCGCCGAGCACGGCGTCGACCTCGGCCTCGAGGCGCTCCCGGGCCGCGGGATGCTCGGAGAGGAGGATGAACGAGAACAGCAGCGCGAGCGCGGTCGTCTCGTGACCCGCGACGAACAACGTCACCACCTCGTCGCGGACCTGGCGGTCGCTCATCGACGAGCCGTCCTCGTCGCGCGCGGTGAGCAGTCGCCCGAGCAGGTCATCTCGCTCCTCGCCCGACGCTCGCCGCGCCTCGATGAGCGGGAGCATCTCGGCGTCGAGGCGGGCGATCGCGCGTGTGACCCGCGCGCGACCGGGCGTGGGCACCCACGCGGGCAGGATCGCGCGCCACCCCTGAGACTCCACCGCGAAGCCGTCGACCATGAAGGTCTCGATGCTCTCGGTGATCGCCGCGCGATCCAGGTCGCCGCCGCTGCCGAACAGCGTCTCGAGCACGATGTCCATGGTCAGCGCCATCATCTCGTGGCGGAGGTCGCGCTCGGCGCCGTCGGGGAGCGCCGCCGCGAAGGCCTCGGCGCGCTCCACCATCGTCGCCGCGTACCCGCGGATCTGGCGCGGCTGGAACGAGGGCGCTGCGAGCTTGCGCTGGCGTCGCCACAGGTCGTCCTCGCTGGTCACGAGTCCCTGGCCGAGCAGCGGCTTCAGCGCCTCGTACATGTGGTCCTTGTGCAGGGAGCGGGCGGACCGCACGAGCAACGCCTCTACGTCCGCTGGCTCGGTGACCAGCCACATCTGGAAGCGCCCGAAGCGGAACGTCGTCAGCGGCCCGTGCTGCGCGCGGACCTCCTCGAGGAAGCCGAGCGCGTCGCGCGCGAAGCCAGGAAGAACACCGATCAGCGGCCAGCCGCTCGGGCCTGGGGCGTCGGTGATCTTGGGGGTGTGCATCTTCGCTCCAGCGGGCTCGGGGAGGCGCGCCTCTGCCGCTCAGCGTCCCATGGATCGGCCTCGTTGGCACGCGGGTTGCAGAACTTGGACTTGAACAGTCCGTGGAGGTCGGCATGTCGCGCAACCCGCTCCAGGCCATTGCCCATCACGTCACGCTGCGCGAGCTCGCGGAGGCGATGCGGGCGCTGGTCCTGCTCCCGGTCGAGTTCGGGACGGTGATCGCGGAGGAGGGGATGGAGGACCCGAACCTCATCCACGTGCTGACGGGTGGCCTCGAGGCGGTACACGGCGCGATCCATCTCGGCTCGTTCCCCTCAGGGTCGACGATCGGCCAGGAGTGTCTGTTCGGCGATGGCAAGTGGGCGGCGACCGTGAAGGCGACTGAGCCCAGCGTGCTGCTGGTGGCGTCGTCGGCGATCTACGAGCGGCTCAGGCAGACCGGCAACCCAGTCGCCGGCGCGCTCGAGCGGGGCGCGCTGGCGCAGCAGATCGCGCTGCTCCGAGAGCTCGACGCGCGGATCGCGGCGCTCGCGATCGGCGACGACATCGAGATCAAGCGGCCGAGCGCCGGCTTCTTCCGCCGGTTCCGCGCGGGCGGTGGGCCGGTCTCCCCCAGCGTGGGCGTGACCGCGCTGCGCGGCAGCCCGCTGTTCCGGGACGCCCACCCCGACGCGGTGCGCCGGCTCACAGAGCACATGTCCGCGCATACCTACCGAGCCGGCGAGCTGATCGCCGCGCAGGGCCAGACGAGTGACAAGATGTACTTCCTCGCCGAGGGCAAGGTCGATGTGCTGCTCTCGACCACCGGTGACCTCCACGAGCCGCTCGGTGTGCTCGGCGCCGGGACGGTGTTCGGCATGACGAGCCTGCTCGAGGACCGGCCGCACATGGCCTCCGTCGTCGCCAAGGAGCAGGTGCTGCTCTACGCCCTCGACCGCGACACCTGCCAGCGGGTCGTCGACAGCGACTCCGAGGCGGGCGGAGCGCTGCGCCGCGCGCTCCTGCGTGCGCTGGTGCGTCAGACCGAGAGCGCGGTCGCCCAGGTCGCGCGCCTGGACAAGTGGATGAAGGACCGCGTGCACGAGGAGGTCAACGAGCGCTTGTACCGCACGCGCGCGGTCTTGGGCGATGCGCTGGAGTCCCATGGCGCGTCCCGGCTCGAGGCGGGTGATCTCGTCATCCCGAGCTGATCTCCGCGTCGATGCGGCGGGCCGAGCCCGATCGTGCCATGATCTTGATGTGGCACATCAGATTGGGTATTGACGTGTAAACGGAGTCGGCCCCATGCACCTCGACGATCGTGAGCTCGACCTGCTTGCGCGCTTCTTCGCGAAGCGCTTCCCCCACGCGGCCGATCGGGCCGCGCTGCTCGTGCCCGCGGAGCTCGAGGATAGCCAGGCGGACGAGCCGGTCGCGGCGTGGCGCGACGTGCTGGAGCAAGCTCAGCGACAGGGCGCGCTCGATCGACTGGCGCGGGCGGCGCGCACCGACGATCCGGACGACGTGAACCTGCGGGAGGTCCGCCGGCTGCTGATCGGGGCGCCGGCACCGCGCTGGAACCTCGTCGCCGCGGGGCTCGGGGCCGTGGCAGGGCTGGCGCTCGTCGGCCTCGGTGGCGTGGCGTGGGCGCTCTCGGGGGCCACCGCGACGGTCGGCGCGTCGCCTGCGGGGGACAGGGCGCCTACGGTCGCCGCTGCGCCGAAGTCTGTGCCGCCGGTGCTCGCGAGCGTGCGCGAGCCCGAGGTGCCGCGGCCGCTGCCCGCGCGCGTCGAGCCTCCCGTCGAGGTCGCTGCGGTCCCGACGCCTCCGGTGGTGCCAGCGGTCTCCAACCCGCGGCGCCCGCTCACCGCGGATCATTGCGCCCGCGTGGGCGCCGAGGTGAGCGGCTATTGGTACGTCGGTGCCGAGATGCCCGGCGCCGTCGGCGACGTGATCGTGGTGCCCCATGATGTCTACGTCCGCGCCGAGGTGCCGGGTGCCGCGAACGGCTACGACACGCGCACCGAGGTGCGGTGCGTGCTCTACGAGGGCGACCGGGTGCGGCTGTCGGTCAAGCCCGTGCTCGTCCCCGCCGACGCGTGGTGGGTGGGGACGAGCGGGTCGGACGTGGTCGTCGCCGGCGGCGCGCCGGTGCGCTAGCTCGACGGCGGCGGGTGTGGCTCGGTGCGCATGATCACCGTCTGGCCCAGGTGATCAGGCGCGGGGATCAGGTGGAACAGCGGGTCGTAGGGCGCCGTCACGCTGACCTCGATGACGCTGCCGAGCGATGCGTCCCCGCGGAGCTGGGCGTCGATGACCACGCCGCTCAGGTTCCACCCGTCGACGACGGCTTGCGCAGCGCTGTGGGCGAGGAACACCGGGTCGTCATCACCCCAGGCCAGCGCGCCTGCACGCACGCCCTCGCGCGCGGCTTGCGTCACGCCGAGCTGCTGGGTGAAGAACCAGCCGAAGTCGGTGATGCCCGCGAGCAGGATCAGGACGACCGGGAGGAGGAGGGCGAACTCGACCGCTTGCGCGGCGCGACGGATGCGGCGTGACATGAATCAGCCTCCTTCCTGGACGAGCAGGGCGGGTCCAAGCGTGATGACGTTGCCAGCACCCCAGCCAGAGCCGCCTGTGGCGTCCCACTCGTGCGCGGTGTCGACGAAGAGCTGGAGCCCCTTGTGGCTACCGGGCCCGTTGAACGTGTCGAAGATGACGCCCCACGCGAACGCGACGATCGGGGGATCCTGGTTGAACCGGACGTTGTCGCACGACTCGGCGTGGTCGAAGACCGCGATCGGGCCCTGGATGACGCCGGTGGCGGCGTAGGTCGCCTCGGGCAGCACGCTGTGCGGGTCACGCGGCGGCTTGGGCCCCCACAGCGCGATCTGCCACGGGTCGCTGGACTGCTGGAGCGTGGTGCCGAGGGTGTTCACGGTGCTGGTGAGCACGCCGTTGTTCAGCTCAACCGGCTCGCCGATCGCCACCGGGTCCATCCCGTCGGCGCACGTCCCGTCGAGGAGCCCCGCGATCTCGCGCATCAGCGTCGCGGCGTTGGCGTTCGTCGGATGCGCCCACCCGATGTTGTCGTTCGAGTCGTCCGCGAAGAAGTAGCTGGCCAGGGGGGTGCCGCCCGGCAGGGTCATCTGCTCCCAGGTGCACTCGGCGAGCGCGACGGGCAGGTAGCAGTCGAGGCGCGCGGCGGGCCCACGTGGCCGGATGGCGAGGCTTCGGGCCTCGACCTGCAGGAACGGGATGCCGAACGCGAGCCCAGCGAACGGCGTGTCGACGCGCGCCAAGGTCACCGAGACCTCCACTGCGTTCGTGCGCGCCGCGTCCGTGGTGGGTGTAAACACACGGGTCGCTGGGTCCCACTCCCCCAGGATCACGCGGGTCCGCTCCACCGCGATCGGCGTCCCCAGGACCGCGTTGCGGGCCCCGATCTCGATCGCCATCGACGGCGCCTCCACCACGCCCGTCACCGTGTTGTCGAGGCTCTGCGCGCCCGCGAGCGCGGCGGCATCGACGCCGGTCTGGAGCTGGGTCTTGGCGAGGTGGACCGTGCCGAGGTCGACGACCAGCGCGGTGAACCCGAACAGGACGCCCAGCAGCAGCAGGATGAGGACCGCGTTGCCGCGACGCCAGCGTCGGGGTGTCGGGGTGAGTCCTGTCGTTGGGCGGTTGGGGGTGGACATCGTGGACCTCCCGCCCTGTTGTGAAGCAAGGATCGTGCCGAACGATCCGTCAGGTGACGGGGGCGTCGCGCAGGACGGCCTCGAGGTAGCCCACGCCGAAGGGGCCTTCATAGGCCAGCAGCGCGTGTCCGGTGCTGTCCCAGCCGATGGCGCCCGCGGCCACGATGACGCTGTCGATCACGTCCTCGGCGGCCAGCTCGCGGAGCGCGGGGTCGATCGCTGCGGCGGCGCGGAGGTCGCCGGCGCCGAGCGCGTCTGCGAGCGCCCGATCGAAGTGGGCTGCGCGCGGATGGTAGCCGGCAGGCGCGTCGGGGCGCAGGCGGTGGCTGAGGTCGCCGGACGCGAGCACGTGCCAGCGCTCGCTGCGCTCCCGCGCGACCTGCGCGAGGGTGGACCCCATCGCGGCCTCGGTCTCCGTGCCGGGCCACGGCAGCGCGAGCACGAGGGTGGGACCGTGCCAGCCCGCCTCCGCGACGAAGTGCAGCGGCACCAGCGCGCCGTGGTCGAGCGGGCGTCTCGGCGGCTCCCACGTCTCGAGCCCCGCGGCCTCGGCGGCGCGTGCGAGGGCCTGTCGGGCGGGCTCGGGCACCGGGAAGCGGTGGGCGGTCTGCGGCGCGCCGAACGCACCGAAGTCCCCCTGGACGAACGGACCGGGGAGCAGCCCCCATGCGGTGGCACGGCGCGGTGCGTGCGGCGAGATCACGACGAGCACGTCGGGCGGCGACGCGACGAGTCGACGGGCGACCTCGCGCATCGCTGCGGTGGTGTGCGCACAGTCGTCGGCGCGGTGCCCGCCCACCGCCGGGACCACGATCGGGGCGTGGCACATCAGGACCGCCATCGGGCAACCGCCGGACATCGCGTCCTCCCGTGTGCGAGGGGCGTGCGCACCCTGCTTCAGCGTAGTCGCTGAGGCGCGGGGCTGCACGGGTGTAGGCTTGCGTCGTGAACGACCTCCTACGAGCCTGGGTCGCGGTGGGGTGCGTGGCGTTGGCGACCCCTGCGTGGGGGTGGGCGCCCACGCAGGGGCGCGCGCTCGGCGGGCAGGGTGAGGTCGCTGCGCTCGCGGTGGGGACGTGGAGCGGTGGGCCTGCGGTCGTGCTCGCCGACGCGGCATGGGTGCGGATCGTAGACCCCGTCACCGGCGCGGTGCTCCGAGAGGTCGCGGGCGCTGCGCGCGCGGTCGCGCTCGTCGACCACGACGGAGACGGCGTCACGGACCTGCTGCTGTGCGGGTCGGACGGAGTCGCCTGGCACTCGGGCGCTGCGAGCGCCGACGCGGGCGCCGCGACGCTCACGACAGAGCCGTGCAGCGCGCTCGCGTGGATGGAGCGCGAGGGCGGCGCGCGCGCGCTCGTGACGGCCGGGCCGCGCATCCTTAGCTGGCCGATCGATCTGGAGGGTGGGCTCGGAGCGCCCGAGGTGCTCGGCGCTTCGCTTGGCGCGCCGCTGCTCGCGGCCGCGGCCGACCGGCTGGCGTACGCCGAGGTCGGCGGGACGTCGATCGTCGAGCACAGCGCATGGGGGCGGAGCACCTATGCTGCGCGTGGGGGGGTGACGGGGCTCGTGGCGGGTCCGCGGAGCTGGGTGTGGACTACGGCCCTTGCCGAGGTCGAGGACGTGACCCGTCGACGGATCCCGGTCGTGGGGCCACCGCTCGGGCTGCGCGCGGCGGATCTCGAGGGCAGCGGCGCGCTCACCGTGGTGGTCGTCCACCCCGATGGCGTGGGTGTGGTCACCGGGGGCCGCGAGGTGCGGCATACGCTCGGACGGGCCGTGCAGGACGTCGCGCTCGCCGATCTCGACGGAGACGGGTGCGCCGATCTGGTGGCGCTCGGTGACGGCTCGGCCTGGGTGCATCCCGGACGGTGCGGCGCCCCGTCCGCGCTCCAGCGCGGTGGCGGGGACGCGGTGGACGTGCTGCTCGACAGGCCGGACAAGGTGGTGGACGCGTTCATCGGGCACCCGTTGCGGCTCCGGCTCGTCGATCCGAACGCATCGGGTACCCGCTTCCACTGGCGCGGCGGTCCGCCGGGCTTCGTGCTCGGCGAGGACGGCATCGCGACCTACGTGCCGGAAGCGGCGCACGAGGGCGAGTGGGTCGTCCACCTCCGCCTGTGGGGCGGACCCGGGGTGGTGCGGGTCGTGCCGCTTCGCCTGTGGGTGCGCGCGGGCGAGCCGTCCGCGGCATCCACGGAGTCCGCGACGCTGGCGCTCGATGGCTCCTGGCCGGTGGTGGAGGTGGCGCTGGGCGAGACCCTGGTGCGCCGCCTGGCCGACGCGGACGGCGACCGCCGCGTGTTCATCGCGCGGGGGGGGCCACGCGGCCTCGAGGTGCGCAAGGACGGGCACGTCCGGTACACGCCCCGGGCCGAGGACATCGGCTCGTGGCAGGTGCGCGTTCGCGCCGCGCATCCGGGGCCGGCGCGTCGCAGCGGCTTCGTGCTGCGCGTCGCGCCGCGCGAGGTGCTTCAGCCGCCGAGCGAACCCGCGTCGGCGCGGGCCGCCGAGCGCGCCGGCGAGCCACGCGAGCGCCGCTTCTGGGAGATCCAGTCGTGCTTCGTGGGGTTCGGGATCGCGGCGGGGCTCAGCTCGACCGTAGGCTCCTGGGAGAACGTCGGTCGCCCGTTCGAGTTCTCGGGCTCGCCGTTGATCGCAGGCGCGTGCGAGGGCGGCGCGCCCCGCCCGGTGCAGTGGTTCCTCGGGGGGGAGTCGGCGCCGCTCTACACCTACCTGCGCGAAGGCGACCGGATCGGCGTGCACACGCTGGTCGGCACGGCAGGTGTGTCCGTGGGATCGATGCGTCTTCGGGTCGGACCCTACGTCTCGGCGGGGATCCTGATGGTGGGGGCCGGCGTCCGCGCCTTGTGGTTGCCGTTCGTGAACCGCGCAGGCTGGCAGCATGGCTTCGAGCTTCGCGCGGCGTGGTTCGCGGCGAGCGCGCCCAGCGGGCAGGCGATGCTGCTGTACGGCTGGCGTGTCGGCGGGCCGCGCCGGCGCTGATCAGCGCAGTCCGGCCTGCCAGTCGAGCGCGCCCTCGCGGTTCAGCGCGCGGGCGCCGAGCGCGTAGAACAGCACCTTCGCGAGCATCCACAGGCCGCCGAACGCGACGCCGGCGCCGACCGAGATCGCGACGATCAGCGACGCCGTGTCGCCCCCGAGGCCTGACGGGGTGGCCGTCGCCACCGCGACCGTCTCGTCGTAGAGGTAGATCTGGCTGACGAGCTGGAGCAGGAACCGCAGCGGCTCGAGAACCAGACCGTAGGCGAACGCCCACTTCAACCAGCGGACGCCGCGCCCGAGGCCGCCGAGCACCATGGCCCCGCCGAGCGTGAGGAGGAGCGAGAGCGGCACGATCGCGAACACCAGCCCGATCGACACGCCCATCAGCGGACGGCCCTTCTCCATCAGCGCTTGCTGCGCCGCGGCCTGGCTCTCGAGACCGCCCGCGAGGAGGTTGGGCGCGAACAGGTTGACGCCCAGGCTGACGCACGACGTGAGCACGCCCAGCAACCCCGCGACGCCGAGCAGGAGCGCGAGGACGGCGACCACGGTGACGCCGGTGGGGCGACCGGTCTCGGCTTGCTCTTCGGGGGCTTCGAACGGTGTATCGGACATGGGGCGCTCCTGGGACGGGAGTGCTTAGCACGACACGCGCGCCGGTGGGGGCGGACCGGGCGCGTGGCGGCGCGTAACCGCCACACGGGATGCCTTCGAGGCGGCGCGCATCCCTAGAACTGGAGCATCCCGCTGGGCTGGCGGCTCGGCGGGAGGGTCGTCTCGTCGAGGATCTGGCGCACGTCCCGCTCGATGGCGCGGGACATCGTCGAGATCGGCACGTCGTTCGCGAGTCCTTCGAACGGGTTCTCGCTCCAGTCCCCGATCTGGTCCGCGGTGAGGAACACCCAGCTGACCACGGTGGAGAACGGTACGGTCAGCCACACGAGGCTGCCCTCGGTGGTCGCGAACTCCCCAAGCATCCCGAACGGGAGGAGAAACGCGAAGATTGCAGCAAAGAACGAGTTCACCGTCGCATACTGGCGCGGGAACGGGAAGTTCTTGATCCGCTCGGCCTTGCCCTGCTCGCTGATCAGGTCCTGGAGGACTTGCTGAAGGTGCAGGTGCGCGAAGCCGTCGATCAGGCCGCGGCGGCGAAGGTAGGCGAGATCGCGAGACTGGTTCGCGATCAGGCGTGCGGCGGGGTTGATCTGCGCGAGCGCTTCGTCGACCTCGGGCTCGGGGAGATTGGGTAGGAGCAGCGCGCGGAGGTCTTCGGTCAGCTCGGGCACGCCAGTCGCGCGACGGATCCGGTCATAGGCGGGGCCGCTGTGTTCCCATGGCGCCACCCGGCGCAGTTGGTGGCGCAGCGCGTCCATCCACGCGACGTGTCGGTGCACCATGCGCGCGCGCGCCGCTGCGACGTCGTCCGTGGGCACCTCCTGCGTGTCGCGATCCGTGATCAGGTCCCGCGCGCCATAGGCCCAGGCGCGGCTGGCGTTCACGATGGCCCCATAGACCTTCCGGGCCTCCCACAGGCGGTCGTATGAGGCGTTGTTCTTGAAGCCCAGGTAGAAGGCTACCGCGATGGCGATCGCGGACATCGGGAGCCACGGCAGCGCAAGCGCGTGGACACCCGCGATGGCGTAGCAGGAGGTGACGACGATGGACCAGCTCATCGGCAGCAGAAACGCGCGCTGACTCCACGCGAGGGTCTGGGTCAGGCGATATCGACGTCCAATGTGCACTTCGGCTCCATGCGCGAGGTGCGTGGAGCTTACTGCATCCGCCAAACGACGAGACCCCCGCCAGCGAGATGTGCTGGCGGGGGTCTCTGTATGGCGCGCCCAAAGGGAGTCGAACCCCTAACCTTCGGATCCGTAGTCCGACGCTCTATCCAATTGAGCTATGGGCGCAAAACGAAGCTACAAAGAACGCTGACCGGATGGCGGAGCCGGAGGGATTCGAACCCTCGGTGGAGCTTTTGACCCCACACTTGATTAGCAATCAAGCACCTTCGGCCACTCGGTCACGGCTCCAGCGATTTCAGGAGATCAGGGTGGCGGAGGCGGTGGGATTCGAACCCACGGACCTTTCGGTCGGCGGTTTTCAAGACCGCTGCCTTCGACCACTCGGCCACACCTCCGGTCGGAGGCGACACGGGTTTATGCCATGATCCTCAGGGCGTCAAGGATGACGCGCGCGCCGAGGATCGTCAGGGCGGGGGCGCTGGGTGGAAGGTGGCCCACAACGCGCGCTGTCGGCGACGGACACTGCGGCGATCGAAGCTGGCGACCGCGTTCAGGCCGAACACCGAGAACAGGATCAGTCCGCTGCCCGCGGTGAGGTACCTGCCGCGGTACGACGCGATCGGCTCGCCCCACGCAGCCAGCGCGACGAGCGCGGCGCCGACCATCGACAGGCCGATCGAGCCCACGCCCATCACGAAGTCCTGGCGACCCAGCCGGGTGAGCGCCTCGTCGGTCCATGCCCACTGCGCGAGATCGGGCGAGGCGACCGCCTGCTTCGGATCGCGCTGCCAGCGCAGGCTGATCGTGAGCACGGTGGGCGTCGGCACGCCGTCGACGCGCGCGGGGCGAAACGCCCACGTCGAGAGGTCGGCCTCCGCGAAGCTGCCGAACGGGTCGGGGCAGCGCGGCAACACCACCTCGGACACGCGACCGTCCGCATCCAGCGTCACCTCGGCGTCACACAGCACGGGGGGGAGGGGCAGCGCCTTCGCGATCTCGGGATAGCGCAGCGCGGGTCGAGCGAGCACGGCGGGCGGCTCGAGCGCGCCTGTAGGGGGCGCGTCGGCGCCGATCGCGCCCGCGAGCAGCCCGAGCAGGATCACCCGGCGCTCGGCGGCGCGATCACCTCGAGCCCGCCCATGTAGGGCCGCAGCGCCTCGGGCACGATCACCGAGCCATCGGCTTGCTGGTAGTTCTCGAGGATCGCGACGACGGTGCGGCCGATCGCGAGCCCGCTTCCGTTGAGGGTGT
This sequence comes from uncultured Enterobacteriaceae bacterium, assembly GCA_964419905.1. Lineage (GTDB taxonomy): Bacteria > Myxococcota_A > UBA796 > UBA796 > JAFDJI01. Next base: position 15,833 of record CAYQSE010000069.1, read on the forward strand.
GGACCAGCCGCGGGCGCGTCTTGCCGTCGCCCTCGGGGCGGTAGCGGAGTGCCATGCGCCGAGCCTGGAAGTCGCCGCAGTTGGACACCGAGCTGATCTCCTTGAAGCCCTGCTGGCTGGGCAGCCACACCTCGAGATCGTAGCACTTCGTCGCGCCGAAGCCGGTGTCGCCGCCGCACAGCAGGACGACGCGGTAGGAGAGCCCCAGCCGCTGCAGGCAGGTCTCGGCGTACCCGACCATCGCCTGATGGGCCGCCTCGCTCTCCTCGGGCGTGGACAGCACGACCATCTCGACCTTGTGGAACTGGTGTACACGCAGCAGCCCGCGCGAGTCGCGGCCGTGCGCGCCCGCCTCGGACCGGAAGCACGGCGTGAACGCGGCGTACTTGATCGGGAGCTGCCGCGCGTCGAGGATCTCGTCGCGGTGCAGGTTCGTGACCGGCACCTCGGCGGTCGGGATCAAGAACGCGTCCGCACCGTTGAGCGGCGCGGCGAGCTTGAACAGGTCCTCCTCGAACTTCGGGAGCTGGCCGGTGCCCTCGAGCACCTGGCGGTGCACGATCGCGGGGACCAGCACCTCGGTGAACCCGTGCTCGGTCGTGTGGAGATCCAGGAAGAAGCTCCACAGTGCGCGCTCGAGGCGCGCGCCGGCGCCCTTGAGCACCCAGAACCGGGCGCCGGTGAGCCGCGCGGCGCGGTCGAGGTCGAGCACGCCGAGCGCCTCGCCGATCTCGACGTGGCTGTGCGGCGCGAAGTCGAACGCGGGCGGCGTGCCCCAGCGACGCACCTCGACGTTCGCCGTCTCGTCGCGCCCCGCGGGCACGTCGTCGCGCAGGCTGTTCGGGAACGACAGCAGCAGGCCCATCTGCTCGATCTCGACCTCGGCGAGCTCGGCCTCGATGCGCTTGGTGCGCTCGGTGCCGTCTGCGACCTCGGCCTTCATCGCCTCGGCCTCGCTCGCCTTGCCGGACTTGTACAGCGAGCCGATCAGGCCGCTGAGCTCGTTGCGGCGCTGCCGCAGCCCGTCGCGCTCCTGGATCAGTCCCGAGCGGCGCTCCTGCAGCGCGATCACCGCGTCGACCGACGCGAGGACCGCCTCGGAGGCGTGCCGCCGACGCAGGTTGTCCTTGAGGGCGTGGGGGTTCTCACCGATCGCGCGCGCGTCGAGCATGCCGTCTCCTCCGAGCGCCTCTGCCTAACCCGTCGTCAGCGCCGGACGAGGGTCTCGGGCGCGCAGACCTCGAGCGGGCCGTCGAGCGGTACGTCGAGGGTGCGTGCGAGCCACGCGGCGAGCGGGGCCATCAGCTCGGTCACCGACGGGCACGGGTCGAGGTGCTCGGCGAGGCGGGTCATCACGGTCGCGTCGAAGCCGCACGGGTTGATCCGCGCGAAGCCCGACGGGTCCGAGGTGACGTTCAGCGCCAGCCCGTGCCAGCTCACCCAGCCTCGACACGCGATGCCCACCGAGCAGACCTTGCGCGGCGGGCCCTCGGCCTCGGGCAGCCACACGCCGGTGTTGCGTGGGTCGCGGCGAGGCTGGAGGCCCAGCTCGGTCAGCAGCCCGGACACCGCGTCCTCGAGCGCGTGCAGGTGTCGGTGCAGGTCGGCGCGCGCTCCCTCCAGCTTGAGGATCGGGTAGGCGACGAGCTGACCGGGGCCGTGCCACGTCACGTCGCCTCCGCGCTCGACCGTCACCACTTCGACACCTTCTGGACGCAGCACGTTCGATGACGCGCCGCGGCTGCGTCCGACCGTGATCACCTCGGCGTGCTCGAGCAACAGCACGGTGTCGGGCGCCTCGTCGCGCAGCCGCGCGTCGACCAGCGCACGCTGGAGGTCGTGGGCGACCAGGTACGGTGTGAGCCCGGGCAGCCGGACGAAGCGGGCCATCAGTCGAGCAGCGGCGCGGTTGCGGCGACGATCGCGGCTGTGACGTCCGCCTCGGTGGCGGCGCCGTCGATCGTGACGATCGGCTCGCCGCGGGCGCGCAGGTCGGCGAGCACCGCGTCGTAGGACGCGGCGATGGCGAGCAGGCGGTCGCGCTGCTCGTAGAGCTCTGGCGCCTCCCCGGTGACCGCGCTGCGCGCGTGGATGCGGGTCAGCGCGACCTCGACCGGCACCGTGACGAACAGGGTGAGGTCGGGCGTGCGGAAGTCGGCGTTCAGCGCGTGGACGCGTGGGTAGGGGAGCGTGAGCGCCTGGTAGGCCAGCGACGAGTGGTAGTAGCGGTCGCTGATCACGTCGCTGCCGGCGGCGAGCGCGGGCTCGATCTCCCGATGCAGGTGATCGGCCCGGTCCGCGGCGAACAGCCACGGCAGCGTCTCTTCGGCGGGCGCGTCCGGCGCCCGCTGGAGCACCTGCCGGATGATGCGACCGACGGGTCCGGCGGTCGGCTCGCGCGTCACGTGCACACTGCGCCCGCGCGCGCGGAGCCAGGCGGCCAGGTGACGGGTCTGGGTCGTCGTCCCAGCGCCGTCCAGGCCCTCGAGTACAAGGAACAAACGGCTTTTCGACGTGATCATGGGTATTTCGTTACGCAGGCTCGCCAGACGCGTGTCGGCTATGTTACGGTTGTGTTACGTGAAACGCCGGAGGTTCGAATGAACACCCTTCCCCAGATCTATGCGAACCTGATCCAGACGGGCATCGTGTCGATGGGCCTCGCCCTCTCGGCGCTGTACATCTCGATCCTCTGATCTCCGGCGCGTCTCAACGGTCCGAGACGTCGATCAGCGGCGCGATGATGTGCAGCACCCGCGCCCACTGCTGCTCCAGGTGACGCTTCTCGCTCTTCCACGCCGTGAGCCGGCGCGTGGTGCTCGAACGCTCCTCGTCGAGTGACGCGATGCGCTGGCGCAGCGCCGCGATATCCTCCTCGAGCTGCTCGATGTCGGTCGCGAGTTCCTCGAGGTACTCCCCGACCTGGCCGTCGAGCTGAAGCTCGTACATGTCGAGGATCTCGTCCTTCGCGACGGCGTCGCGCGCGATCGTGAAGATGTCGGCGCCGTCCGCGGCGACCGCCTCCTGCAGGCTCTTGCGCACCTGCGCGGGCGTCGCGCCCTGCGAGCCGATCTTGCGGATGTAGGCGACCGCGCGATCGACGGTCCAGCCGTGCTCGGGCGTGGTGATGCCGGCCGTGTCGAAGATCGTCTTCCACGCGACGTCGAGACCCATCTCGGCTGCGAGTTCGCGCTCGCGGGCCTCGGCGTTCTTGTGCACCGAGCGGGCCATCAGCTCGCTGAGCGTGACGCGTCGGGTCGCGTTCGGGTCCTGCGCCTCGGCGAGGGCGCGCTCCTCTTCGAGGATCTCGAGCACGATCGCGTCGCCGGGCTCGTCGACACGCAGCAGCCCGACGCTGGCCATCAGGTTCGACAGGAACGAGGACATGGGGCGCTCCGATTCAGGCGTGCAGGCGCTGGGGTGGGGGCCGACCGTCGTCGAGGTCGTCGTCGTAGTCCGACAGCAGCTCGCGGTTCAGCCGCATCCACTCCTGCGTCTCTTGGAAGGTGCTGGTCACCGCGTCGATGCGGGACGACAGCGCGTCGGCGTCGGTCGCGAGCGTCGCCTCCTCGATGATCAGCTCGGCCTGATGCTCGATGCGACGTAGCTCGCTGTCGATGTAGGTGAGGTTGTTGCCGGCGTTCTCGAGGTTCTGCATCCGCTGGCGCAGGATGCCGACCGTCTGCTCGAGCGAGCGCCGGATGCGGTTGTCGGCCTCGGGGCCCAGGTTGTCGAGGCGCTGCACGTACTCGTCGAGCTCGTCCTGGAGCGTCTCGCGGACGCTCGGATCGACCTGGCGCCCGATCGTCTCGGCGGACGCGAGCAGGCGCAGGTAGATCCACCGCAGCCTGTGCAGTCCGTCGTCGGCCACATCGCCGATCAGCTCGCCCAGATCGGCGTCGTCGCGGGCCGACCTCGCCGCCTCGATTCGTGTGACGAATGACGCGAAGCGTTCCCGGCTCGCGGACGCCAGCTTCTCGAGGATCGCCGCCTGACGCTCGCGCCACTGCGCCGCGCTCTTCTGCTTGGCGGCCTGGATGCGCCGCCCTCGGACGTAGTTGCGGAACCGGGGGCTCTGCGCCATCGCGAACAGGAAGCCTAGCTCGAGCCCGGCGCCGAGGAACCAGAACCCCGGGTTGAGCAGCCCGAGCGTGCCGATGCCCGCCAGCGCCATCCAGTTCACCGGCAGGTTGCCGAGCCCGGTGACGCGCGGGCTGACGTTGAACGCCTCGCGCACGAAGTCCATGTAGGTGAGGCCGTCGGCGCCGGTCTCGTCGTCCTGCATCACGTCTGCTCCGAGACGCGCTGGAACTCCTCGGTCACCACGCCGATCGCCTCGATGAACTCCGGCCTGGACATCGCGGTGGCCGGGTCGACGCCCGCCGCGGGCGGCAGGGTGTCGGCGATCTCGACCGCGATGCGACCGGGCGAGTTGCTGAAGATCCATACGCGGTCGCCGAGGTAGACCGCCTCCGAGATCGAGTGCGTGACCAGGAACACGGTGGCGTGCACCTCGTGCCACAGCTCGACCAGCAGGCGCTGCATCTCGATGCGGGTGGGCTCGTCGAGCGCCGAGAAGGGCTCGTCCATCAACAGGATGCGCGGCTTGAGCGCCAGCGTGCGCGCGATCGCGACGCGCTGCTGCTGCCCGCCCGAGAGCTGGTGCGTGTACTTGCGCTCGGCGTGCGCGAGCCCGACCTTGCGGACCCAGTCCGCCGCGAGGTCGAAGCAGTCGCTGCGGCGCATGCCCAGCGATTGGCGGTTGAGCAGCAGTCCGAACGCGACGTTGTTCAGCACGTCGAGGTGCGGGAACGACGAGTACTGCTGGAAGATCATCCCGCGATCGGCGCCGGGCCCGCGCACGGGCTCGTCGCGCACGAGCACCTCACCCTCGGTGGGCGGCGTGTGCGTGGAGAACCCGGCGATCAGGTTGAGCACCGTGGACTTCCCGCAGCCCGACGGCCCGACGATCGCGATGAACTCGCCCTGGTCGGGCAGGTCGTCGACTCGGAAGCTCACGTCTTTGATCGCGGTGAACGCGCTCTTCGTGCCCGCCTGGAACGTCTTGGTGACGTTGCGGAACTCGACGATGGGAGGCAGCTTCGCCACGTCCATCACTTCACCCCGCGGTACGGGAACAGGACACGCCCGATACGCTCGAGGAGCTTGTCGGTCGTGAACGCGAGCAGCACGATCACGAGCAGCACCAGGTAGATGTGCTCGCGTGGACCGCGGCGCTGGCTGATGATGATCAGGTTGCCCAGGCCGCGCTCGGCCGCGACGATCTCGGCGAGGATGATGTAGGTCCAGCCGATGCCGATCACCATGCGCAGCCCATCGTAGATGGATGCCGCCGCGATCGGGATCATCACGCGGAACACGGTCTGCCACGGCGTCGCGCCGAGCGTGTACGCGGTCTTGAGGTAGGTCTCGTGCACGCTGTCGACCGCGGCGACCACCAGCGGCAGCAAGAACACGAACGAGGCGACCCCGAGGAACACGACCTTCTGGAGCTCGCCTACGCCGAACCACGACAGCGTCAGCGGCACGAGCGCGGCGATGGGCAGGTAGGCGCCGGCGACGGCGACGGGGTTGAAGATCGCGCGGACGGACGCGAACGCGCCCATCGCGATGCCGAGCGGCAGCGCGATCACCGCAGCGACGGCGAAGCCGGCGAGCACACGTCCGAGGCTGTACAGGACGCTGCGCATCAGCGCGCGATCGAACCACAGGCTCTCGAACGACGCGGCGACCTCGGTAGGGCTCGGCAGGATGACCGGAGAGACCATGCGCGTCTCGGCCGACGGTCCGGCGGTGATGATCCACCAGCCGCCGAGCACGACGATCACGGGCACGAGCCCGAGCACCAGCGTGGTGGTCGGAGCGAGCGTGCCGCGGATGATCGGCCCGCGCAGGCCGTTCGGCTGCGCGGTCGGACGAGTCACGGGCTGTTCGGCCAACCGATCAGTCCCCCTCGGGTGGGTACACCGCGATCTCGACGCGGCGATTCAAGAAGTGGTTGTTCGGGTCGTTCGCGTCGAACGGCTGGTTCCACCCCATACCCTTCACCACGAACTTGTTGGGATCGAACTTGTACTTCTTGATCAGCTCGTCGCGCACCGCGCCGGCGCGGGCCTCGGAGAGCTGCTGCACCGCCTCGAACGGCACCTTGCCCTTCATCGAGCTGTCCGCGTGGCCGGTGATCGCGATGACGGCGCGGTCGAACTGACCGGCGGTGACCGCGGCGCGGCCGATCGTCTTCTCGACGAGCGGGTCGTAGAGCTTGCCCTCGACCGCGGCGCCAAGCTCGTTGCGCGCCGGCTCGAACAGGTTGGCCGAGTTCGGGTAGAAGTTGATGCGCAGCTCCTGGGTGAGGATCGGCGCCTCGGCCGTGACCTTCGTGTAGGACTGGGGCACGAACGTCGCGGCGTACTCGTCCTTGTCGTCCTTGAACAGCCCCTTCTTGTCGATGGCCTGGAGGTAGCGGAAGTCCATCACCTGGTCGAAGCGCACCGGGCTGTCGATCAGCCGGAGCTCGCGGTAGACGAAGGTGACCGAGTTCCACGTCTGCTCGAAGTTGGTCGGGTTGTTCTGGTTGAGGAAGAACGCCTTGTTCTCGGCGAAGTTGGTGAGGTGGGCGTCGGCCATCATGCCGTTGACCTCCTCCACGGGCAGGCCGAAGCCGTCGGCCATCCACGCGGCGGCCTGCGCCGGGTCGGACTTCACCAGCTTCATGCCGGTGAAGATGCCCTCGACGAGGCCCTGCACGATCTCGGGGTGATCCTTCGCGAAGTCGGCGCGCACCGCCCACACGTCGGCGATCAGCTTGTTCGCGTCGGCCGTGGTCGACAGCACCTTGGTGCCCGCGACCTTCTCGGGGATGTTGTAGATGTCGGGGGCCCACGACACGCACGCGTCGATCGACGGGTCGGAGACGAACGCGGCCGCAGCCTCGAACGCCGACGCCGTGTACTTGTGCTTGACCTCGCCAGGCTGGATGCCGGCGTTGATCAGCAGCGCGTTGATGTAGTACTGGGACGGGCTGTTCTGCGCGTAGACCACGGTCTTGCCGCGGAGATCCTTCACCGTCTTGATGCTGTCGCGCACGACGATGCCGTCGCCGCCCGCCGACCAGTCGATCTGCTGCACGATGCGCGGTGCGGTGCGGCTGTCCTTCATGAGCTCGGGCGCGAACAGGACCATCATGTCCATCGTCCCCCACAGCACGTGGCTGCGGCCCGACGCGAACGTGTCGCGCGCCACGACGGGATCGTCGATCAGCGTGAGATCGACCTTGAACCCGTATTCCTTGAAGAACACGGAGTTCTCGTTCGGCGCGAAGCCGTGGTTGGCGGCGACGATGGGCAGCCAGCCGACCCACATGTTGATCGGGAACTTGACGACCTTCTCGTTCGGATCCCACTCGTAGTTGGACACGCCCTGGACCGCCGGCAGGCGCTCCTGCGCGACGTAGGCGTACTCCTGGACCGTGGTGATGTCGGTGAGGTCGGGCGCCTCGACCTGATCGCTGCCGAGCTGGCGCCGGGCGGCGTCGAGATCGACGACGGCACCGGTGGTGGTGCCCTCGGGCAGCAGGATGTCGGACAGGAACCAACCACCTACTCCGAGGAGCAGGATCACGAACAGCGCCACGAACGCTTTTCCGAGCGCGGTGAGACCGCCTCCCTGGGCGTCGGCCATCAGGTACCTCCAAAGGGAATCCGGGGGCGCAATGCTCACACAGCGCGGGCCAGCTTTCAAGGAAGCCGAGGGCTGTTGGTCGGCCGCCGGTGATAGTCTGCGGCCCGCAACGAGAGGATGGGCGCATGGGCGTGGAGCGGGAGCGGCGGCTGAGTGAGGTGTTCAACGTGCTCGAGCGGCACATCGAGGATCGCTACGCGGTGCCGGTGCGCATCCGCGACGTGCCGCATCCGTTCACCGGTGATCTCGACGGCGCCGAGATCCACATCGACTACGCCGAGGACGTGGAGAGCGCGCTGTTCATCCTGGTGCACCTGTTCGGGCACACGATCCAGTGGAACCTCTCGGCCCGGGCCCGCGAGCTGTCCACGCTCTTCTTCAGCGAGGACCAGCCGGCGATCACCCGCGCGGTGTTCGAGGAGCTCCGGGCGTTCGAGCGCGAGGCGTGCGAGTACAGCCTGCAGCTGATGCACGACGCCGGCATCCGCGACATGGACCAGTGGGTCAGCGACTACTGGGCCTGCGACTTCGCCTACCTGTGGCACTTCTACGAGACCGGCGAGAAGCGCCCGTTCACGAGCTTCTGGCGCGACGGGCAGCCGCTGATCGCGCCGAAACCCATCCCGGCGTTCACCCCTCGGCGCTGGGTGACCCGCGCCGAAGGCATCGTGGTGTGACGCAGAACCACGCGCTCACGAAGCGTTCGTCCGTCGACTGGGCGATCCGGCGTGCCGGTGCGCACGGCCCCTTCGGCTCGCTCGGGTCGTCGGGCTCTCTGCTCTCCTCACCCCAGCTCCGGTCGGACTGCGTCCTCCCTGCGATGGGGTTCGTTCGCAGAGACCCTCCTCGCGCTCGCCTGCGTGGCCTGGTCCGGTGACGGGTCGACGTGAGCCAAGCCAGAGACGGCGCGGTGGCGTGTGGCGTGGGCGGCACGGAGTGCCGGTGCGCACGGCCCCTTCGGCTCGCTCGGGTCGTCGGGCTCTCTGCCTGTCGATTGATCACATCTTCACGAAGACCTGCTGCAGGCGGGTTCGCGAGGA
>CAYQSE010000070.1:0-23978 GCA_964419905.1 uncultured Enterobacteriaceae bacterium
GATCCTCGCGAACCCGCCTTCATCCGGACTTCTTGGAGAAGTGATCAATCGACGGCCGTCCCGGCCGGCCGTGGGGGCCCCCGGCGATCGAACGCGCCGCCGCCGGTCGTCGCTACGGGGCGACGACCGTGGGTGCGCCGTCGCGGACGGCGGTGCCGAAGAACTGCATGACCTGCCGCTGCGTGTCTTCGCGGTCGAACAGCACGAAGTGCGCGTCCGCGTCGCCTTCGGCGCGGTACAGCACCGAGACGCCGGTGGTGGGCCCGAGGTTGGTGTTCGTGGGCAGGGCGACCTGAGCCACGCCCTCGAGCGCCGTGTTGCCGTTGGGCGCCTGCTGGACCCGCAGCGCGCGCACCAACGCGGTCTGGGTCGCGTTCGGCGTGTAGCTGTCGTCGAGGCCGTAGGTGTGCAGGACGTGGCGCGCGGGCTCGTCGTCGAGCGGCGCGTGCAGCACGTGGGGCGCGTGGTTGATGCCGTCGGCACGCTCGGCGCCTGCCTGCACGAGGTTGAGCACCGGGTGGAAGCGCTCGATGTCCGGGTCGGCGAGCCCGATGGCGATCGCGGCGGCCAGGTCGTAGGGAGCCTTCTTGTGCACCAGGCTCTCGGCCAGCAGCCCGCCGGCGCCAGAGAAGACCGCCGCGCGGATCGACGGCTCGTGCGCGACGAAGGCCACGCCCGCCGTCGAGCCCTGGCTGTGCCCCAGGTAGTAGAGGTGGTCGTCGTCGAAGCGGATGTCGGCGCCGGTCGGTGAGCCGCTGCCGGTCAGCAGCACGGCCTTGGCCCAGCGCACCAGGCTGAAGTGGTCCGCGGCGGCCTGCAGCGCGTTGTCGCGGGCGGAGCGGGGGTTCAGCGGGTTGAAGTAGAGCACGTCCGGGTCGTAGCTGCCCGGATCGATCGCCAGCCAGTCCTCGTCCCAGTTCTCTTCGTGCCGACGGGGCCCGTGCATGGGGGCGTCGAGGGTCAGCGTGGCGAACCGGACGCGGGTGTCGTCGTCGAGCGTGATGTCCGAGAGCGGTCCGGCGAGGCCCTCTCGCACCGCCGAGACGTAGCTCCCACCGGTGCCGTGCCCGTAGATGACCAATGGCCAGCCCGCGGCGGGCATCGTCGCGCCTTTCGGCACGGTCAGCGTGACGTGCACGTCCTCGGAGCCCTGCACCAGCGGCACGCCGTCGACGTACACGATCCCGCCGCCGTCGCGCACCGTCTTGAACGGCGGCGTGCCCGCCTGGAAGGACGGCAGCGCGAGGATGCCCTGGAGCTCGTGGTGCAAGCTGCTCGCGCCGGCGCAGCCGCGGGTGTCGTCGCTGGCGTGCGGCCCGCTTCCGGTCGCCCCGCACTGCCACCAGTCGCGCGCGGTCGGCAGCGGCTGCTCGTATACCACCTCGCGCAGGGCGCGCACCGGCGCCACCGGATCCTGCACCGTGAACACGGTCGCGACCGCGAAGTCCTCGGCGTCGAGCCCACTCGTGGCGGTGATCCACTGACGGAGCGGCGCGTACGCCTGCCATGCGCGCGTCAGCCGCGCCTCGCTCGGCGCGGAGGACGCCAGCATCGCTGCGAAGTCGGGCGCCTGGGTGGGTGCGGTGCCCTCGTCCGACGCGAGGCCCGCGCCGAGGTAGGCGGCGTAGGTGTGTCCGGGCAGGTAGGAGCGGCCGTTCGCCGGCGCGATCGCGAACCAGTTCGGGCAGATGTAGGCGCCGCGCGCGGTCGAGGTCCGAAACGCGCCGGCGACCTGGGTGCCATAGGTCTCGCCGGGCGTCAGGTCGACGACGCCCCAGGTTCCGCCATCGTGCGGGTGACCACGGGTGAGCGCGTCGTAGTCGATGCGCGCGGACATGCGGAAGTAGACCGCCTGGTTGTTCCCGAAGCCGTCGAAGTCCTCCTGGAGCACGTCGAACACCGTGGCGACGACGTCGCCGATCTCCGGGATCAGCATCCCCGGACGCGGGTGGCCCGACAGGTCGAGCGTGCCGTCGGCGTTCACGCGCGCGTCGTTGGGGAAGGGGAGGCGGTAGAAGTCTTCGGTGGCCGTGGTCGCGAGCTCGAACAGGCCGCGGTAGGCGCCGGTCTCGGTCTCGGGGCACGCGCCGCCGAGCCACAACGGCAGCTGGAGCCCGTGGCAGGCGTCCTCGACGCAGCTGAGCCCGAGCTGACAGTCCGCGACGTCCTCGCAGGCCTCCCCGAGGCCACCGGTGCCCGGCGCACCCGCCTCGGTGCACGTCGCGTCCGCGGCGCACACCAGCCCGAGCCGGCACCACTCCGTCGCCACGCACGGCTCTCCGGGGCCTGCAGCGCCCGGATCGGTCGCGTACGCGCAGGTGTAGTCGCTCGCGCACACCAGCCCGCCGGCGCATTCCTCGGACGCCTCGCACGCCTCTCCGTGCTGGGCTCCCTCGAGGAGGTTGCTGCGCTCCCACGGCCAGTGGCAACCGCCGCCTTCCTCGTGGCACCCGAGCACGACGGCCACCACCAGCACCCACGCTCCTGCCGAACGCATCGCTCCTCCCGGACGAGCTCGCGCCGAGCGTAGCCCAGGTTCGACGCGGTCGCCCGGTCAGCGGCGCGCGAAGTAGCCGTCGGCGCCTGCGACCGCGACGGTCCCGTCGGGGAGGAGGACGCACTTGTGGAGCGAGGGTGAGCCGGCGGGCGTGCGATCGGACCAGCTCTGCCCGCCGTCGAGCGACTCGATCACCAAGCCGGTCGACGCGCGACTGTACTCGCCGACCGCGACGATGCGGGGGCCGGATCGGCACACGCCGCGGACCCAGGTGGAACCCGTCTCGGTGACGACGTTGGCGACGTCGGTGCGCTGCCAGGCGTCCGGGTCGGCGCCGTCGCCGGGCGTCGTGAACACCACGCCCACCGCCGACCCCTGGTTCACCCCGCCGAGCGCGATGCCGCCCTGGTCCACGGCGATGCCCCACATCTCGCCCATCACGCGCGTGTCGAGCACGTGGGGCACCATGCCCACCCCGCCCGATTCGTCTTCGGGGAGCATCACGAACGGCGGCTGCGAGATCGTGGAGCCGGCACCGTAGAACCGACCCTCGAACTCCACCATGTCGAGGATCTGGACCGCGGGCTCGGGCTGCCACCAGCCGTAGCCGTTCTGCCACGCCGCGGTGTCGCTCGCGCGCCACGCGACGTCGACACCGGTGAGCGACTCGGCGAGCGCACGCCCGTCGGCAGCGCGTCGGAAGCTGCCGACCTGGAACGAGTTCCACGTCTGGCCCATGTTCTCCAGGACTGGCGTGACCTGCGCGGGTGAGCGGGTCGTGTCGATCGCGGCGACGCGCACGCCGGAGCCGGATCCGCCGACGTAGAGGAGTCCGTCCGCCGAGCGGCTGATCGTGCCGACGCGAAACCCGCTGAAGTAGCCGCCGGGCTCGGTGCTCGGCTCTGCCCACGTCCGGCCGCCGTCGGCCGTGGTGAACAGCCCGTACCCGCTGGTGGTCGTGCCGCAGCCTACCCAGCCGGTGCGCGCGTCGTCGAACCACAAGGCATCGGTCCGGTTGCCCACGCAGGGATGGCTCGACACGCTCCACCCGCCAAACAGCAGGTCGCAGCCAGACACGAGCAGGACGGACGCCAGCAGGATTCGGTGTGACATGGGCCGAGGGTACCAAGCGCGGCCATGCGTTGTCATGACCCGTCTCCATTCCATGTTTCCGCCGAGGGCAGGCGCCAACTTCGCTAGAGTCCCTCCGTGGAGGGGAGCACGATGCGCTTTCTCGTCGCGTTCACGTTCTGGGGTCTGTGCGGGTGTGAACCCGACCCGACGGCCGCGTTCCTCGAGACGCTCGAGGCGGAGCGCGAGCGCTACGCCACATGGCCGCAGCGCGACCCGTGGATAGGGGTGCAGACGTCGCTCGACGGCACCCACGGGCCGGTCGTGCAGGTGTTCTTCGATCCGGCGGCGGGCGCGGTGATCGAAGCGGGCGAGGGCGGCGCGATGCCCGAGGGCGCGATGGCGTTCAAGGAGGGCTACGCCGACGAGGAGGGCGAGGAGATCGCCGCCATCGTCGCGACGCTGCGCACGGAGGCGGGCAACCTGTTCTTCGCGATGTGGTCGCCCGAGGGCACCTTGTTGGAGTCCGGGCGGCCGCGCGGGTGCACGGACTGCCATGCGATGGGGCAGGACGAGGTGATGGCCGTCACCTGGTGAGCAGGGATGTGGTCGCGACCGTTTCCGGAAGCTTGTGGGTAGACCCAAGCTCGCAATAGGGTGTGTGGGCCGGAGCTTCAGCCCCGTCGGAGGTCTCCTTGCCGCACCACACCTCGCTGCTCCATCCCGTCTGTCGCGCGTTTCCGCTGGTCGGGCTCGCGCTCTGGCTCGCGGCCTGCAACCCGGAGCCCGTCGTGGGTCCCGAGGGCCCGCAGGGGCCGCCCGGCGAGACGGGTGATCCCGGGGCTACGGGGGGCCAGGGCGAGCCGGGCTTCGACACGCTCGTCGCCACCAGCCCGGTCGAGCGGGGCAGCGACGACTGCACCTACGGCGGCACGCGCTACGACGTCGGCCTCGACGACGGCGCCGGTGGCGGCGTCGCGCGCGACGGCACCCTGCAGCCCGGCGAGGTCACCTCGACCCACTTCGTGTGCAACCCGGCCGGGGGCGTCTACCCGGGCTTCCAGGAGCCGACGGGCCTCGCGGGGCAGTACACCCTCGTCGCGCGCGGCGGCGTCGCCACCGCGAGCGACTCCTACGGCGGCGAGGGCGGAGACGTCATCCTGCTGGTCGGCGGGCCGACGGGGGGGCATCTCGGTGTGTTCTCGCGGGGCCGCGCCGTCGCGACGTTCGCCGTGCCGGACCCCGCGCCGGTCGAGCTCGGGCCGCGCCCGCTCGTCGTCGCCTCCGGCACGCTCACCATCGCCAGCATCGGCGCGGGCACCGAGGGCACGATCAGCCTCGGCGGCTATTTCCAGTACAACAACGTGCAGGACTGGTCCAACGACGACAACATCTACCAGCGCACCAGCAACGGCTATGAGCGGGTCACCGGGATCCGCGTCCAGGCTGGCGCCACCCTCAGGTTCACGAACGACAGCGGCTGGTACGACAGCCAGACCGCGCGGGTCGTTCTGCAAGGCGATCTGGTGAACGAGGGCACGATCACCACGGTGTTCAGCGGAAGCGCGGTGCCCGACAAGCCGGGGCTGATGATCGCGGCGCGCAACATCTACCTCCGCACGGGTTCGAGCATCAACCTGCGCGGCCAGGACGCGCCGTCGAGCCGGCCGGGTCGAGGCGGCAACCTGTCGCTCGTCGCCACCGCGCGACGCAACCTCCAGCCGTACGACACGACATGGTCCTGCTCTTCGGGTGAGGGCGTCCCGAGCGGCTCGTTGATCAACCAGGGGACGATCGACCTCTCGGGTGGCTCGACGACCAGCGGCGTGTACTACGGCGGCGAGGGTGGCTCCGAGCGGTCGAGCTACCTGTGCGGCGCCGATCGCGTCGTGAACACCGGGACGATCCTCGGGCGCGGCGGTGACGCGACCGGCGCGTACTACGGCGGCGGCGCGGGGGCCTACCGGGTGGCGCTCGAGAGCCCCGCGGGCGAGGTGTTCAACAGCGGTGTGATCGATCTGCGCGGTGGCAACGGGAGCGTGCGGGGCGGCCAGGGCGGGCGCATCCGCCTCCGGGGCTTCGAGACCCGGAACACGGCGGTGCTCATCGCCGACGGTGGCACGTCGGCGTGCAGCGGCGAGAACTACTGCTACGGCGGTGAGGCGGGCGAGATCGAGGTCGCGGCGTCCGGCGCGTCGGTCTCCACGACGGGCGATCTGTACGCGCGCGGCGGCGATCAGACGGGGGCCGCGTTCTACGGGGGCTACGGCGGGCGCGGTGGCCGCCTGAGCGTGTACTCGGGCGAGGGGTACCAGGAGGGGGTCGAGCAGGTGTTTCCGGGGGGCCACGTCGAGGTCAGCGGCGACATCGACATCTCGGGAGGGGACGCGACGCATTGGGCCGGCTACGGCGGCGAGGCCCAGATGGGCGTCATCGCGTACCCGTTCTTGCCGGGCATGGCGGACGGGCAGTCGTTCTCGCTCCTCGGCTACACCGGCGTCGACCTGGCTGGCGGCGTGGGCGTGACCGGCGGTCAGGGCGGCCAGCTCATCCTGCACCAGTTCACGTTCTCGGGCTTCAACGGGCCGGTGGAGGTCGCGATCGACGCGGCAGAGGCGCCGTCCGGCGCCATTGTGCTCGACGTGCCCGTCCACGGGCGCGGTGGCGCCTCGACGGGTTCGCAGCGGGGTGGGGATGGTGGCGCGGTGTGGCTCGCCAACGACGAGCTGTTCGGAAGCCAGAACAGCGTGATCCATGTGC
Source organism: uncultured Enterobacteriaceae bacterium (assembly GCA_964419905.1). Lineage (GTDB taxonomy): Bacteria > Myxococcota_A > UBA796 > UBA796 > JAFDJI01. The sequence continues at coordinate 6,329 of CAYQSE010000070.1, forward strand.
GCGCGCCGATCGACGTCCGCGGCGGCGACGGCTTGTATGGCGGCCGGGGCGGGCCGGTGCTGATCGATGGTCCCACCGACGTCTACCTCGGCGCGGCGATCCTCGCGGGCGGCGGCGCGGGCACTTCCGATGGCGGGGGCGGATACTTCGAGCGTTATCTGAACGGCCCGTTCCAGAGTCGCTACGCGAGCGGCCTCGAGGCGCGCGCGCGGGGCGGCATGCTCGCGGTGAGCGGCGACCTGTCCGTCGCTGGCGGCGCCGGCGGCACCTACGGCGGCGAGGGGGCCGCCACCGTGCTGCGCGGGCAGACGGTCGACGTCTCTGGAGACGTCGACGCCAGCGGTGCCAACGCCCCGTTGACCTCCGGCACCTACGCGGGGTGGGGCGGGTCGATCACGGTCCACAGCTACGGCACCTTCTCGGCGCTCACCGGCGCGTTGACCGCCGACGCCGGGACGGGGACCAACCTCGGACGGGACGGTCAGATCGTGGTCGACGGACTCATCGAGCAGTGGGGGTGGCAGAGCGATTACTACTAGGGACCGCCCACCGTCCCCGGAGGTTCGCCTTGCGTTCAGAGCCCACGATCCGCCCCTCGTTCCGACCGCCCGAGGGGAGCGCCGATGATCGCGCCGGCACGCTCGTGCTGCGCGACGGCACCACCCTGCCGCTCACGCGCGCGGGCTCCGAAGACGCGGCGCGGATCCGCGCGTTCGTCGAGCGCCTCCCGGCAGCCGAGCGAGGCGCGGTGGCGCTCGGGCTACGGCTCGACGACAGCGGCTTCGGCGGGATGCTCCAGCACCTGAGCCAGGGGCGCGACGGCGAGGCGTTCGTCGCCTCCGAGGCGGAGTCGCAGCGTGTGCTCGGCCTCGGCCTGTACCGGCTCGACGCCACGGGCGACGGCGGGGCCGTCGCGATGGCCGTGGCGCCCGAGCTGCGTGGGAAGGGTGTGGCGGGCCTGCTGCTCGAGCGGCTCGTGGTGCTCGCGGCGCGGCGTGGCGTGCGCAGGCTGGTGGGCGGCGCGCCACCCGAAGACGTCGCGCTGGCTGCGGTGCTGCGCCACAACGGCTTCTCGCAGGTGATGGACGGCAACCGCTCGGTGTGGACGCTCGATCTGACGCGCGCGGGCGGACCGGACGGCGTGCAGCAGCGGGGCTTCAACACCTCGTCGCTGCACGCGCTGCTCTACCCGCGCTCGGTCGCGGTGATCGGCGCGTCGCGCAACCCGACCGCGGTGGGCACGCGCATCCTCGCGTCGCTGGTGCGCAGCGGCTTCGAGGGGCCGGTCTACGCGATCAACCCGAAGGCCGAGCACGTCGCTTCGGTGCCCGCGTGGCCGTCGCTGCGCGCGATCGGCAAGTCCGTCGACCTGGCGGTGATCTCGGTCCCGGCGCGCGCGGTGCTGGACGTGATCGAGGAGTGCGCCCAGGTCGGCGTGCGCGGCATCGTGCTCGTGTCCGCCGGGTTCGCCGAGATCGGGCCCGAGGGTCGTGCGCTGCAGGATCGCGTCGTCGCGCTGGTGCGCGAGCACGGCATCCGGCTGATCGGACCCAACTGCCTCGGGCTGATCCACACGCACCCCGACGTGCGCCTGAACGCCTCTTTTGCGCCCGCCATGCCGCCTACGGGCCGGATCGCGCTCTCGTCGCAGTCGGGCGCGCTCGGCATCGCGATCATCGACCTCGCGCAGAGCCTCGGCCTCGGCCTGTCGTCGTTCGCGAGCGTGGGGAACAAGGCGGACGTCAGCGGCAACGACCTGCTCGAGTTCTGGGAGGAGGACGAGAACACCGATGTGATCCTCCTCTACCTGGAGTCGTTCGGGAACCCGAGTCGCTTCGCGCGCATCGCGCGCCGGGTCGGTCGCTCCAAGCCGATCATCACCGTGAAGGCCGGGCGCTCCGAGGCGGGTAGCCGTGCCGCGAGCAGCCACACCGCGGCGCTCTCCGCGGCCGACACCGGCGTTCAGGCGCTGCTCGATCAGTGTGGGGTGATCCGGGCGGACACCCTCGAGGAGATGTTCGGGATCGCCCGCGCGCTGACCGAGCAGCCGCTCCCGGCCGGGCGCCGGGTCGGCATCGTCACGAACGCGGGCGGTCCGGCGATCCTCGCGGCGGACGCGCTGGAGGCTGCGGGCCTCGTGGTCGCCGAGCTCTCGGCGCCGACGCAGGCGGCGCTGCGCGCGTTTCTGCCGGCGGCCGCCTCGCCGAAGAACCCGGTCGACATGATCGCGTCCGCGGGGCCGGAGGCGTTCCGCCGGACGGTCGAGGAAGTGCTCGCCGATCCCGAGGTCGACGCGCTCGTCGTCATCTACACCCCGGTCGGGATGTTCCCCACGGCCGAGATCGGTGCGGCGATCGCACAGGGCGTCGCGGCGGCGCGTGCGCGCGGTGCAGAGGCCAAGCCGGTGTACGGGAACATCACCGGGCTCGACGGGGCCGGCACGGCGGGCTTCGGCGGCGCGACCGCGGCGGGCCGGATCCCGGTGTTCGCGTTCCCGGAGAGCATCGGTCGCGTGCTCGGCAAGGTGGCCGACTACGCGGCATGGCGGCGCGCGGAGGCCGGCGTGTTCCCTGAGTTCCCCGACCAGCGGCTCGACGCGGCGCGGCAGATCGCGCGGGACGCGATCGGCGCGCGCGGTCCGGGCTGGCTCTCGGCCGAGGAGTGCGCGGCCATGCTCGACGCAGCCGGGCTGACCGCCGCGCCCGGCGGGATGGCCCACAGCGCCGACGAGGCGGCCGCGGTCGCCGACGCGGTCGGCTATCCGGTGGCCGTCAAGCTGGTCTCGCTCGACATCACCCACAAGACCGACATCGGCGGCGTGTCCCTGAACCTCGTCGACCCCGACTCCGTGCGCGCGGCGTGGCGACACATCGCCGACCAGGTGGCGCGGGTGGGCGGCACCATGGAGGGCGTGCTCGTCCAGCCGATGCTGAAGGGATCCGAGGTGATGATCGGGGTGCACGCGGACTCAGGGATGGGGCCGCTCATCGCGTTCGGGCTCGGGGGCATCTTCGTCGAGGTGCTGCGTGACGTCGTGTTCCGCGTCGCCCCGCTCACCGATCAGGACGCGGCCGACATGGTGCGGCGGATCCGGGGCTATCGACTGCTCCAGGGCTACCGCGGTCATCCGGCGGCGGACGTCGAGGCGCTCGAGGACGCGCTGCTGCGGATCAGCCGGCTCGTCGAGACGGTGCCCGAGATCCGCGAGCTGGACCTGAACCCACTGTTCGCGCTGCCGCCCGGCGAGGGCTACCGCCTCGTCGACGTGCGGATCCGGGTCGGGCCGCCGCCGTCACGGCGTGGCGCCTGATCCCTGGAGCACGAGCCACGCGGTGAGCCCGCCGATGCCCAGCGCCCCGAGCACGAGTCCCCACAGCCAGCGCGTCGGGCGGGTGGGGGGCGGCGACGCGAGCACCTTCTGGACGACCTGCTCGGGATGCAGCTCGGGGTCGGTGGGGGGGTCGATGAGCGGCGGCGGGCCCTTCGGGATGGGCGGGAACAGATCGACGCGCAGCGTGCGATCCGTGGGCTCGTCGTCCGGCAGCGGTGGCAGGGACATCGCGAGGGACTCGGCGGACTCCTGGTCTCCCTCGACCAGGGCGCGACAGGCCTCGGCCGCCTCGACGGCGTACGGGCGCTCCTCCGGATCCTCGACCAGCATCCCGTCGAGGAGCGCGCGGATGGTCGACTCGACGGTCGTGTGCTCGGCCCAGGCGATCCGCCCCTGATCGTCGAGCAGCGTGGACGGGTGGCGGCGCGTGATCAAGGAGATCGCGATCGCTGCGGCCGCGTAGACATCGGACGCGAGGGTGGCCGCGCCGCCGACCTGCTCGGGCGCCATGTACCCGAACGCGCCGACGAGCGCGTAGCCCTGCTGCGCCGGATCGGCGAGGGCGGCCAGCGGCCCGCCGAAGTCGACGACGACCAGGCTGCCGTCCTCGGCACGGATCACGTTCGCGGGGTGCAGGTTGCGGTGCACGACCGGCGGGTCCTGTGCGTGCAGGTAGCCGATCACGTCGAGCAGCTCGATCAGGGTGGTGAGGACCTCGCCGATCTCGAACCGGCGGACGGTCGCCTCCTCCGCGAGCGAGCGTCCTGGAATCCAGTCGCGAACGACCGCGAACACGGGCGGGCTGCGCTCGACGACGAACGACGGGCGGAAGTGTGGAACGGACGCGTGGTTCAGTCCCCGGAGCGACGCCGTGGCGGCCTCGAACCGGCTGCGTGCGGCGCGGTCCGTGCCGCGGAGCAGGGCGCGGATCACGACGGAGCGGTCGTCGCGTTGGTCGACCGCGCGCCACGTCTCGCTCAGGTCGTCGTAGCCGAGCAGCGCGCCCAGCCGCAGGTGGCCGTCGAGCACCGCGCCTGCGCGCAGCTCGTGGGGCGGTGGCTCCACGTGCGGCTCGTCGTCGATGCGCGGGCTGGCCCACTCCTGGTTCGCGCGGGAGACCGCGATCAGCGCAGCCACGTCGGGGATCCGGGAGCGTGGGTCCGGGTCGAGGGCGCCGTCGATCGCGCGCACCAGACGCTCCGGCAGGTTCGGCGCCAGCGAGCGTGGGGGCGGGTAGTCTCGCTGCAGCGCGGCGTGGCGCAGCGCGATCGGATCGGCGCCACGGAACGGGGGGCGACCGGTGGCCATCTCATAGAGCAGCGCGCCGAGCGCCCACACGTCGGCGCGCGAATCGGGCGGCGCACCCTTGAGCTGCTCGGGGGACTGGTAGCGTGGGGTGCCGGGCACCACGCCCTGACGCACCGCGTCCATGCCGAGCGCGTCCACGATCGCGCCCGCGAGGCCCACGTCGGCGAGGCGTGGGTGCTCGTCGACGCCGCGTAGCTCGAGGATCACGTTGCTCGGCTTCAGGTCGCGGTGGAAGATCCCGTGTGCGTGGAGGTGGACCAGCCCCTCGCCGATCTCGCGCAGCACCGCGTCGACCGCGGCGACCGACATCCGGCCTCCGCGCAGGCGATCCGCCAGCGTCTCGCCGACGACGTGATCGACGAGCAGCGCCGAGTGGCCCCGGACGTCCAGCACGTCGTGCAGGCGCACGAGGTTCGGGTGGTCGAGGCGCGCCAGCGCGCGGCCGAGCTTGTCGATTGTGGCCTCGACGCGTGGGTCGGTGGGCGCGAGCACCTCGAGCACGAACGGCCGGCCCGTGCTCTTGTCGGCCACGAGGTACACCAGCGACAGCCCCCCCTTGCCCAGGAGGCGCTTGATCAGGTACCGCTCGAACAGATCGCCGGATCGGGGCACGTCGTCCCTCCTTCCCGCCACCTTGCCACGGCGCGGCGCGCGATCCCACCCGCGGCCGGGAGTCCTCGTTCGACGGTCACCGCCCCGCGGATCCATCGCCGCGGCGTGGCGCGTCGCGGCTAGCCGTTCGGGCTCACGCAGCCGCTGTAGCTGTTGTCCCAGATCTCGAGCTTGTACTTCCCGCTGGTCAGGCCGCCGGCACCCGCGACGCCGATCAGCACCGAGTAGGCGTAGCCGGTGAACGACGCGACGCAGGCGACCTCGGGCTGGCTCGCGTTGCCGTTGGAGTCGTAGGCGCCGTCGCAGTCTCCACCCCCTCCCAGGGTGGCGTCGGGCGGCTCGGTCGTGCTGCCCTCGGAGCGCTGCATGACGTAGAGACTCATGTCGAGGCCCTGGTTGGGCGTGAGGCGAACGTAGAAGTCGCGCTGCTGTGGTTGATCGAGGGTGTGGAAGACGTGCGCGCCCGTGTAGCTGGCCGCCGGAACCGCCCAGCACGCGATGGTGCCCGACTCGCCCCAGGAGAGGCTGCTCAGCGTCTCCCCATCGGCCAGGTCGCCGTAGATCACCTGGTCGGCCGCCCTGCTCGGAGCGGGGCCGTAGTTGTCGGATCCGGACCAGTTGTTGCTGAAGTCGTCGGGCGCGTCGGTGTCGGTCGTGTCGGTGTCGGTGTCGGTCGTGCTCGTGTCCGAGGTGTCCGTGTTGTCGTTGCTGTCGGTGTCGTCGCCGTTGGGGCCCTCGTCGGGGTCGCAGGCGAGCATCAACGCGGGCAGGAGCACAATCAGAAAGCGCATCTCTTCCTCCTCGGTCCGGGCATCATGCCACCCGTACCGTCCGCTGCCTATTCGGGATCGCCCGCAGGGGGCTCGATGGGCCTGGGAGCGAGGCGATACACGGCGCCGCCGCTGTAGTCGGCGACGTGGATCGCGCCATCGGCGTCGAGCGCGAAGGTGGACGCGAGGATCGGCCACTTGCCCAGCGCGGTGGCCGTGGGCACGGGGGACGCGCCGGGCTCGCCGTCGGGCAGATCGATCGCCCACAGCCGGCCGCTGACGAAGTCGCCGAACACATAGCGGCCGACGAGCTCGGGGATCGGGCCGCCGGTGACGACGAACCCCCCGGTGATCGAGCTGCCGTCGTCGCGACCGTACTCGTAGATCGGCTCGCGCATTCCGTTCGCGTCGCATGCGCGGCTCGGCGGGAAGCAATGACGGCCCTCGCGGAGGTTCCACCCGAGGTTGTCGCCCGGCCGCGCGATCGAGATCTCCTCCCACTGATCCTGGCCGACGTCGGCGATGACGAGGCGCCCATCCGGCGCGAAGCTGTAGCGCCACGGGTTGCGCAGGCCGATCGCCCAGGTCTCGTCGGGGACGGCGGCATCATCGACGAACGGGTTGTCGGACGGCACGCCGTAGCCGGCGCCGGCAGGCCGGTCGTCGACATCGAGCCGGAGCATCGCGCCGAGGAAGGTGGTCGCGTCCTGACCGTGGCCCTCGGGGTCGTTGCGGAAGCCGCCGTCCCCCCAGCCGACGTACAGCATCCCGTCGGGCCCGAACGCGAGCTGACCGGCGTTGTGGTTCTGGTAGGGCTGCTCGACCTCGAGCACGGTGCGCACAGGCGTCGCACCGCCGTCCGCGAGGGTGGAGACGTGCCACTCCTCGACGCGGCCGAGGTGTTCTGGGGTGCCCGACGGGGTGTAGTGGACGAAGAAGCGGCCGTTCGACGTGAAGTTGGGATGCCAGGCGAGCCCGAGCAGCCCCTGCTCGCTGACCACCCGCACCGGGACCTCCAGCAGGGTGGTCGTCTCGCCGGTCTCGAGCGACACGATCGTCGCCTTGCCCGTCTTCTCCAGCACCACGAGGCGCCCCGGATCGTCCGGCACGAAGTGCACGTCGGTGATCTGCGCGAAGCCCGAGGCGATGGGCTCCAGCCGGATGTCCAGGCGCGGACGCGCGGCGTCGGGGCCGTCGAAGGTGGGCGCGTCGAGCGTCCCCTCGGGTGGTGGATAGCCGTTGTCGAGCGCGTCGACGAGCGCGCGGCGCACGCCCTTGCAGCCCGTCGCGGCGGCGCTGGTGAGCGCGAGCGCGGCCAGCAGGAGCAGGGGTGGAATATTGGTTACGCTGTGCATGGTCTCCTCACCGCGAGTACGACATCGATGAACGAGCTCTGCCACGCCGAGGTGTTCGCCTTCCACCGCTTCCTGACCCGGTGGTATTCCGGCCGCGACCAGCCCGACAAGCTGCTGTTCACCGAGTTCACCGACGTGCTCGATCCGCAGTTCCAGCTGGTGACGCCGTTTGGGCGCATCGTGCAGCGGGCCGAGCTGGTCGATCGGGTGTGGAAGGCGTACGGCGCGCACGCGAGCGCGAGTCGGCCGTTCAAGGTGTGGGTGGAGCGCTTCGAGGGGCGCACGATCGCCGACGGGCTGCACCTGGCGCTGTACGAGGAGTGGCAGTGGGTCGACGCGCGCACCCGCGTGCGGCAGACCACCGCGCTGTTCCGCCAGAGCGAGCAGGCGCGCAACGGCGTCGAGTGGGTCCACCTGCACGAGACGTGGCTGGCCTCGTCGAAGGTCGCGCCGAAGGCGTAGCGCCGCAGGCGCCTCAACGAGGCGCCCAGGTCCACGGCGACCGGTGCACGACGACCCGGATCTCCGACGTGCGCTCCGGATCGTCCCAGCCGCGGCCGACGAGCGTGACCACGAGGTCGCCGATGCCGTCACCGTCGAGGTCGCCCGCCGCGGTCACCGTCGTCGTCCACCAGTAGCCCTGGTGATCGACCGGGTAGTCCAGGAGGGCGTCGCAGTCGTCGAGCGACGCGCGGGTGCGATCGCGCAGCGTCGCACCGCGGAACACGCACGCGCGGGCGTGCGGCGCGCCGCGCTCCATCCGCGTGCCGATCGCCACCTCGTCGAGGCCATCACCGTCGAGGTCGCCGAGCGCGGCGACGTTGGCGATCGCGAACGCTGCGGTGCTCTCGATCGTGCGGGTCGCCTGGGTGCCCAGATCGTAGGACCCGGGCTGCAGCAGATAGCCCGCGTCGAGCGCGGAGAGGACGTAGCGGTCGCGGTGCCAGCCGACGATGGGCTCGGGCCGCCCGTCGCCGTCGAGGTCGGCCGCGGTGAACCCACCCACGAGGAAGGGCCCCGGCGCGACGAAGCGGGCCCACGGGTTCGCCCTGAGGTCGACGAAGCGCCCCTGATCGAGCTGCACGCCGTGCATCAGCCACATCGGGCCGCTCGCGTCGGGCAGCCCGATCAGCGCGCCGCCCCACCCGTTGCCCAGCGTGTCGCCCGCTGGCACGGCAATCGGCTCGAACAGCGCCGACTCCTCGGCTGTGCCCACCACCGTGGTCCCGGCGTCGGGCAGATAGAAGGACTCGTACGCGGTGAGCTCGGCGCCGCGCAGCAGGTAGGCGCGCGTGCGGCCGGTGAACAGCACCTCGGTGCGCCCATCGCCATCGAGATCGCCGAGCGCGGCGATCACCCCGATCCGATCGCGCCGCGCGCCCTGGAAGAAGGTCCACGCGTCGGTGAGCGCGGGCTCCGCGTGATCGCGGACGGTGCGGCCGAGCAGCAGCCACGCGCCACCTTCGCCGCGGCCCGCGGCGTCGTGCGCCGGCGCGCCGACCAGGATCTCGCCGAGCCCGTCGCCGTCCAGATCGCCCAGCCCGACCACCCCCTCGCCGAGGCGATCCGCGGGGCCGAGCGCGTGGATGACGCGGTCCGGGACCGGCCGCCCGCCGTCGGGTGTGGACGTCAGCGTGGCCCCGAACAGCACCGCGATCGTGCCGCCGCCCGCGTCTTGCGGCGTCCCGATCAGCAGGTCGTCCTTGCCGTCGCCGTCGATGTCGCCGCCGCGCACGACGTTCACCGCGGGCGTGTCGAGCTGCAGCGCGACCCAGTGTGCGGCGGGGAACGGGGATCGCGGCGGAGGCGGCTCGACTTCGATCCGTGGCGCCGGCGTGTGCGCCACGGGCGCTGGCGCGGGCTGCGGGTACTCCACCGGCGCTGGCTTTCGGCAGCCGACCAGCGCGAAGACGACGAGGGACAGGGCGGTTCGCATCATGGGGCAGCGTACCGGGCGCGGCGCGTGATCACCAGCCGCCCCTCAGCGACCGCGCGTCGGCTGCGTGATCGGATCGCGCGCGGTCGGTGTAGGATGAACCTGGGGGATGACACCTGGGGGCGTCCGATGGATGAGAGCACGCTCGTCACCGAGCTCCACGCGCTGGGCATCGATCGGTATTGCGCCCACATGGTGGCGCTGTGGCCGTTCGTGGAGCTCGCGTGGACCGACACGCGGGTCACCGACGATCGGCGGGCGCGGCTCCTGCATCTCGTGCGATCCCGCCGCGCGTTGGGTCGCTCGGGGGTCCGCACGCTGGCCGACTGGCTGTCGTTCAAGCCGTCCGAGCGCTACCTCGCGCGCGGACACGCCGTGGTCAGCGAGCTGATCCGCCGGCACGATCCCGAGTCGCCGCCGAGCGACCTGATCTCCACGTGCCAGGCGGTCGCCCTCCAAGCCGCCGCGGTGCTCGGGCAGCCGCCCTCGCCGATGCCGCGTGACGCGCTGCTCGAGGTCGCGAACCTGCTGTTCGTGCCGCACGAGGAGTCCTACGTCGCGGTCGCGGCCCAGCTCGACCAGACGGTGATCACCGTGTCGCCGTTCTCCTCGGCGGAGCTCGCCGCGCTCGACCAGGCCGAGGAGGCAGGGCTCACCCCGCGCGGGGCGCTGCGGATCGCCGCGATGGACGCGCCGGCCGCGGTGACGTGGCGCGATCCGGACGGCTCGTCGCAGACGCTCGCGGTGCATGGCCGCCTCACGATCGGCCGTGGACCGGACAACGACGTGATGCTCCCGCACGACGTGCGGGTCTCGCGGCACCACTGCTGCATCGAGCGACGGGGCGGCTCGTTCTTCGTGGCGGACCTCGGCTCGGCGAATGGCACGCACGTCGACGGGCAGTTCGCGGTCGAGGCAGCGCTGTCGGGCGGGGAGGTGATAAGGGTCGGGGACACCGAGCTCACCTTCCTTCAGCCCGGTGCGTGAAGGGTCGATGGATCGGCTCGCGATCGTCTACGACGAGGCGATGGTGGACCACCTCCCGGGGACGGGTCACCCCGATCGCCCAGAGCGGCTCACCGCGATCGCCGACGCGCTGTCGGCTGCACCGCTTCGCGGGGTGAGCTGGCGCGGGCCGCGCGACATCCCCGACGAGGTGCTCTACGCGCTGCACCCGCGCCCCTGGGTCGAGCAGCTCCGCGCGCTCGACGGCCGCGAGGGATGGCTGGACGCCGACACGCCCTACACCGCGGGCTCGATCCGCGCGGCGTGGCGCGCCGCTGGCTCCGCCATCGCCGCGGTCGACGCGCTGCTGGACGGCGAGAGCCAGTCCGCGTTCGCGCTGGTTCGCCCGCCGGGTCACCACGCCGAGGCCAGCCGGGCGATGGGCTTCTGCGTGCTGAACAACGTCGCGATCGCGGCGCAGCACGCGCGGGCGCGGGGCTGCGAGCGGGTGCTGGTGGTGGACTGGGACGTGCACCACGGCAACGGCACGCAGGCGCTGTTCGCGTCGCGTCGGGACGTGCTGTTCTTCAGCGCGCACCAGTTCCCGTTCTACCCGGGCACGGGCGCGCTCGACGAGGTCGGGGAGGGCGACGCGCGCGGCTTCACGGTGAACGCGCCGCTGCCGAGCGGTGCCACGGACGGCGACGTGCACGCGGTGTTCCAGGGGCTGCTGACGCCCATCGCGGATCGGTTTCGGCCCGACCTCGTGCTGGTCTCGGCCGGCTTCGACGCGCACCGGGACGATCCGCTGGGCGAGCAGCGCCTCACCGACGAGGGCTTCGCGTCGCTGTGCGCCGAGGTGCAGGCGATCGCGCAGCGGCACGCGGGCGGCCGCTGCGCGCTGCTGCTCGAGGGGGGCTACAACCCGGGCGCGCTCGCTGCGAGCGCGCTCGCCTGTGCGGAGGTGCTGTGTGGCGCCACGCCGCCCCCCGCGCCGAGCCCGGGACGCGACGGCGCCCGCGTGGCGCGCGCCGGCCGTGCGCTCCACGCCGCCACGTGGTCCGGCCTCGATCGGGACGACGGACCATGAGCAGGCATCGGGATCGCGGGTGGTCACCTTGAAGCGGGGTGAGGTTCCGAGCACGATGGAGGCGCGGCGTCATCCGGCGCTCGCCTCCGGCGTGGGTTCGCGGCTCGACCCTCCGGACTTCGGACGGCCGACGGACCGCGAGCGAGGACGGTGAGCGTGGAGCGGCTACCGGATCTGACCGGCCGGACAGCGCTGGTGACCGGGGCGACCAGCGGCGTGGGCCAGCAGACGGCGCGCTCCCTGGCGCGCGCAGGCGCGCACGTGGTGCTCGTCGCGCGCGATCCGGACCGCGGCGCGTCCGAGCGCGCGGCGATCGTCGACGCGGGTGGCTCGGCCGAGCTGCTGCTGGCCGATCTCTCCCTGCAGTCGGAGGTGCGCGCGGCGGCCGAACAGTTCCGCGCCCGCCACGACCGACTCCACATCCTGGTGAACAACGCCGGCGCCGTGTTCCTGTCGCGCGAGCTCACCGCGGAGGGGATCGAGCGAACCTGGGCGCTGAACCACCTCGCCTACTTCCTGCTCACCCAGCTTCTGCACGAGCCGCTCGCGGCCGGTGCACCAGCGCGTGTGGTCTCGGTGTCGTCGGACGCGCACCGCGGTGGGCGGATCCATTGGGACGATCCCGAGCTCCGCCACGGCTACTCCGGCTGGCGCGCGTACGGTCAGTCCAAGCTGGCGAATGTCTTGTTCGCCCGCGAGCTCGCCCATCGGCTGCAGGGCACCGGCGTGACCTCGAACGCGGTGCACCCTGGCTTCGTCGCGTCGAACTTCGGCCGCAACAACGGCCTGCTCGGGCGCGTTGCGATGGCGCTCGCGAGCCCGTTCGGACGCAGCCCGGAGCGCGGCGCCGAGACGGTGCTGTGGCTCGCCGCGCATCCCGACGCAGGCAGCCTCTCGGGGCAGTACCTGGCCGACCTCCGCGTGCGCAAGCCGTCCGCCGAGGCGCGCAGCGGCGCCGCCGCCGCACGGCTGTGGTCGCTCACCGAGCAGATGTGCGGCCTGGTCGCGCACCCGCGCCCCGAGGGTTTCCTCGGCAGCGACTCGTCGGCTTAGCCTTGGGTGCCGTCGGCGATGGGGAGGCCGAGCGCGGCCCACTTCAGGATGCCGCCGGCCATCGACGCCACGCGCGTGAAGCCGCTGCGCTCGAGCTCGATCGCTGCCTTGTCCGAGCGGCCGCCGCTGCGGCAGTACAAGACGGTGGGGTGCTCGCGATCCCAACGGGCGGCGATCGCGAGCAGCGACTCGAGGGGGGCGTGCTCGGCGTTGGGTAGGTGCCCGAGCGGACCGTTCCACTCCTCGATGGTGCGGACGTCGACGAGGTGCACCGCGTCGAGCGCGTCGGCGACCCACAGCGCGGGGAGGTTCGGCGCCCCGGTCGGCGTGCGCCACGCGGGCCAGCGCACGGGGCTGTCCTCGCCCGGGGGCTGTGCGTCTTGGGGTTCGGTGAGCCCCAAGACGCGGTTGGCCGGCACCGCGACATGGATCAGGCGCGGCTGGGCGAGGTCGAGCCCTGCCATGATCGCCACGAACGCGTCCTCGGTGGTGCCCTCGCGCAGGCGCGGGTTGTACAGCCGCTCCTCGCGCACGGAGGTCAACGTGCGGCCCTGGTAGTCGTGCGCGGGGTGGATGAGCGTGTCGTCGGGCAGGCTGAACACCTTGTCCTGGATGGAGCGGTACAGCGTTCGCGCGTCGCCGCCCTGGAAGTCGGTGCGGCCGCAGCCGCGGACCAGCAGGGCGTCGCCGGTGAACGCGTGACCGCGGTCGGCGGTCACGTAGGTCACGCAGCCCTCGGTGTGGCCCGGCGTCGCGCGCACCTCGAGCGCCTGCAGCCCGAAGCGGATCGCGTCGCCATCCTCGACCTGGCGATCGGCGCCCTCGGCGCCGGCGGCGCGCGCGATCACCACCTCGCAGCCCGTGCGCGCGCGCAGCAGCCCCGACGCGGTGACGTGATCCGCGTGGACGTGCGTGTCGAGGGCGAACACGAGCTTCAGCCCGAGCTCGTGCACGAACCCGAGGTCGCGGTCGATCTGGCTGCGCACCGGGTCGATCAGCACGGCCTCGCGGCTCCACGGATCACCGAGCAGGTAGGTGTGGGTCGAGGACTCCAGATCGCGGAGCAGGCGAAAGATCATCGGGCCGGCGACTCGTAGCGGGGCGGGTTCAGTCGAGGTCGACCACGGTGATCTCGGGGCGACCCAGCGACACGGGGAGCTCGTCGACGCCGGGCGGCGGCAGGTGCGCGAGCACCGCCTCGAACAGGCGCCCGTCGACATAGTACTCGTAGCGCACCGGGATGCCGTCGGCGGTGTAGTAGAACGCCTGGCGGCCGTCGGGAGCGTGCAGCACCATCCCCTCGGTGAGCAGCTTCGTGCCCTGGATGATCACCTCGGTGGGGCCCGTGCGCCGCACCCGGCTGCGCCACACCGCGCCTGTCTCGGCCGACAGCAGCGACACCGACTCGTAGCGGGACAGCGCGACGCGCGACAGCGGGTCGAACAGGTCGAGCGTGGACAGGTTCGCCGCCGCGTTCGACAGCACCTCCTCCTCGGCGCGCCCCTGGGCGTCGACGTGCGTGACGTAGATGCCGCTCTGCGCCCAGCGCACCTCGTTGCCCCAGGTGGTGCCGTTGCGGTTCACCGACGCGTTGAACGCCGCGGGGTCGTTCGTGGCGCGACCGGCGACCATCAACTGGTACTGGTAGTCGAAGTCGACGGGGGTGGCGTCGATCGTCGTCGTGGACCGGAGCACGCGCTCGAGGCCGCGCTCGGTGCGCTCGTAGCCCACCGCGAGCTCGTGCTTGCCGACGGGCATCCCCATGAAGCTGAGGTCCCACGTGTACTGATGCGGTTCCTCCGCTGCGGAGGCGACCGCCATCGCGATGGCGAACAGGAGCCCGGTCATCAATCCCCACTGATCCCCACCCCGATGGTAGCAGGGGTGCGCGCGGGTCGCCTGCCTGGAGGCAGCGCGGCTGGGGGAGCACTCCGGGTGCCGACGGTCCCCGGTGCGCGGGAAACGAGGCGAATCACCCCGATCGTCAGGGTTCGAGCGCAGGGGGGGGATCGGCTGTCTGTGCCCTTACATGGCGGGGCGACGCGGTGGCGCGGCAGGGGGGTCGACATTTTGGTGAACATTGTTTACAAGATGAACATGGTTCACGACGACACGCAGACGACCACTGAGCGCCGCCGGGCGAGGAAGCGCGCGAAGATCCTCTCGACCGCGCAGGAGATCGTCCGCGAGGGCGGGCTCGAGGCGTTGACGGTACACGCGCTCGCGCGGCGGCTCGAGATCACGCCCGGGGCCCTCTACCGCTACTTCGACAGCCACGACGACCTCGTCGTGGCGATCCAGCTCGAGGTCCTCGACGCGTGGGGGGCGGCGTTCGTCGCGGTGCGGGCGCGCTGTGCGTCGGCGCCGGTGGCCGACGCGGCGGCGCGCGCGCTGCTGCCCGTGCTCGCGGTCGGACACCTGTTCCGGGCGCTCGCGACCGAGCAGCCCGCACGCTTCGCGCTGGTCAGCTACATCCTCGGCGTGCAGCGGCAGATCCTCGGCGACGCGGCCGCCTCGCCGCTGATCCCTCCGCTGCTCGGGCTGCTCGGGCAGGTCGCCTCGGACCTCGCGGCCGCCGAGGGTGTGGCGCTGTCGCCGGGCGCCTCGGACCGGCGCGCGCTGATGTTGCTCGCGTCGCTCCAGGGTCTGCTGCAGCTGCGCAAGCTCGAGCGGCTGGCACCCGACGCGCTCGTGCCCGGCCCGGTCGCGCCGGAGCTGGTGCGCACGCTGCTGCTCGGCTGGGGCGCGCAGACCCAGGCGCTCGCGCGCGGCGAGGAAGCGCTGGCTGCGATGCTCGTGGACGCGCCGCTCTTGTCCATCGGAGAACCGTCATGAACCTGATCGTCGCCGGAGCGCTTGGTGTCGCGTCGTGGACGTTCGCCGAGTACGCGCTGCACAACTGGGTCGGACACCTCACGCGGGGCCGCACCGAGTTCTCCCGCGAACATCTCGCGCACCACCGGGTCGAGGGCTACTTCACGCCCACCGGGAAGAAGGCGCGCACGGCGCTGCTCGTGCTCACGCCGCTCGTCGCGTCGCTGGCGTTCGTGGCCGGGCTCCCGGGCGTCGCGTTCGGCGCGGGGTTCGCTGCGATGTACGTCGCGTACGAGGTCGCTCACCGCACGATCCACACCCACGCGCCGCGTGGCCCCTACGGGCGATGGGCGCGCCGGCACCACCTCCACCATCATCACCGCAACGCGGGCGCCAACCACGGGGTCACGACCCCGATCTGGGACTGGGTGTTCGGGACGCTCGAGCCGTGCGCGCGGGTGCGCGTGCCGCACAAGCGCGCGCCGGACTGGATGGTCGACGAGCACGGTGCACTGCGGCCAGAGTACGCCGACAGCTACGAGCTGGTCGGACCGGCCGCGCGCGCGGCTCGCTGAGCGCGCAGGAAGTCCTACGCGCCGGTCGGGGTCGTCGCGTACAAGATCAGGCAGGGGAGCGGCCAGATCGCGTTCAGGTGGGTCGCGGTCTCCTCGGCGTCCGCGCCGATGATCACCGCCCGGTCGGGTGCCTCCACCGACGCGGGCTCGGAGCGCACCGCCGTCAGGAACGACAGCGCGCCCTCGACGTCCGCCTGCACCACGAGGTGTCCGTCCCTGCAGAGCGCGCTCGCGGTGTCGTCTCGCTGGGCGCCGGGGGCGCCGACCAGCAGCACGATCAGCGGCTTCTCCAGGTGGGACGTTGGCCGGTGGGGGTGCATGGTTCAGTTCGTGGTGCCCCGGATCCGGCCCTCGTCGCCCGAGGTGATCCGGAACTCGGCGCGACGGTTCTGCGACCACGCGACCTCACCCGTGCCCTTGGCCAGCGGGACCTCTTCGCCAAACGACACCGCCTTCACGCGGCTCGCGGACACACCCATCGCGGTCATGTAGGTGCGGACCGCCTCGGCGCGGCGCTGGCCGAGCGCGAGGTTGTACTCGACCGTGCCGCGCTCGTCGGCGTGCCCCTGCACCTCGACGTTGATGGTCGGAAACTTCTGCATGATCTCGACGTTGCTCGCGAGCGCGCGCTTCGAGGCGTCCTCGAGCGTGGACGAGTCGTACTGGAAGTGCAGGCGGCTGAAGTTGAAGGCCATCTGGTCGATCGCCTCGGCGACGTCCTTGGGCGGCTTGGTCACCTGGGCGGTCGTGTTCTGCTGGGCGTCGACGTTTGCAACGGGCTGCTGCTTCTTGCAGGCGGGCAGGACGAGAGCGGCAGCGACGAGAGCGAGGGCGACACGGTTCATCGGGTCTCCAGTGCGGGGGCTGGCCCGCGCTAGGGGTGCACGCGAGGTCTATGCACGGGGCGTGCCATTGCGTGCCGAAATCGAAAAGCAAGGCACCAACGTGCTTATCGACATCCAGGCGCGAAACGGATCGACGATTGAGGCATTTTGACTCATCCGATCGAGAGAACTTCGCCCCACACTGGGGCAATCTGCCCCGTGGCGCTCAGTCGACGCCGAGGCGCTTGAGCCGGCGGTACAGCGTCTTCCGGTCCAGTCCGAGGACGGTCGCCGCGCGTTGCTTGCTGCCGCCGACCGCATCGAGCACGCGTCGGATGTAGCGGTCCTCCATCTCGGCCAGCGTGACCAGCTCGTCGGGCGTCTCGGCGTGCACCAGGACATGTGACGGCTTGAACCCGCTGATGCGCTCGGGGAGGTCATCGAGCGTGATGGTGTCGCGCTCGGTGAGGGCGACCGCCCGCTCGGCGGCGTTCGCCAGCTCGCGGACGTTGCCGGGCCAGCGGTACGCGAGCAGCGCGCGCGCGGCGTCGTGGTGGAGGGAGGGGGCTGGACACCCGGCCCGCATGGCGGCGCGTCGAATCAGCGCCCTCGCGAGCACCAGCACGTCGGGCCCCCGCTCCCGAAGCGGCGGCAGGTCGATGCGCACCACGTCGAGGCGGTAATACAGGTCGGCCCGGAACGCCCCTTCTTCGGCGAGCGCGCCCAGGTCGCGGTGGGTCGAGGCGACGACGCGCACGTCGAACGGGACCTCTTCGTCGCTACCCACCGCGCGCAGGGTGCGCTCCTGCAGCGCGCGCAGCAGCTTGGGCTGCAGCCCGAGCGGCATCTCGCCGATCTCGTCGAGCAGCAACGTCCCCCCGCTCGCCTTCCGGAACAGCCCCAGCCGTGGCTGCTTCGCGTCGGTGAACGCGCCCTGGCGGTGTCCGAACAGCTCGCTCTCGAGCAGCGCCTCGGGCACGGCCGCGCAGTTGACCGCGACGAACGGGGCGTCCCTGCGTGGGCTCTGGTGGTGCAGC
>CAYQSE010000071.1:0-15889 GCA_964419905.1 uncultured Enterobacteriaceae bacterium
GATGTGTAGGATCGACAGGCGGGACGCCCGCCCCACATGATCTCGGGCCGCAGCCGAGATGTGATCAATCGACAGCCGGGACGGCCGACCCGCGGCTGCATGCGCGCCTGGCTAGGGCGCGCGCTCGTCGACGTGGAAGCTCGGGTAGGGCGTGAACCCGCGCCCGGGCGCCGAGCGCCGCGGGGAGATCATGCTGTGCAGATAGCCGGCGTTGGTCACGAACAGGAGCTGGCGCCCGGCGACGGTGGGCGTGTTCGTGACGCCCTGCAGCAACACGCGCTCCTTGTACTTCCACACCTGCTCGCCCGTGTGCGCATCGACCAGGTAGATCTGGCCGTCGGACGAGCCGACGATCAGCCCGGCGTCCGTGAGCGCTGGCGTGGTGAGCGCGCCGGGCGTCTGGCTGTTCCAGGTCCACAGGGCCTCGCCGGTGCGCGCGACGACGGCCCTCAGCGCGCCGTCGGTGCCCGGGTGGAACAGGACCGCCTCGTCGCCGAGGGGCGCGAGCAGCGCGGGGTTTGCGGCGCCGGCCTCGATGCGCCAACGGACGTTCTGCGTGGTGCGATCGATGGCGACGAACGGCCCGAAGTAGCCGCTGGCGAACAGGTCGTTGCCGAGCACGGTCGGAGAGGCCACGAGATCGGGGTATCTCCCCTCGCCCACCGCGCGCTCCCACAGCAGCTCGCCCGTGGCCGCGTCGAACACGACCACCGCGCCGTCAGAGAACCCGATGACGACCTGGTCGTCGGCCACCACGGCAGGCGGCGACGCGTACAGCGTGAGCTCGGAGTCGCGGGTGACGTCGGGCGGGCGCTGGTAACGCCACAGGAGCTCGCCGGTGTTCGCGTCGAGCGCGACGGCGAGGTCGGCGACGTTGGTGACGTAGAGCACGTCGCCGGCGAGCGTCGGGCGCACGAGGATCGGCGCCGCGTCGGCGTGCGTCCACACCTGCGTGCCGTCGAGGCGGTAGCAGTAGGTGGTGCCGCTGGTGTCGGTGAAGTACACGCGGTCGCCGTCGAGCACCGGCTCGGACTCGACGCTGCGGGCGGCGGGGAACGTGCGCACGAGTCCCCCGTCCCGGCGGTCGAGCATGTAAAGCCCCGAGCCCGTCGCGGATCCGACGAGCAGGTAGCGCCCGGCGACCACCACCCGGGTGCGCTCGGTGTGTGCTGCGCTCGGCGCGACCTCGCCGGGCAGCTTCACCCGCCACTGGTGCACGGGCGGCGCTGCGAAGGGCCCCGGATACTCGGCGGGCGGAACGCGGAGCCCGAGGTCGAAGCGCGCCGCGAGATCCCGCTCGCCATCGGACGCGGGCCGGGCGGCGAGCGCCGCCGCCAGGACCAGCAGGAAGAGGCTCACTGAGGCGCGACCTCCTCGTCGATCGGGGGCGCCTCGTCGATCGGGGGCGCCTCGTCGATCGGGGGCGCCTCGTCGATCGGCGCCGGCCCCGCATCGTCCTTGACTGGCGCGGCGTCGAGCCGGTCGAGGCGGTCCTGCACCTGCTCGAGCAGCGGGGATGCGGGCCAGCGGCTCTGGAACTCGGCGTAGACCCCACGGGCCTCGCTCGCCCGATCGAGGTGCGTCAGCGCGGCGCCCAGCGAGAGCGTGGCCTGCTGCGCCAGGAAGGGCTCCTTGAACTGCGCGAGCTCTCGGTAGATCTCGATCGCGCGGTCGCCCTCGCCGGTCTCGAGCGCGAGGTTCGCGAGGCCGGCGCGGGCCGCGTAGAGCAGCGCGCCGCGTGCGTGCGGGACGGCGCGCGAGAAGGCCTTCCCCTGCTCGCCCTTGTCGGCGAGGATCCGGTAGAGCTCGGCCGCCTTCAGGTAGGCCTCGGCCGCCGCGGTGCCCTTGAAGTCGTTCGCCATCAGCATCAGCTGATCGGCCACCGCGCGAAGCTCGACCTCCTGCTCGGCCGTGATCTGGCCGGGGATCGCCTGCTCGGGGATCTTCGACCACTCCTCGGCGATCTCGGCGGTCATCGCGCGCTGCTGGCGTCGCTGCAAGCCGGTGTACTGCCCGTAGATCAGCGTGCCCACCAGGACCACGACCACGACCGCCAGCATGTGCCGCCAGTAGCCGAGGAAGAAGTTGGTGAGCCACATCTCGGCTCGAAACAGCGCACCGGCATCTTGCTCGGGGAGCGTCAGATCGCCGCGAGTGTCCGACAAGGGACCTCCATCCAGATGGGGCCGGTGGGTAACCGGTTGGGACCCGAACAGCGACCCACGACCCGCGCGGTGCGTCTCAGCGCAGGTCGATGATCTTGGCCTCTGCCGAGGTGTCGACCTCGCGGGTGACCGTGATCGTGCCGCTCGGGCTCTCGACGGTGAACTCGTGCACGCCGTCGCCGAGCGTGACCCGCGCCGGCAGCGGCCCCGAGCGAACCCCGTCGACATACAGCATCGCGCCGATCGCGCCCTCGAGCACGACGATGAACGACGCGGTGCGCGCGACGGGCTTCAGGTCGTGCGGGAGCGCGAGGGTGTCCCCCCGGACCGCGACGACCCGCTCGACGGCTTGGTAGCCGTCGAGGCTGAGCGTCAGCGCGTAGTCGCCGTGCGCGAGCGTCGTGCTCAGCGGCGTGCGGCCGACGGGCGCGCCGTCGAGCGTGACCCGCGCGCCGGGCGGGTTGGTGGTGATCGAGACGCTGGCCTCCTGCGCGTCGAGGGAGCCCCACGGCGAGGCGCTCGGGGCGGGTGCGGGCTCCGGCGCTGGACGGATCGCGGGCGCGGGCTCCGGGACCGGCGCGACGACGGGTGCGGGCATTGGCGCGGGGGGGACGCCCACGGCGGGGGCCGGAGCGGGCTCGGGCTCGGGCTCCGGGATCGGCTCGGGCTCGGGCTCGGGCTCCGGGATCGGCTCGGGCTCGACGTCCGGGATCGGCTCGGGCTCGACGTCCGGGATCGGCTCCGGCGCGGGGGCCGGCACGGGTGCGGGCGCGGGCACCGGCTCGGTTGCGCTCGGGGTTCTCGGGGAGAGCGCGCCCGAGCCGATCACGCCGGCGGCGCCTGCGAGGATCACCGCGCCGACGACGAGCAACACCACAGCGAGCACCGCGACCGGCAGCAACCACGGCGGCAGCGCGCGGCGCTCCTCCTCCTCCTCGAACGCACCGTCCTCGTCGAAGCTGGCCGCTGGCGCGCCGTCGAAGAACTCGAGATCCTCGAAGGTGCGCTCGACCGGCGCATCTGGCCTGGGCGTGGCGCGCTCGACGGGCAGCGGCGCCGGCGTCGGCGTCTCGGTGTGACGCACACGGGCCGGGGAAGGCGTGGGCGTGGCCTCGACCGGCGGCGTGGCCAGGGTGGGTACCGGCAGGTCCGCGATCAGGTCGGCGACGTCGTCTTCCTCTGGCGTCGGCAGCGGGAGGGGTGCGAGCGGGGCGGGGCCGACGGGCGTGTCGTCGCTCGCGCGCGTCGACGTCGCGCGCGGCGGCGAGAAGGACAGTCCGCCGCCCTGCCGGGAGAGCAGCGAGCGCCCCCTGCGCGCCGGACTCACCGGAGTCGCGACGCGCGAGGGGACACGGCGCTTGCCGCTCGACGCGGCGTTGCCGGCGACCCCCTCCATGACCAGGATCGCGCCGTCCTCGAAGCAGTAGCTGATGCGGGCGGTGTAGGTGGCGCCACACACGGGGCAGGTCTTCATCGTCCCTCGGCCCGCACGGGGGGCTTGAGCCAGAGGATTATAGGCACGCGGCTCGCGGTACGGCAAACCCCGTCGACACGGGCGAACGAGCCCGGCGAGAGGCCGCTCAACCGAGGGTCCCCTTCAGGTGGCGTGCGATCACGAGGCGCTGGATCTGGTTGGTGCCCTCGACGATCTGCATGACCTTCGCGTCGCGCATCCAGCGCTCGACCGGATGCTCACGCGTGTAGCCGTAGCCGCCGAGCACCTGCACCGCATCCGTCGTGACCTTCATCGCGGCGTCGGTCGCGGCGAGCTTGGCCATCGCGGCGACGTGGCTGTAGGGGCGGCCGTTGTCCTTGAGCCAAGCGGCCTTCCCGACGAGCAGCCGCGCCTGCTCGATCGCGGTGGCCATGTCCGCGAGCAGGAAGCCCACGCCCTGGAAGTCGATGATCGCCTTCTTGAACTGCCGGCGCTGACTGGCGTAGGCCGTCGCGTACTCGAGCGCGGCCTGGGCGAGGCCTACCGCGGTCGCAGCGATCGTGATCCGGCCCGAGTCGAGCGCGGTCATCGCGACCTTGAAGCCCGCGCCCTCCGGCCCGATTCGGTCGGTGATCGGGACCTCGACGCCCTCGAGCACGAGCTCTGCGGTCGGCGAGGCGCGCAGCCCCATCTTCTCCTCCTTGCGCCCGAACGACAGCCCCTTCGCGTCGCCAGGGACCAGGAACGCCGAGATCCCGCCGGCTCCCTCACCGCCGGTGCGCGCCATGACGACGTAGAGGTCGGCGAAGCCGCCGTGGGTGATCCAGTACTTCGTGCCGTCGAGCACGTAGTGATCGCCCCGTCGCGTCGCGGTGGCGCGCAGGCTCGCCGCGTCGCTGCCGCTCTCGGGCTCCGAGAGCGCGAACGCGCCGAGCAGCTCGCCCGACGCGAGCCCGGGCATCCAGCGCGCGCGCTGATCGTCGTCGCCGAGATCGCGCAGGATCACCTGCGGCAGCCCGGTGACCGCGACGGTGACCGCATACGACGCGCTGACGCGCGCGATCTCCTCGATGACGACCGCGTACTCCTGGTAGCCGAGCCCCAGCCCGCCCCACGCCTCGGGCGTCGGCACCCCGCAGAACCCCTGCTCGCCCATGCGCGCGACCAGATCCTTGCGAAAGTGCTCCGCCTCGTCGTCCTCGCGCGCCAGCGGGGCGATCTCCGCGGCGCAGAACGCGCGGACGGCCTCGGCCAGCGTCTGTTGCATCTCGGTGCGCTCGAACACGATCACCCCCCGATCACTTGGCCGCGGCACCCGCCGCGAACGCCTCGAAGCTCGCCCACTCGCCCTCACTCCGCAGCAGCGTCTCGCGCTTGAGGATCCGCGCGTGCTCGGGCCGGTCGGTGAGCAGCGGCAACAGCTCACGGGGCTTGCCCGGCTTGCCGTCGACGTGGCGCAGCACCAGGTCGACGACGGGCACGCCGCCCTCCTCGCGCGCCGAGATCTCGCGGATCATCGGCTTGATGTCGAGCGCGTAGCTCGCCTTGCGCCGCTGCTTGCCGCGCCCCTTCCCCTTCTTGCGGCGCTCGACGTCGAGCGCGTCGGCCGCGTCGATCTCGGCGACCTTGGCCGCGACCTCGGCCGGATCCTCACCGGGCAGGTAGAGCGAGTAGACCGTGCCCTCGACCAACGACATCAGCGCCGCCGTCGAGGTGGCGACCTCCTGCACGCCAAACAGCGAGAAGCCCTCGGGCAGCGTGGCCTGCAGCTTCACCAGCAGCGCGTGCGGGTCGACGCGGGACTCGAGGTAGACGTCGAGGTAGTCGCCGATCGTCTCCTCGCCGGACGGGAGCGCCGCGGAGAACGCGATGCGCGCGTGCGGGTGGAAGCCGTTGCTGTAGGCCATCGGCGCCTTCGCGCGGCGCAGCGTGCGCAGCCACGCGTTCATCGACTCGAGGTGACCGAGGAAGCGCGAGTTGCCGGTGCGGCCGTAGCGGAACCACAGCCGCTGCACGGGCACCGACAGCGGACGCTCCGGACGCTCCGGCTTCACGAACGCCGCCTCGGCCTTTCGACCCTTCACGTGATCCCTGAGCATCGAGGCACAAAGCTCTCGTTCTTCGTCGATAACGCCGCACTTGTGACACTTGCGCGCGCGGCAGTCCTGCGCGTGGTGAAGCTCCTTCGCGCGGGCCCAGTCGGCCTTGAACCACTCGGGGTCGATCAGCACGTCGATGTGGTCCCACGGCAGGCGCTCGTCGACGTCGCGCTCACGCAGCGCGTCCTTCACGTCGTACCCGAGCTCTTCGACCGCCTCCATCCACAGGTCGAAGCGAAGGTGCTCGCTCCACGCCTCGAACCGCGCGCCCTTGCGGAACGCGGCCTCGATCAGGTCGCCGGCGCGGCGGTCTGCGCGGCTGAGCAGACCCTCGAGGAAGGTCTCCTCGGGGTTGTGCCGGCCGAACTTGATGTTGCGGAAGTGGCGCAGCTTGTCGAGCAGCACCGCTTGCCTGCGCTCCGTCTCGCTGTGGTCGATCTGCTCGGCCCACTGGAACGGCGTGAACGGCTTGGGCACGAAGGTCGAGACGCCGAGGTTGACCTTGGCGCGCGCGTTGAGGCCCCTGCCCTTCTGCCAGGCGCGCGACGCGAGGTCGGCGATCGCCTCGATGTCCTCGTCGCGCTCGGTCGGCAGCCCGATCATGAAGTAGAGCTTCACGAGGTCCCAACCGAGCCCGTAGGCGCCGGCGGACATCTCGAGCAGGTCCTCGTCGGGGATGAACTTGTTGATCACCGCGCGCAGCCGCGGCGTGGCCGCCTCGGGCGCGAACGTGATGCCCGACTTGCGCGTCTCGGCGACCATGTCGGCGAGCGTGACGCTGAACGAGTCGAGGCGCAGTGACGGGAGGCTCACGCTCACGCGCTGCTCGTGCGCGGTCTCGACCGCCTGGTTCACCATCGCCTTGACCTGGCTGTAGTCGCACGTGGACAGGCTGACGAGGCTGACCTCCTCGTAGCCGGTCTTCTCGAGCGTGCGGCGCATCAGGTCGTCGATGTTCTCGATGGTGCGCTCGCGCACCGGGCGGGTCACCATGCCCGCCTGGCAGAACCGGCAGCCCTGCGTGCAGCCGCGGAGCACCTCGAGGCTGACGCGATCGTGCACTTGCTGGGTGAACGGCACGATGTAGTCGACCGGGAACGTCGCGCCGTTGAGGTCGCGCGTGAGCCGCTTGCGGATCTTCCGCGCGTGCAATGCGGGCACGACGCGCCCGTCGGGCAGCGTGTCGAACGGGTAGAGCGCGGGCACGTACACGCCCTCGAGGGCGGCGAGCGCGACCAACTTCTCGCGTCGCGTCTGCCCGCGGGTGGCGCGGAGCACCTCGCAGATCTCCACGATCGCGTCTTCGCCGTCGCCGATCAGGAAGAAGTCCATGAACGGCGCGAGCGGCTCGGGGTTGAACACCGCGGGCCCGCCCGCGAACGTGATCGGGTGGCTGTCGTCACGATCCGCGGTGCGCAGCGGGATGCCCGAGAGCTCGAGCACGTTGAGGATGTTCGTGTAGGTGAGCTCGGACTGCAGCGTGATGCCGATGCCGTCCATGTGGTCGAGCCCGTCCTTGCTCTCGAGCGCGAACAGCGGCAGCCCGCGCGCGCGGAGCTCACGCTCCATGTCGAGCCCGGGCGCGTACGCGCGCTCGCACCACGCCCACGGGAGCTGGTTGACGATGGCGTACAGGATGTGCAGGCCGAGGTTGCCGAGCCCGAGGTCGTAGAGGTCGGGGAACACGAGCGCGAGCCGCACGTCGACGGTGGACGGATCCTTGCGGACCGTGTTGACCTCGGTGCCGAGGTAGCGACTGGGCTTCTCGACCAGGGTGAGGATCTCGGCGTCGAGGATCTCGGCGACGTTCATCGGGCGCTCCACGGCGGGGTCATTGGGCCCCGGGCAAGCGCCCCCTAACGTCTTCGCCGCGGATGCGCTCCGCGGGCCCGCATCGGATAGCGTGGTGGGCGGAGGTCGCGATGAGCATCCGTGGGATCGGCGACGCCTACGCGTTCCGGCGGCTGCTGTGGCTGCTGCTCGGCACCGTCATCGTGCCCACGGCGTTGCTCGCGGTGTACGGCGTGTACGCGATCCGCAACACCCGGGCCGCGGTGGTGGCGCAACAGACCGCGATACGCGAGGCGCAGCTCCGCGGGATCGCCGCCGATCTACGCGACACCATCGCCCGGCTCGACGACCAGGTTCGCGCCGCGGTCGGCGGGTGCGCCGCCACCGCGTGTGACGTCCGTGCGCCGGGCGTCGCCGAGTCGTGGATGTGGACGGTGGACGATACGCTCCCGATCAGCCTGGCTGGCATCGGGCTCCCCACCGATCCGGGGCCCGAGACGATCTGGCTCACGCCACCGAACGAGTCCGCGCCGATCGGCGTGTTCCGCTCGGGCGATCGGTTCGCCGCGTGGCGCCTCGACATGTCGGTGCTCCAGGCGCTGGTGGCGCGCGTCGGCGCGGAGCGCCACCCGAGCGCCGGCGCGTTCACGCTCGCGCCGGCGCGCGTGGGGCCGCTGCCTGCACTCGACGAGCTGATCCGACGCGTCCAGGTCGAGGAGGACGCGACGCTTCCGCTCGCGGCTCCCCTCGCCTCGTGGCAGCTCACCCTCGATCCACCCCCGGGCGCCACCGATCAGCTCGGTCGCACCGCGGTGTTCTACATGTTCGGCCTGATCCTGCTGGTCGCGACGGTGATCACGGGCTCGGCGCTCGTGCTCGGGTCCATCCTGCGAGAGCTCCGCCTGTCGCGGCTTCAGACCGACTTCGTGAGTAACGTCAGCCACGAGCTGCGCACGCCGCTCACCTCCATCCGCATGTTCGTCGAGACGCTGCAGTCGGGGCGCCTGCGGGATCCGGCGAAGGTCGACGAGGCGCTGGCCCTGCTCGCCGAGGAGACCGACCGCCTGTCGCGCCGCATCGAGCGGCTGCTCGACTGGACGCGCATGGAGGCGGGGCGGCGGGTGTACGAGGTCGAGGACGTCCCGGTCGCCGACCTGGTCGACGAGGTGGTGCAGACGGTGCGCACCCACACGCTGCTGCAGGCGACCGACGAGGAGGTCCGCGTGCACATCCCCGACGACCTCCCGTGGCTGCGGGTCGATCGGGACGCGGCGGTCGAGGCACTCCTGAACCTGGTCAGCAACGCGCTGCGCTACACCGAGCCCCCGCGGCACGTCGCGATCGGCGCCGAGCGGCGCGGGCGCAAGGTGGGGATCAGCGTCTCGGACAACGGGCCGGGCATCCCGCGCCGCGATCAGCGGCGGATCTTCGAGAAGTTCTACCAGGGCGAGGCGCTGCTCACGCGCAAGGTGCACGGCAGCGGGCTCGGGCTCGCGATCGTCCGCGCGATCGCACAGGGACACGGGGGCCACGTCGAGCTCGAGTCCGAGGAGGGCAAGGGCAGCACCTTCACCCTGTGGCTCCCGTGCGCTTGAGCCGGTTCACGTGGACCCTGGCGCCGCTGCTCGTGATGTCCGCGCGCGCCTCCGCGAACGATCCAGCGTGGAGCGCGGCCGCCGCGTGCGCCGCGTGCCACCCCGAGGAGCACGCCGCGTGGCGCGGCTCCCGGCACGCGCAGGCAGCCACGAACCCGGTGTTTCGCGCGTCCTGGGAGCACTGGCCGAACGGCTGGTGCCTCGGTTGCCACGCGCCGAGCGAGGCCCAGCAGATCGAGGTGCTCGGGCAGCCCGCTGTGGCCGGCGTCCTGCGGCCGCCGCTCGGCGCGCCGCTGGGGGCGCGTTGGCGCGACGGGGTCGACTGCGCCGCCTGCCACCTCGACGGCGAGGTGCTTCGCTCCGCGCGCCCGCCGACCGCGCTCGCCGTCGACATGCACCCGATCCGCGAGGATCCGGCGCTGCGCACCGAGGCGCTGTGCGCGACGTGTCACGAGTTCCCGATGCAGCTTCACACGCCGCGCTGGCCGTTCGCGTACGGCGACACGGCCGCGCAGGCCACGGTCAGCGAGTGGCGCTCGTCCACGGCGTACGCGGAGGGGCGGCGCTGCCAGGACTGCCACATGGGCGAGCACGGCCACGGCTTCCCCGGCGCGCACACGCCCGCGCTGGTGCGGGATGCGCTGACGGTGCGCGTCACCGCGCGCGGGGCGGGTGCGTACGAGGCGGTCGTCGGCGCGCCCGGCGCGGCGCATCGGGTGCCGACCGGCGATCCGTTCCGGCGGCTGATGCTGTCGCTGTGCGCCGATCCGGGCTGCGCGTCGGTGGTCGCGACCCGCTCGCTGAACCGCGTGTTCGCGACGAACGAGCACACCTGGGTCGAGGTGGACGATCGCACCGTGCCGCCCGAGCGTCCAGGCGCCCCCGCCGAGCGCGTGCTGCTGCTCCAGGCGGACACTCCCGCCGCGTTCTGGCGCCTCGAGTACTACTACGGCGACCGCCGGTTCGAGGCCGCGCTGCCGCCCGAGGAGGTCAGCTTCGTGGTCGCCACCGGTGAGGTCCGTGACGCGACGGAGCGTCCTGCACGGTAGCCGCGCCAGCTTCGTGGTATCCAAGGTCCCGAACGACGGAACCCACAGGTCGGTCGGTGGGTTGTCGATCCGCTCGGAGGCTGCATGCTCTCGTTGGTCCTGTTCGCGGTCGCGCTCGCCCAGGCGCCGGCTCCCCTCACGCTCGATCTCGACGGCGACGGCAAGCCCGAGACCGTGCGCTCCGAGGAGGGCGCGGTGCGGATCGGATCGGCGAAGGTCGCATGCGAGGGCGACGTGACGCTGTGCGAGATCTACGCGCACGACATCAGCAGCGCCGACAAGCAGCGCGAGGTGGCGGTCTGCGCGCATGGGCCCCGCGACGAGCGCTACTGCCGCCTGTTCACGCTGAGGAACGGCCAGCCGACGCAGATCCCGTTCGCCGACGGCACCGAGCCCGGCGCCCTGACCACGAGCGGCAACGGCATCGTGCTCACCTCGACGTGGGCCCATCGCCTCTACGATCGCGTCGAGAAGTACGTGCTGCGGGACGGCGCGCTGCACAAGACGCGCCAGCCGCTCTATGCCGCGTCGGCCACCGTGAAGGTCGACCGCACCTTCCCGCTGCTGTACGCGCCCGACGCGGGGTCCACCGAGGTCGTAGGCAACGTGCGCGCCGACAGCGAGGTCCAGGTGATCGCCGAGCACGGCGAGCGCCCGGGCTGGCTGCTGTTGCGGCTCTCGTCGGGGATCACCGGCTGGGTCGAGGTGGACACGCTGATCCGCGCGTCCGATCACTACACGCTCGTGATGTCCGCGGGCTGATCGCAGGAGGAACGCCTTGATCTGGATGTTGTGGATGCTGGCCGCACAGGCCGAGCCGTGGGCCGACGTCGCCAAGGCCGCCGAGCTCCCCGTGGACGAGGTCCGCGCGCTGGTCGAGGGCACGGCGACCCGCCAGCAATCCGTGCTCGACCGCATGGCGCGCCCGTGGGAGGCGAAGCCTTGGCACGCCTACCACCCGATCTTCCTCACCGAGGAGCGCGCCGCGAAGGGGCGCGCGTTCCTCGCCGAGCACGCCGACGTGTTCGCCGAGGTGTCGGCGCGCACCGGCGTGCCCGCGGTCTACATCGCCGCGATCATCGGCGTCGAGACCCGCTACGGCGAGGTGATGGGCAACGACAAGGTGCTCGACGCGCTGTACACGCTCGGCTTCTTCCACGAGCGGCGCGGCGCGTTCTTCCGCAAGGAGCTCGGGCACTACGTGCGCCTGGCCAAGGACGAGGGGTGGACGCTCACCGAGCCCATGGGCAGCTACGCGGGCGCGATGGGCCTCGGGCAGTTCATCCCGTCGAGCTACCGCGCGTACGCGGTCGACGGCGACGGCGACGGGAAGCGCGACTTGTTCGGGAGCCCCGCGGACGCGATCGCCAGCGTCGCGCACTACTTCGTGAAGCACGGGTGGAAGCGCGATCAGCCGGTGCTGCTCGACGCCACGGTGTCCGGCGCCGCTGACGGCTTGTTGTCCAGGGAGCTCAAGCCCGAGCACACCTGGGCCGAGCTGGCCGCGAACGGGGTGTCGGTCCCCTCCCCGCCTGATGCGGGCGCGAAGGCGCGGCTGCACGACTTCGCGATCGAGGGCGGCGTGGAGTACCGGGTGGGGCTCGACAACTTCTACGTGATCACGCGCTACAACCACAGCAAGCTGTATGCGCGCGTGGTCCACGAGCTCGCGACGCAGCTCAGCGCGTCGCCGTAGCCGCCCAGCGCCGCGCGATGCGCTCGTAGATCGCGGGTGCGCGCTCGACCATGGCGATCTCCACCCACTCGTCGGTGGTGTGGCTGACCTCGGACAGGCCCGGGCCGATCTTGATCGCGGGCACGCCCACGAGGTGCGCCCAGTCACTTAGCGTCGGGCTGCCGAACGGCACGCCGTCGGGGTGCGCCTCGATCACGGCCTCGAGCAGCGCGTGATCGGCGGGCGTCGCGACGGGCCGGAAGCGATCGGAGCGCACGCGCACCTCGCTGCGCACCACGCTGCGGATGCGATCGACGACGTCCTGCGGATCGATCGCGGGGATCGTGCGGATGTCGACGACCATCTTGCACACGTCCGGGATCACGTTGTGCGCGGTGCCCGCCTCGATCTGGGTGACCACCAGCGTCATCGGGCCGACGTGTGGATCGACGGGCTCCCACGTCAGGTCGTGCAGGGCCACGATGTCGCGCGCCGCGATGTCGATCGCGTTCACCGCGAGGTGCGGGCGCGCCGCGTGGCCTGCCTTGCCGTGCGCGAACAGCTCGAGCAGCAACATCCCGTTCTGTGCGACCGCGGGGTTCAGCCCGGTGGGCTCGCCGACGAGGGCCGCGTCCAGCACGCCGAGGCTCGGCAGGAACTCCTCGAGCCCGTTGCGCCCGCGCTCCTCCTCGCACGTCGCCGCGAACACGATCTGCACGCCGGGCGGCGGGTTCTCGGCCAGCGCGACCATCGCGGTGGCCATCGCGGCGACCGACGCCTTCGCGTCGTTCGCGCCGCGCCCGTACATCCTCCCGTCCACCACCGTCGGCACGAACGGATCGGTGGCCCACCCCTCGCCCGTCGGCACCACGTCGAGGTGGCTGTTCAACAGCAAGGTCGGGCCGGACGTGCCGACCCGCGCCTCGAGGTTGCGCCCCGCGCGCCGCACGGTGAGCCCCCGGAACTCGAGCCAGCGCGTGAGGAACGCGGCGATCGCGTCCTCGTCGCCCGACACCGACGGGATCGCGACGAGATCCGAGAGCAGCGAGACGACGAGGCTCACAGGCTGCCCTGCGGCTCCGCGGGGGCGTCGTCGGCGTGCGTCACGACCAGCGTGCCGCTGCCGTCGGTGGTGAACACCTCCTCGAGCAGGGCGCCGATGCGTCGACCGTCCACGACGTGCGCGCGCGGCACGCCGCCCCCCAGCGCGCGGCGGATCGCGGCCACCTTCGGGCGCATCCCGCCCTTGATCGCACCCTGCTGCTCGAGCTCCGCAATCTCCTCGAGATCGGTCCAGTGCAGCGCGCTCGTCGGATCCTCGGGATCGGACAGGATCCCCGGCGCGCGCGTGAGCAGGATCAGCTTGGCCGCGTGCAGGGCCACCGCGAGCGCTGCGGCGACGGTGTCGGCGTTCACGTTGAGCACCTGGCCGTCGGGCCCGCTCGCGAGCGGCGTGACCACGGGGATCGCCGGGATCTTGTGCACGGCGCGGATGACGTCCGCGTTCACGCCCTGCAGATCCCCGACCAGCCCGAAGTCGACGTGCACGCGGTGGCCCTTGTCGTCGGTCATCACGGTGGGCGGGCGCTTCACCGCGGTGAGCAGCTCGCCGTCGAGGCCCGAGAGGCCGACCGCGCGCTCGCCCATCCGGTGCAGCGCGCTCACGCAGCCCGTCGACAGCGTGCCGCGCCACTCCATGATCGCGGCGTCGATGAGCGCCTGCGAGGTGACCCGGCGCCCGGCGACCACCTGGTTCTCGACGCCCAGGCGCGCGGCCGCCGCGTCGAGCTGGGGGCCGCCGCCGTGCACGAGCACGACGTGGATGCCCAGGCGGTGCAGCACCGCGAGGTCCCGGGCGATGCCGTCGCGCCAGCGCGCGTCGGCGAGCAGCTCGCCGCCAGCCTTCACGACGAAGGTCTGCCCCGCGTACAGGCGCAGGTAGGGGATGGCGTCGAGCAGTGCGAGCGTGCGCTCCATGATTCGTTCCTCACTCGTTCCAGGATTGTCCGGTGCCGACGCGCTCGAGCAGCGCGAGCACGGTCCACAGGCGGAAGCCCGCCTCTTCGAGCACCCAGGAGCGGGGCCCGTCGATCACCGCGTCGGCGACGACCACGTTGCGTCGCACCGGCAGGCAGTGCATGAAGCCGGCCGCGTCGGTGCGCGCCATGCGCTCCGGCGTGACCTGCCAGGCACCCAGCGCCGCGCGGCGGGCGGCCTCGCCAGCGCGATCCGCGTAGCCGGCGAAGCCCGACCACGACTTCCCGACGACGACCTGCGCGCCGTCCATCCCCGCGAGCGGATCGTGGCTCACGCGCACCGCGCCGCCACCGGCCTCGGCCAGCGCGCTCGCGCGCGCGACGACGAGCGGGTCGAGATCGAAGCCCTCGGGGTGCGCGACGGTGACCTCCATCCCGGCCAGCGCCGCCGAGAGCAGCACCTGGTTGGGCACCGCCGCGGGCAGCGCCTTCGGGTGGGGCGCCCAGGTCAGGGTGAGCCGCTTGCCGGCGAGCGGCCCGAGGTGCGCGGCCCAGGTCGCGGTGTCGGCGAGGCCCTGCAGGGGGTGCCACATCGCCGACTCGAGGTTGACGACCGGCTTGCCACCGTAGCGCACGAACGACGCGATCACCGGGTCGGCGCGGTCGTCCTCGGGATCGGTCAGCCCGGCGAACGCGCGCACTGCGAGCAGATCGACGTACTGCCCGATCACGCCGACGGCGTCCTTGACGTGCTCGGCCTTGTCGCCGTCCATCACCACGCCGTCGCGGTGCTCGAGGGCCCAGGCGTCCTTGCCGGGCTGGAGCACGATCGGGTGGATGCCGAGCGCGGCGCAGGCCGACTCGAGCGAGGTGCGCGTGCGCAGCGACGGGTTCAGGAACACCGCGGCGAGGCGGAGCCCGTCGAGGCGACGCGGGGCCGCGCCCGCCCGCAGCGCGATCGCGCGGTCGACCAGCGCGAGGACGCCCTCGCGGCCCGGCTCGGTGCCGTCCAGGAAGTGGGGATGCATGGGGGTCTCGCTTATGCGGCGCTGCTGGAGGCGTCAGCCGACTTGAACCCCCCGAGGATCTCCTCGAGGGCGGACGCGAGCATCGCGACCGCGCTCTCGGGCATCACGGCGGGCGGCGACAGGCGCAGCACGTTGGGATCCGACGCGGTGCCCGAGAGGAAGCCCTTCTCCTGGAGCGCCTCGACGACTGGCTTCGCCGGGCGGTCGAGCACGACGCCGATCCAGGCGCCCTGACCGCGCACCTCGAGCACGCCCGGGACCTTCAGGCGCTCCTTCATCTGCTCGCCGAGCAACCGCGACTTGGTGAGGAGATCCTCCTCGGCCATGATCTGCAGCGTCGCCTCGACCGCGGCCATCGCGAGCGGGGCGCCGCCGAAGGTCGTCCCGTGCTCGCCGGGCTTGGTCGTCGCGGCCAGCTCCTCGCTCAGCAACAGCGCGGCGACCGGGAACCCGCCGCCGAGGCCCTTGCCGACGGTGACGAGCTGCGGCACGATGCCCTCGGCCATGCACTGCAGCGGCACCCCGGTGCGACCGATGCCGGACTGGATCTCGTCGACGATCAGCACGGCGCCGTGCTCGCGGCACAGCGCGTCGACGCCGCGCAGCCAGCCCTCGGGGGGCTCGATGATGCCGGCGATGCCCTGGATCGGCTCGGCGATCACGCCGGCCACGTCAGGCCCCATCGCGGCGGCCAGCGCGTCGAGATCGCCGTAGGGCACGAAGCGGGTCGGGCCGTGCGCCGGCGCGTGGTGGTCGCGGTACTTCCACGTCACCCCGAGCGCGCCCATCGTGCGGCCGTGGAACCCGTGCTCGAACGCGATGATCACGTCGCGGCCGGTGGACTTGCGCGCGATCTTCAGCGCCGCCTCGTTCGCCTCGGCGCCGCTGTTCACGAAGAACACCTTGTCCATCTTCGTGAACGCGCACAGCGCCTTCGCGGCGCGGGTGCGCACCGGCACGTCCGCGATGATCGTCGCGAACGACAGCGCGCGCGCCTGCCGCGTGATCGCGTCGACCCACTTCGGGTGCGCCTGGCCGATCAGCGTGACCGCGTGACCGCCGTAGAAGTCCCAGTA
>CAYQSE010000071.1:15899-23673 GCA_964419905.1 uncultured Enterobacteriaceae bacterium
ACCGTCCTGGTCCCACATCAGCGCGCCCTCGGCGGACTGGAGGCGGATGGGGAGCTTGATCGGACCGACGGTGTCGAGGATGTGGTTCATGACGGGCCTCACGGCGTGAGCGGGATGCGGGAGAGCCCGGTGTCGACCGGGAGCCCGAGTGCGAGGTTGAGGCATTGGAGCGCCTGGCCGGCGGCTCCCTTCCCCAGGTTGTCGATGGCGGACAGCACGACGGCGAAGTCGCCGTTCTGGTGCACGGAGATATCGCACAGCGCGGTGCCGCGGACGTGCCGGATCTCGGGCGAACCAACACGCATGCGCACCATCGGCGCATCCGCGTAGGCCTCGGCGACGATCGCGGCCGCGTCGGCGTCACCGACCGGCACGAAGCAGGTGGCGAGGATGCCGCGGTCGACCGGCGCGGAGATCGGCACGAAGTGCACGTCGGGGGTGGCGCCCAGCCCGCCGAGGAACGTGCGGATCTCGGGGACGTGCTGGTGCGCGAGCACCTTGTACGCCTTGAGGTTCGCGAAGCGCTCCGGGTGGTGCGTGCCGGCGACCGGGGTGGCGCCCGAACCGGTCGAGCCGGTGGCCGCCGCGACCGCGATGGGCCCCTCGACGACGCTGGCGGCCACCAGCGGCGCGAGCGCGAGCTCGATCGCGGTCGCGAAGCAGCCCGGCACGGCGATGCGGCGCGCGCCCTCGAGGAGGGTGCGGCTCCACTCGGTCTGGCCGTAGACCCAGCCGTCGACGTGGCGATGGTCCGCCGAGAGATCGAGGACGACGGGCGCGCCCTCCAGCGCGGGCGCGAGCCCCTTCGCGACGCCGTGCGGGGTCGCGAGGAGCACCGCGTCGAATTGGCACAGCGCCTCGGGATCGAATGGATCGAGGACGAGATCGGTGAAGCCCTGAAGGGCCGGGATCGCCTTGCCCAGCGCGACGCCGGGCCGCGAGGTCGACACGACCGACGCGAGCTCGATCTGGGGGTGGCCGAGCAGCCACCGCACCGTCTCGCTGCCCGTGTAGCCGGTGGCCCCGACGACGGCGACGCGCGCCTTCAAGCCCGGGCTCCACGCGGGGACTCGACGGCGCGCAGCTTCGAGCCCAGCGGGAGCGCCTTGAGCACCGCGTCGACGAACTGCACCGCGTGGGTGCGCGCGTTGACCGCCGCGACCTCGCACAGCTCTTCGATGCGGGCCGAGCCGGCCTCGTTGTCGGTCGCGGGGCCGGTGACCACGGACGGCGAGAGGTCGAGATCCTTGAGCAGGTTCACGCCGCCCCACGCGGCGACCGGATCGTTCGCCGCGAGCACGATGGCCCCGCCCGCGGCCGCGATGTCGGCCGTCTTGAGCAGGTCCATGACGCCGTAGTCGCCGAGCAGGCCATCGCCGAACTCGACCACCATCACGTCGACCTGGTGCGCGGCGACCGCGTTCATGCACCCGCGCGCGACCTTGATCACCTCGCCGCCCACCGTGCTCGGGAGCCCGGCGTCGGCGAACGTGTAGGTGCACACCGCGCCGTAGTCCATCATCTCGAGCGTGTCGCGGCGCAGCGCCACGCCGGTGACCTTGGTGGCGCCGACCTTGTAGCCGCGGTTGGTCAGGTGTCGGACGAGCGTGCACGCCGCGGCGGTCTTGCCCGCGTGCATGCAGGTGCCGACGACGAAGATCGCGGGCGGCAGCTTGTCGAGCTTGTCGGCGAGCGGCACGGGACCGGGGAAGATGCTCGCCGGCTCGCCCACGCGGCGACCGATGTCGGGGAAGTTCAGCACCACGCCGAGCACCTCGACGCGGGCCGGGGGGCCGACGTCGGGGTTCGCGGAGGTGCAGCGCCCGATGATCCCGCCGAGGTTGAGCAGGTGGAGGATGTCGCCCTGGGCGACGTGGTCGGGCACCTCACCCGAGTAGCCGCGGAGCGCGCGCCGCTCGCCGAGCACGCCGGCGAGGATGTCGCCCTTGTGCACCGACATCATGCGCCCGTGTACGTCCTCGACGTGGTTGTAGACCGACTTCTCGTCGAGCAGGCGCACCGCGAGCACCGTCCCGGCCTTCGCCGGGATGTCGCCGCCGACGACGACCTGCCGGTGCAGGCCCACGTTGCGGGTCGACGACGCGATCTTGTCGAGCTGGACCCTCACTTTGCGCATGCGTCCTCCTTGGCTGCGGCGAGCGCCGCGGAAGCGAGCCACTGGGTGGTGCCGTGGATGCGGGTGAACCCGCGCGCGTCCGCCGCGCTCCACAGGCTGGTGTGCTCCCCGTAGGCGGACTTCTGCACCGCCATCAGCGAGAACGGCGAGCGCACCCCGGTGACCATCATCGCGCCCTGGCGCAGGTGCACGCGCACCTCGCCGGTCACCCGCTGCTGCGAGCTCGCGATCATCGCCTCGATGTCGCGCGCGAGCGGGTCGAGGAAGCGCGCCTCGTGCACGAGCTGCCCGTAGACCTCGCCCATGTGGTCCTTCCAGAACCGCTGCTGCGGGGTCAGCGTCAGCTTCTCGAGCTCACGATGCGCCGCGATCAGGATCGTCGCCGCCGGCGCCTCGAACGCCACCCGGCCCTTGATGCCGAGGATGGTGTCGCCGAGGTGGATGCCGCGGCCGATGCCGTTCGCAGCGCCGATCTCGGCGAGGGCGCGGATCGCCTCCCAGCCGGAGAGCGCCTCGCCGTTCACCGAGACGGGCAGGCCGTCCGCGAAGCCGAGGATCACCTCGGCGCCCTCGGCGGGCGCCGAGGTGGGCGCGGTGGTCGTCGGGAAGCTGGTCTCCTCCGGGCCGAGCCACGGATCGTGCGTCTCGCGGCCGCCCGCGGTCGTGCCCCACAGGCCCGAGTTGATCGACACCGCGGCGTCCTTCTGCATCGGCGCGAGCTTCCGCGCCGTGAGCCAGCCCGAGGTGAACTCGCGCGTGAGCTCGCGGTCGCGAATCGGGGCGACCACCTCGGCGTGCGGCGCCTTCGCGCGCAGCGTCACGTCGAAGCGCACCTGATCGTTGCCGGCCCCGGTGGAGCCGTGCACCAGCAACGCGATGCCGCGCCGGGTGGCCTCCTCCGCGAACAGCTCGGCCTGCACGACGCGCTCGACGCCCACGCACAGCGGGTAGACCTGCCCCCGCAGCACGTTCCCGCGGATGAGCCAGCCGATCGCCTCGTCGAACAGCAGCTGACGCCCGTCGATCGTGACGTGATCGACCGCGCCCAGCTTCTTCGCGTGCGCGGCGAGCGCCGGAAGGTCGGCGTCTTCCCACCCGCCGGTGTTCACCGAGATCGCGGTGACCGGATGCCCCTGTTCGGCGTACCACGCCACCAGGAAGGAGGTGTCGAGCCCTCCGGAGAAGGCGACGGCGACAGGCTTGCTCATGTGACGGTACTCCCGGGTCGGGGTGGGATGGGGTGGCGGTTCGTAGCGCGGATCAGGCGGCGGTTCGTCGTGTCTCGTCGCCGCGCAGCCCGAGCGCGCGCCGCAGCGGGGCCACGTGGGCCTCGTCGCGGAGCGCCACGAACACGGTGTCATCACCGGCGATCGTGCCCAGCACCCCGGGCAGCCTCGCGGCGTCGATGGCCTGCCCGACCACGCTCGCATACGCCGGATCGCTCTTCACGACCACCAGGCAGCCGCCCGCCGTCACCACGAACGAGTGGATCGGCGCGCCGACCTCGGGCGCAGGCGGCAGACGGTACGCCCCGTCCAACTTCACCGCCCCCAGCGCCGTGAGCTCCCGCGAGATCGTGGCCTGGTTCAGGGTCACCCCCGAAGCCTCCTCCAGCGCATGCACGATCGCCGCCTGCGTGGACAGGTCGCGCTCGCAGAGCAGCTCGGGCAGGATGTCACGCCAGTCGTTCATGCCGCGCAGCATAATATGCGCATACCATGTACGCCACCGCGCATGCGTATTGCGCACACTTCGGAATAAGCGGCTTATGCGCAAATATATCCGGAGCGTCGCGCGCCCGCCGCCATGCGGCCGCACTGCATGGTTGGCGTCGTCGGGGCGCGGGAGCGGCCGGCCGGGACGGCCGGCCCACGGCTGCATGGCTCATGGCCGTGGCTGCGAGACGTGGGTCGGCCGACGTGTGCCCCTGCCAGCGCCCCGAACGGGCACAGGCAGGGGCACGGTCATGGGCAGGGGAGGAGCGCGCGCTACGCGCGGCGCTCCTAGCCGAGGTTGCTGCTGACGAAGTCCCAGTCGATCCGCGCGAAGAACGCGTCGAGATAGGCCGGGCGCGCGTTGCGGTAGTCGATGTAGTAGGCGTGCTCCCACACATCGCAGGTGAGCAGCGGCGTCTGGCCGTGCGCGAGCGGCGTGTCGGCGTCGTGCGTGCTGGTGATCTTCAGCGAACCGTCCGCATCCTGGACGAGCCAGGCCCAGCCGCTGCCGAAGTGGCCGGCGGCCTCGCCGAGGAACGCCTTCTTGAACGCCTCGAAGCTCCCGAACGCGGCGTCGATCGCGCTGGCGAGCGCGGCGGACGGCTTCGTGTCGTTCGGGGTCATGCACTTCCAGTAGAAGCTGTGGTTGTAGTGCTGGCAGGCGTTGTTGAACAGCTGCGGCGCCTCACCGATCCGCTTGATGAGCTCGTCGAGCTCGAGGTCGGCGAACGCGGTGCCGTTGGCGGCGTCGTTCAGCTTGTTCACGTACGCGGCGTGGTGCTTGCCGTAGTGGTAGTCGAACGTCTCGGCGGTGAGGAAGGGCGCGAGCGCGTCCTTGGCGTAGGGGAGGGTCGGAAGCTTGTAGGCCATTTGAGGGCTCCTTGGGTAGGGGCTTTCCTGTACCGCACCGATCGGTGTTTCACCACCATCGGTCATTCAACGGGCGACCAGCCGGCGCTCGGATCATGGCGCCACGTGACGGGCGCGGGATCGACGGGCGCGGCGGGTCGAAACGAGAGCCTCAGCGCGCCCTCGGCCTCGCATCGGAGGAACCACCAGCCCGCCGGCTGCCCGGCTTCGCGGGCCGCCGGACCGGCCTGCACCTGGGCCGCGCCGAAGCTGCCGCCGGGGAACGCGAGCGCGTGGAGATCGCCAGCGACGATCACCGCCCGCGCGGCGTGCGGCGGCGCCGCGTCGAGGGCGGCGCCGATCGCGCGCCCTGCGTCCGGCCCCCTGGGCGCGAGCACGACGAGCGACTCGGTGCGCGCCAGCGCGGGCGGGATCCAGAACTGCTGCTCCGGCCACAAGGCGCCCATCCGGCGACGATCGGACTCCAGGCCCACCAGCGCGACCCCCTCGCCCAGCGGGCGCGTCCCCCACCCCGCGGGCGCACCAGTCGCAGCCGTCCACGCGCGCCGTCGTGGGTCGCCGCGGTACTCGGCTGCGGCCGGCAGCAGCCAGATCGCCGCGCCCGCGGACGCGGCCTCCTCCCATCGCCTCGCCAGGTCGTCCCACGCGGAGGGGCGTCCGCCGCGCACTGCGTCGCCCAGCAACACGATCAGCCCCACCTGCTCGTCGCGCACCGCGCGGGTCACGTCCGCGACGACGGCCGGATCGGTCCGCGCCGAGGGTCCGAGCACCGCGACGGCCTGCACCGGCGCGCGCTCGGACTCGGCGAGCGCGACGATCGGCGCGGGGAGCCGGCCGCAGCCAGCGCACAGCAGCAACAGGGCGAGGTTTCGCACGGCGCGAGTGTACCCCGGCGTGGGCCGCGACGACGCGCTACAACAGGGCGACCGACACGGTACGGAGCCCATGCCCCACCGCATCCTGATCGTCGAGGACGACGCGTCCATCCTGCGCGGCCTGGAGATGAACCTCCAGCTCGAGGGCTACGAGACGCTGACCGCGACCGATGGAAAGCGCGCGCTGCAGGTGCTGCGCGAGGAGGAGGTCGATCTCGTGGTGCTCGACGTGATGCTCCCGCACGTCAACGGCTACCAGGTGGTCGAGGCGCTGCGCCGCCGCGGCTCGGACGTGCCGGTGATCCTCCTCTCGGCGAAGAGCGGCGACCTCGACAAGGTGATGGGGCTCGATCTCGGCGCCGACGACTACGTGAGCAAGCCGTTCTCGGTGGTCGAGCTGCTCGCGCGGATCAAGGCCCACCTGCGCCGCCGCGCGCCCACCTCGCGCCTTCGGTTCGGCGAGAACGAGATCGATCTCGAGCGGCGCGAGGTGCGCCGCAACGGCGATCTCGTCACGCTGACGAGCAAGGAGTACGACCTGCTCGCGTTCCTGATCGAGCGCGAGGGGCGCCCCATCACCCGCGACGCGATCCTCGAGCAGGTGTGGGGCAGCCACTACTTCGGGACCGACCGCACGGTCGACAACTTCATCAACCGGCTGCGGCAGAAGCTCGACACGCCCGGCGAGCCGGTCCATCTGCTCACGGTGCGCGGGATCGGCTACCGCTTCGTGCTCGAGGGCACCTGATGCGCGACGCGCTGACGCTCGCGGTCGGCCCCGACGCGGGCCTGCCCGCGCTGCTGCACCCCGGGCTCGGCGTGGCGTGGTGGTGGACCCTCGATGGGCCCGCGTGGCACGACGGCGAGCGGCTGTGGGTCCGACGCGGCGCGCGCGTGCTCGTCCTCCCGCTCGCGGGCGCGCCCGACGTCGAGCCGCTCCCCGAGGGCGGCCTGGTCGCGTGGACCACCGAGGGCGAAGTGGTGCACGTGCCGAGGACGGGGCCGCCGACCCGCCTGCACGGTCCACCCGACGCCGCAGGCGCCCCGGTGCGCGTTCGCAACGGGGCGGATCTCCGCGCGTGGTCGCGGCGCGGCGAGGGCTGGCGCGTACAGGCCGCGGGCGCCGATCTCCCGCTGCCCGAGGGCGCCAGCCGCGCCCGCGACCTGCGGCCGTATCGCCGCGGCGAAGGCTTCGCGTGGCGCAGCGACGGGTGGCTGTACCGGATGACGCATCGCCACGCGCCGCGCGCGGTGTGCGAGCTACAGGCGACCCAGGCGTTCACGACGGGCCCCGACGGTGCGCTGCTCGTCGGCGACGACAGCGCCTGGGACCGCGCCGCGCCTGCGCGAGGGCACCTCCGCCCCCTCCCCGTCCCGCTGGCGCGCACCCCGTGGGGTCAGCGCTGGCGTGCGGACGGCGGTGCGGTCGCCGGCGTCACGCTCGAAGGGCGGGCCGTGTGCATCGATCTTCGCGACGGCGCGATCGTCCATGATCAGCCCCACGCGCGCCCGCTGGACGCCGCGGGTCGCTTTCTCGGCCTCGACGGCACCCTCTCGGTCGGCGTCGATCTCGGCTGGCGTCCGCGAGAGGCCAGCTGCGCCCTGCGCGGGGCGCGCCTCGCGGGCCCCGCGGGCGTCGTGTGGGATCTCGACACCGGGCGCCGACTGTTCGAGCGACCGTGCGTGCGCTTCGGTGTGACGGTCCCGACCGACGACGCGTGGCTGAGTGCCGACTGGGAGACTGGCTACGGCGTGCGCTTCGACCCCGAGACCGGACGGGTGATCGAGCCCATGCACGTCCCCGTGCTCGCTGACGACGTGCTGACCCGCGGCTGGGGCGACGGCGTGCGCGCGATCGTCGAGTCGGCGGAGGGACGCCAGCACGTCGTCGAGGCGGGCCGCGTCGCGCCGCCGGCGTCCCGGGTGAAGGCGCCGCCGCGCGAGCCCGCGCCGCGCCTGCCCCGCGACCTGCCCGTCACGGACGCGACCGTTCGGGGTGGTCGCCGCGTCGCGTGGAGTGACGACGGCCTGCTGGTCCTGCTCCCGATCGACTGAGGGACCGCCGCAGCGGACGGTCGGCCGGGACGGCCGACCCACGGACCCTGGGCGAGACGTGGGCTGGCCGTCCCGGCTGTCGATTGATCACTTCTCCAAGAAGTCAGGATGAAGGCGGGTTC
>CAYQSE010000072.1:0-6540 GCA_964419905.1 uncultured Enterobacteriaceae bacterium
CTCGGCGGCCCAGAACGCGGTGGGCGGCCCCGGCAGCGGCAGCGCCGGCTGCCCGGTGGGCTGACGCGCGGCGGCGGCGACCGGGCGGTGCAGGCGCTGCTCGCCGTGCGCGGTCAGCGCGCCGCGCAGCGCCTCGGAGAGCGCCTCGCCGACCTCGCGCGGGTCGCGGAACCGCACCTCGATCTTGGCCGGGTGGACGTTCACGTCGACCTGATCGGGCGGCAGCGCCAGGCTCAGCACGACGATCGGGTGGCGGCCCGCGGGCAGCAGGCCCCGATACGCCTCGGCGAGCGCGCGGTGCACGACGGCGTCGCGGACGAACCGGCCGTTCACGTAGGCGTAGGTGGCCCCGGTGCGCCCGGCGCGGTGCACGCCGGTGGGCGAGATCAGCCCGGTGACGTGGTAGTCGCCGCGCACGAAGTCGATCGGTACGAGCCCGGCGGCGTCGTCGCCGATCACCGCGCGGGCGCGCCCGGCTAGATCCGACGGCGGCGCGCGCAGCACGTCGCGGCCGTCGTGGGTGACCGCGAAGTCGACGTCGGGGCGCGCGAGCGCCTCGCGCGCGACGGCCTCGACGCAGTGCCCGAGCTCGGTGGCGGCGGTGCGGAGGAACTTCTGGCGCACCGGCAGGTTGAAGAACAGCGCGCGGCAGTCGAACACGGTGCCCGCGGCGCAGCCGGCGTCCTTCACGCTGATCATCTTGCCGCCCTCGACGCGCACCTCGGTGCCGACATCGTCGTCATGGCGGCGCGTGGTGAGCTGGAACCGGCACACCGCCGCGATCGACGGGATGGCCTCGCCGCGGAACCCGAGCGTCTGCACCACCGCCAGGTCGTCCGCGTCGCGGATCTTGCTCGTGGCGTGCCGCTCCAGGCACATCAGCGCGTCGTCCGGGCCCATCCCGCAGCCGTCGTCCTCGACACGCACGAGCGCGCGTCCGCCGCCGCGCAACGCGACGCGGATGGTGCGCGCGCCGGCGTCCAGCGCGTTCTCGACCAGCTCCTTGACGATCGAGGCGGGCCGCTCGACCACCTCGCCGGCGGCGATCTGGTTGATGAGGCCGTCGTCGAGGATGCGGATGCTCACCCGGTCTTCTCTTCCCCCGCCTTGCGGCGCTTGCGGAAGTGGATCTTGACCGGGCTGCCCTCGAACTCGAACTCCTCGCGGAACTTGTTCGCGAGGTAGCGGCGATAGGGCGCCTTGATGCCGTCGGGCGTGTTCGAGAACACGACGAAGGTGGGCGGGCGCACGCGCGCCTGGGTGACGTACTGCAGCCGCACCGGGTGGTTGTGGAGCTGCGGCGGCGACTGCTGGCCGACCGCCCACTCGAGGAAGCGGTTGAGCTTGGCCGTCGAGATGTGGCGGTTGAAGTTCTCGAACACCTTGTCGACCATCGGCAGCACGCGCTGCAGGCCCTTGCCGGTCTTGGCGGCGATGAACAGGTGCGGGGCCCAGGTGGCGTGAGGCAGCTTGCGCAGCAGATCCTCGTCGATGCTCTTGCTGCTGATCTCGTCGTTGCCCTTCACGAGATCCCACTTGTTCACGAGTACGATCAGCGCGCGGCCGCGATCGGCGACGAGCTGGGCGAGGCGCGCGTCCTGCTCGCCGGGGCCCTCGGTGGCGTCGATCACGAGCAGGCAGACGTGGCACCGCTCGATGCTGCGGATGGAGCGCAGCGTGACCGAGCGCTCGAGCACGTCGTCGATCTTGCCCTTCTTGCGCACGCCGGCGGTGTCCACGAGCACATAGCGGCGCCCGTCGACCTCGAGCGCCGAGTCGACCGGATCCATCGTCGTGCCGGGCATGTCGTGCACGAGGTGGCGGTCCTCGCCGAGCAGCTTGTTGATCAGCGTGGACTTGCCGATGTTCGGCTTGCCGATCACCGCGATGCGGACGGCGCCGACCTCCTCGGGCACCTGGAACGCTTCCTCGTCGAAGTCGGTGCCGAGCGTGTCGGCGTCTTCGTCGTCGTCGGCCGCGAGCTCTTCGGGGGCGGGCTCGGGCAGGCGATCGATGACCGCCTCGAGCAGCTCGTAGATGCCGCGCCCGTGCGCCGCGGACACGGTGAACAGCGCTTCGAAGCCGAGCTCCCAGAAGTCGGCAGCCAGGTCCTCGTGGCGCGGGCCGTCGACCTTGTTCACCGCGAGCACGACGGGCTTGGTGGCGCGGCGCATCAGGTCGGCCACCTCGAGATCGGCCGGCGTGACGCCCTTGCGGCCGTCGACGAGGAAGATGATGACCGTGGCCTCCTCGACCGCCA
This sequence comes from uncultured Enterobacteriaceae bacterium, assembly GCA_964419905.1. GTDB lineage: Bacteria > Myxococcota_A > UBA796 > UBA796 > JAFDJI01. The sequence goes on from CAYQSE010000072.1 coordinate 2,261, forward strand.
CCAGCGACTGGTGCCGCATCGCGGCGAGCAGGTCGGTGTCGGGGATGGGCTCGAGCCCACCGGTGTCGATGAGCATGAACCGCCGCCCCAGCGCCTCGGCCTCTTCGTAGAGGCGGTCGCGGGTGACGCCGGGCCGGTCGTGCACGACCGCCTTCTGGAACCCGACCAGGCGGTTGAACAGGGTCGACTTGCCCACGTTGGGGCGTCCGACGATGGCGACGACGGGCAGGGACATGGTGGCTCGCTTGGCGAAGCCCCCGACCTATTGCAGCGCGACCCCCAGGGCCACCGGCGCCGGCGCGGGCCTGGGGTGCCCGCGGACGCTGGGACGGGGTATACGGCGCGCGGAGGTGCCTTGAAGGTCGTCGTCGCAATGAGCGGAGGCGTGGACTCGTCGGTCGCCGCGGGCCTGCTCGTCGAGCAGGGCCACGAGGTGATCGGTGTGCACATGAAGCTGCACGACCAGCCCACCGCGGTGCCCGAGGCCAAGCGCTGCTGCGGGCTCGATGATGCGCTCGACGCCCGCAAGGTCGCCGATACGCTCGGCATCCCGTTCTATGTGATGAACCTGCGCGAGGCGTTCCGCAAGGCGGTCGTGGACGACCTGATCGCGGCGTATACCGCCGGCTACACGCCCAGCCCGTGCATCCAGTGCAACGGGGTGCTGAAGTTCAAGGTGCTGCTCGCCCGCGCACGGGCGCTGGGCGCGTCGCACCTCGCCACCGGGCACTACGCGCGGGTGGTCGACGGCGCGCTGCGGGTCGCGCGCGACGCCGAGAAGGACCAGTCCTACTTCCTGTTCCCGGTCACGCCCGAGGCGCTGGCGCACACGCTGTTCCCGCTCGGCGAGCTCGACAAGGCCGCGGTGCGGGCACACGCGCGGCGTCTCGGACTGCGCACCGCCGACAAGCCCGAGTCCCAGGAGCTGTGCTTCGTGCCCGACGACGACCACGCCGCGTTCATCCAGGCCCAGCGACCCGACCTCGACGGCGCGGGCGAGATCGTCGACGTGAACGGGCGCGTGCTCGGGCGCCACGACGGCTACTTCCGGTACACGGTCGGCCAGCGCCGCGGCCTCGGCGTCGCGCTCGGCGCCCCCGCGTACGTCGTCTCGGTCGAGCCCGCGGCGCGGCGCGTCGTCGTGTCGACCGATCCCGACGCGATCCGCCACGGCGGCCTGCTCGCGAAGGGCTGCACCTGGCACGACCGGCCCGCGCCCGAGCGGGTCGTGCACGCGCGCATCCGCCACCGCGGCGCGCTGCTCCCGTGTCACGTCGGCCCCGGCGAGCACCCCGACGTCACCTTCCTCGAGCCCGCGTGGGCGGTGGCGCGCGGCCAGGCGGTCGTGTTCTACGACGGCGACCGCGTGCTCGGCGGTGGGTGGATCGAGGCCTCGCACCCCATGACGGCGGCCGCATGAGCGCGCTCGACCTCCTGCAGGAGCGCCTCGGCCACCGCTTCGACGATCCGGACCTGCTGCTGCGCGCGCTGACGCACACGTCGTGGGCGCACGAGTTCGGCGGCACGCCCAACGAGCGCCTCGAGTTCCTCGGCGACGCGATCTTGCAGGCGTGCATGACCACGCTGCTGTTCCAGCGCTTCCCCGACGCCCCGGAGGGGCTGCTGTCGCGCTACCGCGCGCGCATGGTGAACACCGAGATCCTGGCCGGGCTCGGCGCCGAGCTCGACCTGGGCACCGTCGTTCGGCTCGGGCGCGGCGAGGACCAGAGCGGCGGGCGCCGCAAGCTGTCGATCCTCGCGGACGCGACCGAGGCGGTGCTGGGCGCGCTCTACCTCGACGCGGGCTTCGTGCCGTGCCTCGACGCCGTCGCCCGGTGGATGGCGCCGCACCTCGACGCGCTCGACGACGGGGTCGCGCGTGACGGCGACCGGGCGTGGAACGATCCGAAGAGCCACCTGCAAGAGGAGGTGCAGCGCCGCTGGCAGCGCACGCCCACCTACGAGGTGGTGCGCGCGAACGGCCCGGACCACGCGCCGACCTTCGAGGTCGAGGCGCGCGTCGGCGACGAGGTGCTCGGGCGCGGCGAGGGCGGCAGCAAGCGCGACGCGATGCGCGAGGCGGCCGCCGACGCGCTGCGCGCCCTGCTCGCCCGGGACGACGCCTGAGCCCCGTCGTCGCACCGGTGCAGCTCGGCTGCTGCCCCGACACGCCGCGCTGCGTGCTCTGCCCCCCGCCTCCGCCGACGCCAGACCCAGAGGTCGTCGCGGCGCTCGTCGACTACTACCGCACCGAGGTGGCGGGCCCGGGTGCCGCGCTGCGCGTCGGCTTCTATGGCGGGCCGCCGCCTTCCGACGCGCTGCTCGCGGCCGCGGGCGACGCGCCGAAGCGGGCGCGGGTGCGCCCCGACCTGCTCACGCGGGCCGACGTGGAGCGCCTCGCGCGCGCTGGCGTGGTCGAGATCGAGCTCGACGCGGCGACGTTCGACGACGCGCTGCTCAAGGCCGCGGGGCGCCGCTACCGCGGGGCGCGGGTCGAGGAGATCCTGCGCGCGCTGCCCGGGCTGGGCATCGCGCCGGGCGTCGTGCTGTGGCCGGGGCTGCCGGGCTCGACGTTCGAGACCTGTGTAGCGGACGCCCACCGCGTAGCCCCGCTCGTCCGCACCGCGCGCCTGCACCCGGTGCTCGTGCTCGAGGGCGCCGCACTCCAGCGCCACCACCTCGACGGGCGCTACCGCCCGCTCGAGCTCGGCGAGGCGGTCACGGTGTGCCGCGCGATGCTGGACGTGCTCGAGGCGGCGGGCGTCGAGGTGCTCCGCGTAGGGATCCAGCCGGGCCCGGACGGGTTCGGCAAGGCGCTCGCCGGCCCGCGCCACCCCGCCCTGCGTCAGCTCGTCGAGGCGCGACGCACGCGCGACGTCCTCTACGCGCTGGTGGACGGCGCCCCGCGCGGCGCGCACATTGTGATCCGGTGCGCGCCTCCCGACGAGACGCGCGCACGCGGTCCACGCAATCAGCACGTCCGCGACCTCCGCGCCCGACATGGGCTAAGGAGCGTCCGGATCCAGCCGGACCCGTCGCTGGTGCGCGGGCAGTTCTTCGTGGACCTCGAGGAGACGTCGTGAGCGAGTTCAAGTGCGGTACCGTCGCCCTGATCGGCGAGCCCAACGCCGGCAAGAGCACCCTGCTCAACCAGGTGCTCGGCGAGAAGCTCGCGATCACCAGCGCGAAGCCTCAGACCACCCGCAACCGCATCGTCGGCATCCACAACGACGACGCCTGCCAGATCGTGCTGTTCGACACGCCCGGCATCCACAAGGCCTGGACCGAGCTGAACAAGTCGATGGTGCGCCGGGCGCTCGACGCGATCCACGAGGTCGACGCGGTGTGCTGGCTCGGCGACATGACGGTGCTCGCGCGCCGCGTCGAGGCCGGCGAGCCGCTGCTCGACGCGCTCGGCGAGGAGATCGCCGACACGCTGGTGGCCGCGGGTCGGCCCGTGGTGTTCGCGGCGAACAAGATGGATCTGGTGCCCAAGCCGCTCGTGCTGCCGGTGATCGAGGCGCTCACCCAGCGCGTGCCGCTGGCCGCCGCGGTGCCGATCTCGGCGCTCACCGGCGATGGCGTGGACGCGCTCGTCGGCGAGCTTCGGTCGCTGATGCCGATCCATCCGCCGCTGTTCCCGGTCGAGCACTGGACCGAGGCGAGCGAGCGGTTCCTCGCCGCCGAGATCATCCGCGAGAAGATCATCCACCTGACCGAGCAGGAGATCCCCTACTCCACCTTCGTCGAGATCGAGAAGTTCGACGAGGAGGAGCGTGACACGCAGGGCATGGTGCGGATCTTCGCGAAGATCGTGGTCGAGCGCCCGACCCAGAAGGGCATCGTGATCGGCAAGGGCGGCGAGATGCTCAAGCGCATCGGGACGATGGCCCGGCAAGAGATCCAGAAGGTGCTCGGCTGCCGGGTCTACCTGGAGCTGTTCGTCGCCGTCGAGCGCGACTGGACCCGCAGCACGAAGGGGCTGCGCAAGGTCGGCTTCGAGGACCGTTAGCCGACCTGTGTCCCGGCAGGGCGGCAGGAGGAGGCTGGTTGCTGTGGGTCGGCCGTCCCGGCCGACCTCTGTCCCGGCAAGGCGGCAGGATGAGGCTGGTTGCTGTGGGTCGGCCGTCCCGGCCGACCTTTGTCCCGGCAGGGCGGCAGGAGGAGACTGGTTGCTGTGGGTCGGCCGTCCCGGCCGACCTCTGTCCCGGCAGGGCGGCAGGATGAGGCTGGTTGCTGTGGGTCGGCCGTCCCGGCCGACCTCTGTCCCGGCAAGGCGG
>CAYQSE010000072.1:6640-12119 GCA_964419905.1 uncultured Enterobacteriaceae bacterium
CCGGCCGGGACGGCCGGCCCACGGCTGGGTGCCGGGCTGTCCCTGCAAGGCGGCCGGCCGGGACGGCCGGCCCACGGCTGGGTGCTGGGCTGTCCCGGCGACGGCCGGCCCAGGTCTGGGTGCCGGGCTGCTCAGCGGGTGTGCGCGGGGGGCGCGAGGACGTCGCGGGCGAACGCGCGGATGTCGCGGACGAGCGCGTCGGTGGCGTCGAGCTGCGGGCAGTGGCCGTAGCCTTCGGGCTCGAAGACCTCGACGTGCGCGGGCAGGTGCGTCTTGAAGAAGGCGAGGTGCTCGGGCGGCAAGAGCTTCTCTTCCCGACCCCAGATCAGCCGGCCCGGCGGGGTCAGCCCGGCGACCTCGTCCGGCGAGAGCAGATCGGCGTCGGTGATCTGGTCCACGAACGCGCGCAGCGCCGGCTGGCTGAAGTTGCGGCGCACGCCGTTGGCGATCAGCGGCGCGAACCAGACCGGACGCGCATAGAGGCGCTGCGTGAAGCTGAGCGCCTCGCTGCGGGTGCGCATCCGGAACAGGTCGAGGAAGCCGCGGAGGTCGCCGTCGTGTGGGGGCGCGCCGCCGGGTGAGACGAGCAGGAGCCCACGCACCTTCTCGGGGCGACGCGCCGCATACCGGATCGCGGCCATGCCGCCCATCGAGTTCCCGAACACCACCGCAGGCTCGTCGATCAGCGCGTCGAGGGCCTGCTCGAGCCCGCGCGCGAGCGTGGCGCCGCTCAGCCCGCCGTAGGGCACCGGCGACTTGCCGTGCCCCGGCAGATCGGGGACGATCAGCCGGCTCGCCTCGCGCTTCAGGCGCGCGAGCAGCGGCGCGAGGTGTCCGGTTCGCGCGCCGATACCGTGCAGCACGACCATCGGCGGCAGCTCGCCGGCGCCTTCGTACTCCCACGCATGAACGCGCCCGACGTCGGTGTGCACGAACCGGGAGCGGAAGCCCTGGGCGCGGAGCGCTGCGTGGCCGAGGCGGACGGAGAGTCGGAACAGCACGGAGCCCCCAACGCGCGCATTGTGGCGCGTCCCGTGGTACTAACCGCCGCGCTCCGGAGGTACCCCATGACAAGCCGATCCCCGCTCGCCGCGCTCCTGCTGGCGGTCCTGATCGCGCTCGCCCCGCTGTCTCGCGCGTCGGCGCAGGACGCGCCCCCGCAGCCCGGCTGGGCCGAGACGCTGGACGCTGGCTTCGGTCGCTGGCTCGTCACGCCGGTCTACACGGTGCTGTTCTTCGACGTGATGTTCTGGGACAACCGCCTTCCCCTGGGCGAGGGGGTGGGCCACGTCGTCGGCGACGAGCTCGTCACGGGCTGGGACGGCACGACCTACGAGCGCAGGCCCCTCCGCGAGGTGCCGCTCGCCGACCTCGGCGCACCCGCGCCGCTCGCCGGGATGCAGGTGTCGCTCGATGATGCGACGTGGACCGTGCGCGAGACCACGCCCGAGGTCGCCACGCTGGTCGGGCCCCCGCGCCTCGACGCGTCGCGGCTGCCCAACCCCGAGCAGAACAACCTCCCGTTCATCGTGCTGTGGCTCGTGCTCGGCGCCGTGTTCTTCACGATCCGCATGCGGTTCGTTCAGTTCTGGGCCTTCCGGCACGCGCTCGGCGTCACCGCGGGCAAGTTCGACGACGTGGGCGACGAGGGCGAGATCAGCCACTTCCAGGCGCTCACGTCCGCGCTCTCGGCGACGGTCGGGCTGGGCAACATCGCCGGCGTCGCGCTCGCGGTCGGCATGGGCGGCCCCGGCGCCGTGTTCTGGATGATCGTGGCCGGCGTGCTCGGCATGGCGTCGAAGTTCACCGAGTGCTCGCTCGGCCAGATGTACCGCGTGCGCCGTCCCGACGGCACGGTCTCGGGCGGCCCGATGCACTACCTCGAGGACGGCCTGCGCGAGCTGGGCTGGGGGCGCCTCGGGCGCGTGCTCGCGGTGATGTTCGCGGTGATGTGCATCGGCGCCAGCTTCGGCGGCGGCAACATGTTCCAGGCCAACCAGTCGTACGCGGCGGTGCAGGAGGTCGTCCCGCTGCTGCAGGGGCGCGCGTGGCTCTACGGGCTCCTGCTCGCCGGCTGCGTCGCGCTGGTGATCATCGGCGGCATCCGACGGATCGGCGCCGCCACCAGCTTCATCGTCCCGATCATGTGCGGCATCTACCTGCTCGCCGGCACCTGGATCCTCGCGGTGAACTGGCAGACGGTGCCGCAGTCGTTCGGGATCATCCTCAGCGAGGCGTTCACGCCCAGCGGCGTGTGGGGCGGGTTCATCGGCGTGCTGGTGATGGGCTTCCGCCGCGCGGCGTTCTCGAACGAGGCGGGCGTCGGTTCCGCGTCGATCGCGCACTCCGCCGCGCAGACCCGGTTCGCGGTGCGCGAGGGCATCGTCGCGCTGCTCGAGCCGTTCATCGACACGGTGATCGTGTGCACGATGACCGGGCTCGTCGTGGTCAGCGCCGGCACCTACCTCGACACCGGCGACGGCACGTTCGAGCAGGGCGTGGTGATGACCAGCCGCGCGTTCGCGACGGTGCTGCCGTGGTTCCCGGTCGTGCTGAGCATCGCGGTCGTGCTGTTCGCGTTCTCGACGATGATCTCGTGGAGCTACTACGGCGAGCGCTGCGCGACCTGGCTGTTCGGCGACCGCGCGAGCATGCCGTACCGCGTGATCTTCTTGTTCTTCGTGTTCTTCGGCTCGGTGTTCAAGCTCGGCAACGTGCTCGACTTCTCGGACCTGATGGTGCTCGGCATGGCGTTCCCGAACATCTTCGGGGCCGTCTTGCTCTCGGGCAAGGTCAAGGAGCGGCTCGACATCTACTGGGACCTGTACACCCGCGGGCAGCTCCCCTCACAGCTCGCGCGCCGCGGCGCCTGAAGCCACCATCGCGTCCTCGGGCAGCCGTCCGAAGACGCGGATCACGACGAAGCAAGCGGCGGTGCCGAGCAGCAGCAGCGGCCACGGTGAGACGCCCATGGCGGCCGGCAGGTAGCCAAACCCCAGCGCGATGATCCCGGTCGTCGCCGCATACGGAAGCTGCGTGCGGACGTGCGTGACCAGATCGACGCCCGCGCCGAGCGACGAGAGGATCGTGGTGTCCGAGATCGGCGACGCGTGATCGCCGAGCACCGCGCCGGACAGCACCGCCGCCGTGCTCGCGAGCACGACCGGATCGCTCGGATCACCGGCGAGCGTGAGCGCGAGCGGGATCGCGAGCGGGATCAGGATCGTCATCGTGCCGAACGAGGTGCCGGTCGCGAACCCGATCGCAGCGGCGAGCACGAAGGTCAGCGACGGCACCAGGCTGGGTGACAGGCGGCCCTGCAGCCCGCCCGCGAGGAACTCCGCAGCGCCGGTCGCGCGCACCGCCTCGCCGAGCGTCCACGCCAGGTAGAGCACGAGCAGCGCCTTGAGCAGCGGCCGCACCCCGCTCCACGCCGCACCCGGCACCGCGGCGGCGGGCAGCCGCCCGGCGGTGGTCGCCCCGAGTGTCGCGAGCACGAGCGCGGTGGTCGAGCCGATCACCATCGCGTCGTACGCAGCCGCTGCGCCGAGCACCTCGAACCACGCGGCGGACGCAGCTTCTGCGCCGAGCGCCGCTCGACCGGTCCACACCATCGCCCCGAACGTGACCGCCACCAGCGCGGCGATCGGGATCAGCGCGACCAGCGGCGGCCCGAGCACGATCCCCGACGCCTCGGTCGGGGCGAGCCGCCCGGCCCGCGCGTCCGCCTCGACCGCCCGCATCGGTCCGAAGTCGCGACCGCTCCACGCGACGGCGCCGACGAACGCGAGGGTGAACCACGAGTAGAACGCGTAGGGCAGCGACTGGACGAAGAGCGTGAACGCAGGCAGCGTCTCGCCCGACGCGATCAGCGCGCTCGAGAGCTCGTCGACCTGGAACGCCACCCAGGTCGACACGATCGCGAGCGTAGCGACCGGCGCGGCGGTGGAGTCCACGATGTAGGCGAGCTTCGCGCGGCTCACCCGCATCCGATCGCACAGCGGCCCCATCGCGCTCCCCACCACGAGGCAGTTCGCGTAGTCGTCGAAGAACACGACGAGGCCGGACAGCCACGACGCCGTCATCGCGCCCCGTGGGCCGCGCGCGAGCCCGGTGATCCGATCGACCAGGCCGTGCATCGCGCCCGACACCGAGAGGATGCCGACCATCGCCGCGACCAGCGCCGAGAACAGGCTGATTTTGAAGTGGTCGAGATCGAGGAACGAGCCGGCGAGGAAGCGCCCGAGCGCGACGACCCCGTCGAGCGGGTTCCCGCCCGCCGACACGAGCGCGCCGAGCGCCGCGCCTGCGCCGAGCGCCAGCAGCACGCGCCGCGTGATCAGCGCGAGCGCGATCGCGGCGAACGGCGCGAGCAGCGACCAGGCCCCCGCCCCCTCGCCCGCGAGCGCCACGCCCGGGGTGACCAGACCCGCCGCGGTCCACCAGACCCGTCGCATGTGCAGCCCTCCGCGGCCGCGATTGAACCACAGCCGCGCCGCGATCGCTTACGATGCCAGCCTCGGAGGCAACGATGCTCACCCTGTTCCTCGCGCTCGGCGCGTTTCTCGGCGCGCTGATGATGGGCGCTGCCGTGCTCTCGCTCGCGGGCGGCGAGCGCCACTGGCGCGCCTACGCGAAGGCCGACCTCCAGGCGGAGGCCGTCGGCGGCCTGCACACGCGCGCGTTCGAGACGCTGAAGATGTCGCCGTTCACCCTGGGGTGGCCCAGCGAGACGGAGCGCCCTTCATCGGCCATCCCCGAGCTGCCGTGGCCGTCCGAGACGTGGAACGACAGCACGTTCGGCACCCGGTCGCGCGAGGACGTGCGGCGCATCGCCGAGACAGCCGCGGCGATCGATCGCAAGCGCAACCGCTTCCGGCGCCACACCACCGCGCAGCGGCGCGAGGTCGACGAGGCCGAGGCGGCGCACGTCGGGGCGCAGAAGGAGCGCAAGCGCACCGACGCCGCCAAGCAGGAGAAGCGCCGCGAGTCGAAGCGTCAGGAGCGCGCCGACGAGCGGAACGAGGCGCCCTCGCATCAGCCGACGCGCACCCCGGCGCCACAGGAGGCGCCCGAGCCGTTCATCGCGCCCGAGCCGTTCATCGCGCCCGAGCCGGTCATCGCGCCCAGGCCCCCCTCCGCGCCAGCCACCGCCAAGCTCAGCCCCGAGGAGGTGGCCGCCCTGGTCAAGCAGCACGGCCTCGCCGGCGCCGTCGAGCAGATCCGGGTCAAGACCGGCATGGACTTCAAGACCGCCGCGCAGTTCCTCGCCGAGATCCTCCGCAACCGCTGACACCCAAGGCCCGGCCAACAGCCAGCAACAGCTCCTGCAAAAAGACGTGGGCCAGCCGGGCACAGCAAGACTCGCCCAGCAGCCAGCAACAGCTCCTGCAAAGAGACGTGGGCCGGCCGTCCCGGCCGGCCGCCAGCCGGGCACAGCAAGACTCGCCCAGCAGCCAGCAACAGCTCCTGCAAAGAG
>CAYQSE010000072.1:12219-23584 GCA_964419905.1 uncultured Enterobacteriaceae bacterium
ACGTGGGCCGGCCGTCCCGGCCGGCCGCCCAGCCAAGCAGGTCGGCCGGGACGGCCGACCCACAGCAAGGCACAGCAACACTCAGCCAGTAGCCAAGCAGCCAGCAACAACTCCTGCAAAAAGACGTGGGCCGGCCGTCCCGGCCGGCCGCCCAACCTCCCAAGCCCAGCCAGCAGCAAGCCGAAAATCAGCAGGCCGGCCATCCCGGCCCACCCACCACAGCGTCCTACCCCGGTGAGCTCACCGCGCCGCGGGGATCGGCAGCGTGTAGCCGATCTCGGCGCCCGGCCCGAGCGGCAGCCCCAGCCACACCCAGCCGATCATCAGCGCGAGCCCGGTGACGAGCAGCCACAGCGAGTACGGCAGCATCGTCGCCGTCAGGCTGCCCAGCCCGAAGTTCTTGTCCCAGCGCTGCGCAAACGTCAGGATCAACGGGAAGTACACCATCAACGGGGTGATGATGTTCGTCGCGCTGTCGCCCACGCGGTAGGCCGCGGTCGTGCCCTCGGGGCTGACGCCCAGCAGCATGAGCATCGGCACCATCACCGGCGCGAGCAGCGCCCACTTCGCGCTCGCCGACCCGACGAACAGGTTGATCACGCCCGTGAACAACACGAGCAGCCCGAGCACGAGCGGCAGCGGCAGCGCAGAGCTGCGGATCAGCTCGGCGCCGTGCACCGCGGTGATCAGCCCGAGGTTCGACCAGTTGAACATCGCGACGAAGTGCGCCGCGGCGAACGCGAGCACCAGGTAGTACGCGAGATCGCCCATCGACGCCGACATCATCTTCACGACGTCGCGGTGCCCCGTCACCGTGCCCGCGGCGGCGCCGTACGCGGCCCCGCTCGCCAGGAACAGCAGGAAGAACCCAGCGACCAGCGACTTGTAGAACGGCGCGAGCGTGGTCTGGAACGAGCACAGCCCCGCCGCCTCCTTCTCGGGCGGGCACAGGCTGGGATCGATCAGGGGCGCGCCAGGCGTCAGCGTCATCGCCGCCCACAGCGCGACGACCGCGAGCGAGGCGAGCGCGGCCCACAGCAGCCCACGCCGCTGCGCCGGCGACAGCCCGTCCTGCTCGCTGGCGAGCGCGGTCGCGGCCTCGCCCTCGGGCACCCAGGTGCCCAGGCGCGGCTCGATCACCTTGTCGGTGACCACCCAGATCACCGGCAGGAAGCACACCGTCATCGCCTGGATGAAGTAGGTGTTGCCCGCGATGTTCGCCGCCCAGGTCGGATCGAGGCCGCTGCCCTGCACCGCCGCCTCGGTGATCCCGAACAGCAGCGCGTCGAGCTGACCGGGCATGATGTTCGCCGAGAACCCGCCCGACACGCCGGCGAACGACGCGGCGATGCCGGCGAGCGGGTGCCGCCCGGCGGCCGCATACAGCACCGCCGCGAGCGGAATCAGCACGACATACGCCGCGTCTGCCGCGTGGTTGCCGATCATCGCGACGAGGGCCACGACCGGCGTGAGCAGGAACGGCGGCGCGCGGCGCACCGCGGCGCGCATCGCGCTCGCGAACAGGCCCGAGCGCTCGGCGACGCCCGCGCCCAGCATCACCACCAGCACGTAGCCGAGCGGGTGGAAGTGCGTGAACGTGGTGGGCATCTCGACCCACAGGCGGCGGAGGTTCGCCGACGAGATCAGGCTCTCGGCGAGCAGCACCTTCGCGGCGCCGTTCGCGTCGACCTCGCTCGGGTGAAGCGCCGAGACCCCGGTGAGCGCCGCGGCGACCGAGACGACCATCAGGCCGACGATCAGGTAGAAGAACAGGAAGACCGGATCGGGCAGCCGGTTGCCGGTCCGCTCTACCCAGCCCAGGAAGCCGGTGTTCGTCGCTGTCGCTGCCTCGGCCATCTCGCGCTCCCCGGACGTGACGGCCGCTCATAACCAGAAGCGGCGCGCGCACCCGCCATCCGGCGCGATCGGGTCAGGACGTCGGCGAGCCGAGCGGCGCCTGCAGCGCCATCGCCTCGGGGTGGGCGCGGTAGTGGCGGCGCAGCGCGTCCGCGAGCCGCCCCTTCGCAGCCACATCGATCACCGGCGCCTCGCCGTCTGGCAGCGCGTCGAGGATCGCGCGAACGAGGGCGTCCTGTGGCGCGGGCAGCCGCTCCCCCCAGCCTTCGAGCAGCGCGCGGTCGATGCGCGGCGGCAGCGAGCCGAGCACGCCCGCGTCGTTCTGATCGTGCACGAGCAGCCCCGCGGTCGTGCCCCGGTCGAGCGTGAGCACCTGGAACGCGTAGAGCGTGTGGTAGGCCAGCTGGGCGCGGCGCGCGTGCTCGGAGGCCGACGGCGCCTGCGACACCGCCTCGCGCACCAGCCCCGCGTAGGTGTCGATCGCCGCTTCGGCCACGCGTCGCGCCAGCGCCGCGTCGTCCGCCCACGCGCCCGAGTCGAGCCCCTCGAGGTAGAAGTGCGCCGCCCCGCGGTGCCGCTCGAGCGCCGGGATGAAGAAGTAGCGATCGCCCTGGGCGCGCGCGCGCTCGAAGTGCGCCGGAGCGGCCTCGCGGAGCGCGTCCGCGAACGCGGCGGTGTGCGCCGGCACCGGGATCGCCGGGTTCAGGTCCGCCATGATCCGCCACGTCGCCACCCCGTCGCGCAGCGCGGTCCAGCTCACGTGCAGGTGCATCGACGGCGCGCTCGGCGCGGCGGGGTGCACGATCGCGGACAGCGCGGTCGCCGAGTCGAGCCGATGCGCGGGCGTGTCGTCGTAGTGCACCTGCGACACGTTGACCGAGGCGCGCCCATACACCGGCGAGTCCGCGAGCTCGCGGCGGTTCCCTCCCCCGTGGCGACCCGCATCGCGCAGCCAGTCGACGCGCGCGAGCGGTCGCGTCGAGCCGAGCGCGCGCGCGGCGCCCTCGAGGCGGTCGACGAAGCGGCGCTGCAGCGCCTCGACCAGGGCGAGCGCGGCGTCGCGGTGCGTGGGTGCGGGATCCGTCATCGACGCGGCCTAACCCGCGGCCGGCTGGGGTCGCAGCACGATCAGCAGCGCCGCGCTGACGGCGGTGCCCACAGCGAACCACCCGGTCGACGCGCCCCCCACCCACGCCGCGAGCGCGCAGATCGCGACCCCTTCGGCGGCCGACCAGGCGAGCAGGTACGCTGGCGCCCCGCCGAGCCGGACACGCCCCGCCATCGCAGGCAGCGCGAGCGCGAGCCCTCCGAGCGCCAACGCGATGCCACCGATCAGCGCGCCCGAGGCGTCCGTTCCGTAGGCACCGTCCGCGACGCGCGCCCTGAGCGTGACGCCCGACGCGGCGTACAGCGGCAGGAACGCGAGCGTGGTCCACCAGATCACGCGCAGGCGGCGGTTCATGCGCGCGCTCAGCGCTGGTTGCGCGCGTACAGGAGCTGGAGCCCGCGCAGCGTCAGCACCGGATCGACCTCCTCGATCACCTTGGACTCGGTGGCGACGAGGGTGGCGAACCCGCCGGTCGCGACGATGCGCGCCTTCGGATCCAGCTCGCCGCGGCAGCGCTCGGCCAGCCCGTCGACGAGCCCGACGTAGCCCCAGAACAGCCCCGACTGCATCGCGTGCACCGTGTTCGTGCCGATCGCGTGCGGCGGGCGCTCGACCTCGACCCGCGGCAGCTTCGCGGTGCGCGTGAACAGGGCCTCCTCGCTGATCTTGAAGCCCGGTGCGATCGCGCCGCCGACGTAGTCGCCGCTGGCGTTGATGCAGTCGAAGGTCGTCGCGGTGCCGAAGTCGATCACGATGATCGGCCCGCCCCACTTGTCGATCGCGGCGACCGCGTTGACGATGCGGTCGGCGCCCACCTCGCGCGGGTTGTCGGTGCGCACGTTCACCCCGGTCTTCAAACGCCGCCCGACGACCAGCGGCTCGACCTCGAGGTAGCGCCGAAGGCCCTTCTCCATGCTGTAGAGCACGGTGGGGACGACCGACGAGATGATCGCCCCCTCGACGTCGCCCGGCGTGACCCCGTGCACCGCGAGGAGCTGCAGGAACGCGAGCCCGTACTCGTCGGTCGTGCGCTCGCTCGACGTGCTGATCCGGAAGGTCTGTACGAGGTTCTCGCCGTCGTAGAGACCCAGCACCGTGTTCGTGTTGCCGACGTCGATGACCAGGAGCAAGGCTTCACCCTCTCGCGCGGAGCGGCCCTGTATCCAGCCGATCAGGGCGCGCCGAGCACGGGCACCCACCACGCGCCGCCCGGCACCTCGATGGGCTCCCCCACCGGCACCGTGGCGCCTGCCGCGAGCGTGCACACCAGGGTGCCGCGCGCGTCGAAGCCGTTCTCGGCGGTGGGGTACCAGGCGCGGACGTTCACCCCGCCCGTGAGCGTCCACTGCCCGCCGGAGACCCCGGGGCGCGCCGTGCCGGCGTACGCATAGCCGCTGCACCCGCTGACGGAGGCCGTCGTCGGCTCCGTGGGGGCCGCGGGCTCGGGCGCCGCGGGCTCGGGTGGTTCGGGGATCTTGATGAACTTGCCGGGCCGCAGCTTCGGGGCTGGCTCGGGCTCGGGCTCGACCTCGGGCTCGGGAGGCGGCGCCGGCGCCGTGGGCCGGGGCGACGGCTTCGGCGCGGGCTTCAGCCCCGAGCGCACCTCGACCTTGGGCGCCTCGCCCGTCGTGGCGACGCCCGCGTCGTCGTCGGGCCCGCCGGCGCGCTGGAGCCACGACGCGAGCAGGAACACGACCCCGACGATCGCGAGCGCGCCGATCGTTCCGAACACGAGCACCCGCCACGGCGGCGGCGGCGGTGGCGGCTCGGGCAGGTGCAGCGCGCCGCGCTCCGCGCTCTCGGCAAGCGCGTCCAGATCGACGTCGCCGGGGGCCTGACGCGCGGCGGCCTTCAGCAGCTGGAGGAACCGCCCGCGCTCGAGCGCCTCGTCGATGAGCAGCCGCCAGCTCGTGACGGGCTCGCCGGCGACCTGCGCGTCGGACATGCCCGCCGCGTCGGCCGTGGCCCGGCGCGTGGCGAAGCCGATCAGGCGGTCGGAGAGGAGCTCGGCGAGGCGCTGCTTCTGTTCGTCGGTCAACTGCATGGCGAGAGCGTACCCAAGGTGGACGGACCAGGGACAGCCCCGGGCGAAGGCGCTAGGCTGTAGCCTGTCGGGAACGGCCCCGTCGGCGGGGTTTCGAGGCGCGCATGGTGTACAGGGCGTGGGTGGCGGCGGCGGTCGTGATGTGGCTCGGCGGGGGCGCGCTGGCCGCCCCCGAGGCGCCGACGACGGTGGGCTACGAGGGCCCGGACAAGGTCTTCGTCGACCTGATCCGCCCCGAGAAGGGCGGCCCGCGCATCTTCGTCGAGGCGACGCTGCCCGACGGCGAGGCGGGGCTGTTCCTCGTCGACACCGGCGCCGCGATCTCCGCGCTCTCCAAGGACACCGCGGCGCGGCTCGGGCTCGCGGTCGACTACGACCTGGGCTTCGTCGAGGGACTGGGCGGGCGCGCGCGGCTGAACCAGGCGGTGGTCCCGACGCTCGCGCTCGGCGAGGCGGTGCTGCGCGACGTCGAGTTCGCGGTCGACGTCCGCGGCATCCCCACGACCGTCGGCGCGATGCCCCTCGACGGGATCCTCGGCAACAACGTGTGGTCGCACTTCGCGCTCGAGCTCGACTACCCGGCCGATCTCCTGGTGCTGCGTCGCCCCGGCACGCTGCGGATGCCGCGGCGGGCCGAGCCGCTGTTCTTCGACGGCTCGCACATCTTCGCGCCGATCGCCCTGACCACGCGCGCAGACCCGCCGCACACCGACCGCGTCGTCGTGCAGGTCGACACCGGCGCGAGCGGCCTGTTGATCGCGGGCCTGCACGGCCGTCGGTTCGAGCAGGACTACACCGAGGGGCTCGAGCCGATCTTCGGGATCGGCGCGTCCGAGCTGATGCCGGCAAGCAAGTTCTTCCAGGTCACCCGGCGGATCCCGGTGGGGCACCTGGAGCTGGGCGGGCGCAAGATCACCGCGGTGCGCGACGCCCGCTGGCTGAACTTCGAGGGGCGGGCCGCGATCGGGCCCGACGGGCTCAAGGGGCTCGCGGGGCACGAGATCCTGGACGGCAGCGTCGTGCTGCTCGACTACCAGGAGGGCAAGATCCTGCTGCGCAAGAGCCGCCGCCGGCCGCGCGCCATCGACGGCCACGCGCGCTTCCTGGCGCAGGACGTGGCCCGCTACGGCGACGACCGCACGCGCAGCCTGTATCGAGCGCGGCTGCACATCTACATGGGGAACGCCGACGAGGCGACCACGCTGCTGAGCGCCCTGTTCGACGACCCGCCGCCCGAGGTGAGCCCCGACGCGCTCGCCGAGGCGCGCGTGCTGCTCGCCGCGGTGCGCCGGATGAAGGGTGACTTGGAGGGCGCGTGGCAGGCCCTCGCCAGCGTCGCCCCCGGAGAGCTCGTCGAGGAGGGCGAGATCGTGGCTGCGGTCAACGGGCTGCTGCTCGAGGGGCGCGTCGCGGACGCGGTCGCGCTCGCCGAGGCCGCGGTCACGGCGAAGCCCGACGAGATCGCCGCCCAGATCGCCCTGTCCGACGCGCGCTTTGGCGAGCGCCGCTGGGACGATGCCGACGCCGCGCTGCTCGAGGCGAACCGCCTCGCTCAGAACCCCGACGCGAACCTGCTGCGTCGCGCGCGGATCGCGCTCGCGCAGGGCGATCGCTACGGCGCGATGGCCAGCGTGCGGCGCCTGCTCGGGCTCTATCCGCACGAGGGGCTGTTCCTGTGGTTCTACGCGCTGCTCCTCGAGGGGGAAGCCGACGGCCCGACGTTCCGCCACGACATGGAGTCCGCGATGGCGCGCCTGCACCCGCAGGACCGCCCGCTCGACTTCCTGGTCGCCGCGCACACCACGCTCGGCGACGCGGATCGCGCGCTGGCGCTGATGGAGGAAGGGATCGCGCGTGACTGTTCGCGCGCGCCCACCGAGCCCACCCAGGACAACTGCCGCGCCTGGTACCAGGCGCTCGCGCACCACGAGACGCTCGACGCGCTGCACCGCATCGAGGCGGCGCTCTCCGAGACCGGGGATCGGAGCGACTTCCTCGACACGAAGGCGATGGTGCACCTGTCGCGCGGCGAGTTCGCCGAGGCCCACGCCGCCGCGGTCGCGGCCGCCCGCCTCGCGCCGAGCGACATCTACATGCTGTGGCAGGCCGAGCGCCTGGGGCAGCTCGTCCCCGCGCCCACCGAGGCGGCCGCCAGCGACGAGGCGCCGCGCCCGTGAGGCCGTTCGACGCGCTGCTGGTCGATGTCGCCGGCACGCTGCTCGCGCCCGCCGAGCCGGTCGCGTCGACCTATGCACGCATCGCCGCCGAACACGGCGTCGGCGTCGACCCCGCCGCGGTGAAGGTGCGCTTCGCCGAGTCGTTCGCCGCGCCCTGGGAGGGGCTTCGCTACCCCGGCGATGGGCGGCCGTTCTGGCGGCGCGTGGTCGCCGCCGCCGTCGGCAGCGACGACGACGCGCTGTTCGAGGCGCTCTATGGTCACTTCGCGGCGACGGACGCGTGGCGGATCGCACCCGACGCCCTCGCGGTGTTCGACCAGCTTCGCGCCGACGGCGTCCGCGTCGCCCTCGTCTCGGACTTCGACGCGCGGCTGCGGCCGCTGCTCGTCGCGATGGGCGTGCTCTCGCGGGTCGATCACGCCGCGATCTCGTGCGAGGTCGGCGCAGAGAAGCCCGATCCGACGATCTTCCACGCGGCGTGCGCGGCGGTCGGCGTGGCGCCCTCCCGCGCCCTCCACGTCGGAGATGACGCCGAGCGGGACGTGCAGGGCGCGCGCGCCGCGGGCTGTCGGGCGCTGTGGTGGGGCGTCGACCTGCGCGACTTCGCCGCGCTCGTCAGTGGTAGCAGCCGGTGAACCGCCCCTCGTGCGCCTCGTCGAGGTGGGCGATGAACCGCCCGTCGGCGTACTTGTCGGGGGCGTCCGCGAACATGTACTGGCAGCTGTCGCAGCAGAACCAGTAGGTCTTGCCCTCGAACTCGGCGTGCGCGACCGCGTCCGCCTTGCTCGCGATCACATCGCCCATCACCGGGCAGATCAGCCGACCCTCGGCGTCCGTGAAGTCCGCGGCGGTGACCGCGGCGAAATCGGCGCGCGGGGCGCCCCAACACGCCGCGAGCAGCGCAATGGGCAGCAACCGGAGCATCCACACCTCCCGCGCGCCGCATAACCCACGCCACGCCACGCCGTGGCCCCCGAGATCCCGGCGGACCGCGCCGCCAACTCCCGCACGGCCATCGGGCCGCTTGTGTCGCCGCCTACGCTCGGGGCGTCACCAAGGGGGTCGGTATGCGCTTCACATCGTGGACGTTCTCGCTGTTCCTGCTCGTCGCCTGCAACCCGGGGGTCGAGGACTCCGTGGGAGACACGGGCGTGCCGGACGAGACACCGCTCGAGGAGGTCGCGTCGGGCTCGCCAGTCGGCCCCGCGGGCGCCATCGTCACCGGCGGCGAGGGCGCCGAGGAGGTCCGGCTCGAGGTGCCGCCCGGCGCGCTGACCGAGGACGTCGCGATCACGATCGAGGTCGTCTCCGAGGGCTATGCCGCGACGCCCGCCGTGGCGGGCAGCCCGGTGGTCGCGTTCGAGCCGCACGGCTTGACGTTCGCGGTGCCGGTCACGATCTCGCTCCCCCACACGCTGACGCCGGGCGACGCCGTGATGTGGACCGCGCAGCCCGGCGGCGACTGGGAGAAGCTGGCCTCGGTCGACCTCGGCACGCGCACCGAGGTGGCGGTGACGCACTTCTCGTTCTTCTTCAACGGGCGCGAGGTCTGCGGCCTGCATCGCCAGGAGTGCTGCGAGGCGCCCGACGACGCGTGCGCGGGCCACCTGCTCGAGTGCGTGGCGCTGACCTCGACGGGCCCGTCGGTCTGCCTGCCGTGCGGCCTCCCCGGTGAGCCGTGCTGCGGCGGAGACACCTGCTTGTTCGAGGAGACCTGTCCGGACGGCATGACCGGCGACGGCGTCGCGACGTGCGGCGACGACGGTCAGTGCGCGTCGGGTTGCCAATACCAGGACACCGCGGACACCGGCGGCGGCGGCGGCGACACCGGGCGCTGAGCTTGACATCGCGCCCGGTTGTGGCGACATCTACGAGCACACCGAGAGCGCGCCGTTGGCCTCCATCGATCCCATCCGCCTGTCCAAGGCGCTCAACCACCTGCTCCGGAGCGGCCCGGAGCAGGGCCACCTGGCGATCGACCCCGACGGATGGGCCACGACCGCGGATCTGGCGCAGTCGGCCGAGCGCTATCTGCACGCGCCGGTGACGCCCGAGGAGGTGGTCGCGGCGGCCGCGGGCGGCAACGTCAAGCGCTTCGAGATCGAGGCCGAGCGGCTGCGGCTGATCCCCCGCGCCTCCGATCGCCCCGGGCCCAACCAGGTGCCCGACATCCTCTACCACGCGACCACGAGCGAGCGCGCCGAGCGCGTGCGCCGGCAAGGCGCGCTGACGCTCGGCCGCAAGAGCTTCGTGTTCCTCTCCACCAGCGAGGCCGAGGCGTGGCGGGTCGCGCACCGGCTCGAGGGGGGGCGGCCCGAGGTGCTCTATGTCGACGCCGGGCGTGCGCAGCGGAGGGGCGTGCGCTTCCAGCCGCGGCGCCGCGGCAGCCTGTTCGTCACCCGCAGCGTGCCGGCGCGGCACATCCTCAACCTCCAGGATCGGTTCGCCGAGCAGCTCTCAGCGGGTGGACTGCCCGCCGTGCGCGACCAGAGCGGTCAGATCCGCGTCGCCCTCATCCAGGTGACGCGGCGCTCCGGCGTCACCTGGGAGGTGGCGAAGGGGAAGCTCGAGCCCGGCGAGGTGCCCGAGTACACCGCGGTGCGCGAGGTCCAGGAAGAGATGGGGCTGAGCTGCGACCTGCGCGTCACCGCGCCGATCGGGGTCATCCGCTACGGCTTCCTCGCGCCCGGTGGCCTGCCGCGCCTGAAGACGGTCTACCTCTACCTGATGGAGCCGCTCGGGCCGATGGTCGACTTCACGCCCGCCGAGGGCGAGGGCATCGGCGCGGTGCGGTGGTTCCCCCTCGACGAGGCGGTGCGGGCCGTGACCCACACGAGCCTCGTCCCCCTGATGTACGACGCGCGGGATCTGCTGCTGCGGCGCCCGCCCGCCCTCGCGCCACCGGCGTGAGCCCTTGCCCGGTGCGCCGGGCCTGCCGTCCCTCCCCAGCCCTTCGACGTGAGTGCACCATGGAAGTCATCCTTCGCGGAAGCAGCCCCGGCGCGACCACCGCAGGCATCATGCTGTTGACCCGTGCGCGCCAGCTCGGGCTCCCCCTCTACGTGTCCGTCGTGGGCGACCCGGACGACGTCGTCTCGGTGCCCGGTCCGGCGGCGCTGTATGCGCCCGTGCTCGCCTCGTGCGGGATCGGGCGCGATCACGGCGCGGGCGCGCTGGTGGTCGTCGCCGGCGCGCCGGGCCAGCCGGTGTTGATGTCCGCCACGCCGCACGGCGTCGGCGGCTGGTTCGAGGTCACCCGCACCGCCGAGGGCTGTCATCCGGCCACCCGCGCCTACGTCCGCCTGTGCAACGACGCCCGCGTGCCCGCGCGCAAGGTCGGCAAGGACGCGCGGCGCGTGATGGCCGAGCTCGGCCTCTCCCCCGAGCCCGCGGTGCTCGACGTGCTGTTCGGCGCGCAGGTGCAGCCCCTCACCCGGCTCTCCATCGCGCTGCGCGCCGGGCGCTCGCTGTCCGGCGGGCGCGGCGAGCCGATCACCCGCTACATCCGCGGCGCGAGCCCGGTCGACAAAGATCCCCTCCCCCCCGAGATGGACCTCGCGCAGTTCCAGGCCCGCGCCGAGGCCGGCGAGTTCCAGTGGATCCTCGACGGGCTGTCGCCGGTGCTCCGCGACGCCGCCGAGGAGTGGTCGGAGACCGCGCTCGCGCTCGCCCGCGAGGACGGCGGCCGCGATCTCGACCTGCTCTACCGGATCACCGAGCTCGCGAGCCACCTCGTGCAGCTCCCCGCACACTCGATCCTGCCCCCGCTCGGTGCGGCCGAGGACTCGGTGGCCACGGGCATCCGCGCCGCGCTGAACGCCGAGGGCGAGGGCGACGCCAACCGCCAGCTCGTGCAGATGTTCACCTTCCTCGGCGGCCGCTACGTCGACGAGGCCGACTTCGCCTACGACGTGATCGCCGACCCGCCGCCGCCCGCGCACGACCTCGTCGGCCGCTGGCAGTGGTTCTGCGCGCAGGTCCGCCAGGGCCGCAAGGACGCCGACGCGCTGTGGCCCGAGATCACCGACCCCATGCAGTAGCTCGGACGTGGGCCGAACTTCCAGGCACCAAGGGCCCAAGGCCAGGGTCGTGGGCCCACCTGTCAGGCACCAAGGGCCCAAGGCAAGGATCGTGGGCCGGCCGTCCCGGCCGGCCGTCAGCCGCGGATCAGCCGCAGCA